>NZ_CP100604.1:1200000-1527500 GCF_031202265.1 Bradyrhizobium sp. Ash2021 | reverse complement strand
TGTAGCACGTGTGTAGCCCAGCCCGTAAGGGCCATGAGGACTTGACGTCATCCCCACCTTCCTCGCGGCTTATCACCGGCAGTCTCCTTAGAGTGCTCAACTAAATGGTAGCAACTAAGGACGGGGGTTGCGCTCGTTGCGGGACTTAACCCAACATCTCACGACACGAGCTGACGACAGCCATGCAGCACCTGTCTCCGGTCCAGCCGAACTGAAGAACTCCATCTCTGGAGTCCGCGACCGGGATGTCAAGGGCTGGTAAGGTTCTGCGCGTTGCGTCGAATTAAACCACATGCTCCACCGCTTGTGCGGGCCCCCGTCAATTCCTTTGAGTTTTAATCTTGCGACCGTACTCCCCAGGCGGAATGCTTAAAGCGTTAGCTGCGCCACTAGTGAGTAAACCCACTAACGGCTGGCATTCATCGTTTACGGCGTGGACTACCAGGGTATCTAATCCTGTTTGCTCCCCACGCTTTCGTGCCTCAGCGTCAGTATCGGGCCAGTGAGCCGCCTTCGCCACTGGTGTTCTTGCGAATATCTACGAATTTCACCTCTACACTCGCAGTTCCACTCACCTCTCCCGAACTCAAGATCTTCAGTATCAAAGGCAGTTCTGGAGTTGAGCTCCAGGATTTCACCCCTGACTTAAAGACCCGCCTACGCACCCTTTACGCCCAGTGATTCCGAGCAACGCTAGCCCCCTTCGTATTACCGCGGCTGCTGGCACGAAGTTAGCCGGGGCTTATTCTTGCGGTACCGTCATTATCTTCCCGCACAAAAGAGCTTTACAACCCTAGGGCCTTCATCACTCACGCGGCATGGCTGGATCAGGCTTGCGCCCATTGTCCAATATTCCCCACTGCTGCCTCCCGTAGGAGTTTGGGCCGTGTCTCAGTCCCAATGTGGCTGATCATCCTCTCAGACCAGCTACTGATCGTCGCCTTGGTGAGCCGTTACCTCACCAACTAGCTAATCAGACGCGGGCCAATCTTTCGGCGATAAATCTTTCCCCGTAAGGGCTTATCCGGTATTAGCACAAGTTTCCCTGTGTTGTTCCGAACCAAAAGGTATGTTCCCACGCGTTACTCACCCGTCTGCCGCTGACGTATTGCTACGCCCGCTCGACTTGCATGTGTTAAGCCTGCCGCCAGCGTTCGCTCTGAGCCAGGATCAAACTCTCAAGTTGGACTTGAAACTTTAAACCGGCTGATCACAACGTTTGACGAGGTCCCACCATATTTATCGCCTGCGATTCACATCGCGGACGACGATGGTGTAACCTATGTAAACGTGTACCGCCGAAGTCTTTCGTCCGGCCTCAATCAATGAAAACCGAAGTTTTCAAGTAATCGAGACCACGCAAGGACTCCGCCGTCCACGTTTCTCTTTCTTCATCTTCACTTGTCAAACAGCCCGGGACCCGAGGGACCCTCTCCCCTAAGGGAGTTCCGACACCCTTATCCGACGGCAAATAACAACCGATTTCTATCGGCTGTTGATCCACTCATCAGAATGAGGAGCATCAAGGGCGCGAAAGACTGCCTTGGCCGTTGGGCCAATGCAGCGCCGCGCTCAGTGGCCGGGTTATAGGCCCGCCCAATCGGACCTGTCAACAGCCATCGTCAACAAAATGTCGCATCGTGTGGAAGAAATTTTCGACGCCAAGAAGTCTAGATATTTGCGGACTTTGCGCCGTACTTGAGCCACAATCCTGCGACGTTCTGGCTATAACGTATGCACGGAAGCGCCGGATGCCAGTGGGGGCTGCCGGTGTTCATCTACCAGGGACAGGCGATCTTCCATGAACCCGTCGCCTTTCCCACGCGGCCGAAACATATCGAGAGATCTGCACGCCATTGACGTTCGAGACTCCGGCCGGTCTTCTTCTGGCCTCTGATTCCCGAATCTCCATGCGTGCGGCACGCCATGCTCCGGGATCGCCCCTAGGAGGGCAAATCCGGGTCAGGAACGAGCAAAGGTCTTGTCGAATGTTGATGGAATTTGGGGGGATACAGGGTTGAGCCAGAAGGCGTCACGCGGGAGCGGCTACGGACGCGAGACCGGGATCATTGATCTCGGTCACGAGCCGCCACTTTCCGTCGATGGCTCCGAGGCCGCGGTGATCGATCGCCGCCGTGTCTCCGTACAATGGTTTAGCGGCACTATCCTGACTGGTCTGTGCGGCGCAGCTCTGATCGGCGGCGCCGTTTTTGCGTCGCTGGACGGCGAGATGACCTTTGCCAAGGTGCCGGAGCGCGTCGAGGGCGCGCTGCGCGGCGCGTTCAGCGGCAGCGACAAAGCCGTCAGCCTGCACAAGAGCGACCGCCTGCCGCCGCCCAGTGAGTCGACCGCCGCGCGCAATGTGGTGCGGGTGTCCACCGTCACCCGCGTCGGCAACCGCGACGTGATGCGGGTGCGGCCGTTCATCCGGATCTCCGGCAATCTGTCGATGACGACCAGCGATCTCAGCGCCAAGATCCCGCCTTTCAATGCCCAGCGCATGCTGACCGACGTCGGCGCCGAGACGCCGGCCCCCTCCGACGATCCGAACGATGCCGCCGAGCCCGACGCCGAGGTCTCCTTCGTCACCAAGGACCTCGCACCGGTGCTGCCGAAGGCAAAACTCGCCGCCGTGGTCGCGCTCGATGAAGTGTTGATGCGGGTACGCGACGCCGCGAACTGGCGCGGCAACACCGGCGGCGTGCGCTATACCGCCCTTGCGAATGCCACGGCCGACGCCAGCGGTTCTCAATCCGACCTCAAGATGGCCTATGCCCCGGAAGGTACCGTCGCCGACCCCTATGCCGGCTTCGAAACCCGCGTGGTGCCGGAAAACGTCACGCTGCTGCCGAAGACCAAGGAACAGGCAACCGGCGGCAATCCATCCGGCGAGCGCGTTCACGTCGTCAAGAAGGGCGATACCGTCACCTCGATCCTGCGCGATCAGGGCGCGACGCCGGATGAGGCCAAGGCGATCGCGGCGACGCTTGGCCCCCGCGGCCGCGACGGCGGCTTGAAGGAAGGCCAGAAGCTCCGCATCCTGATGGCGCCGGCAGCGCCAGGTCCCGGCACGCGGCTGCAGCCCTATCGCGTGATCGTCGCCAACGACACCTCGATCGAAGCCGTGGCCGCCTTGTCCGACCTTGGCAAATATGTCGCCGTCGACGTCCAGAGCATGAACACCGTCACCGAGACCGCCGACAACAGCGACGACGATGATGACGATGGCAGCGGCGTGCGGCTCTATCAAAGCATTTACGAGACCGCGATGCGCAACAAGGTGCCGACGAGCGTCATCGAGGACATGATTCGCATCTATTCGTACGACGTCGATTTCCAGCGCAAGGTGCAGCCGGGCGATTCCTTCGACGTGTTCTACGCAGGCGAGGACGAAGGCGCGACCATCACCGAGAAAACCGAGGTGCTGTTCGCAGCACTCACCGTCGGCGGTGAAACCAAGAAGTATTACCGATTCCAGACCCCCGACGATTCGGTGGTCGATTACTATGACGAGACCGGCAAGAGCGCGAAGAAGTTCCTGGTCCGCAAGCCCGTCAACAACGCGATCATGCGCTCGGGCTTCGGCGGCCGCCGCCATCCGATCCTAGGCTACGTCAAGATGCATACCGGCGTCGACTGGGCCACGGCCTACGGCACCCCGATTTTCGCGTCCGGCAACGGCGTGGTCGAGAAAGTCGGACCGGAAGGCGGCTACGGCAAATATGTCCGCCTGAAGCACAACAACGGATACGAGACCGCCTACGGCCACATGTCGGCCTTCGCCAAGGGCATGGAAGTCGGCAAGCGGGTACGGCAAGGCCAGGTAATCGGCTTCGTCGGTTCGACCGGACAATCGACCGGCCCCCACGTCCACTACGAAATTCTGGTCAACGGCCGGTTCGTCGACCCGATGCGCGTCAAACTGCCGCGCGGCCGTTCGCTCGAGGGACCGGTCATGGCAAGCTTCGAGAAGGAACGCGATCGTCTCGATGCCCAGATGAGCAATCGCGGCGGCGCGGCGCGCGTCTCCGAGGCCACCGGCACGGCGCCGGTGCGGCAGGTCAGCAATCGCTGAGCCTTTTCGATCGAATCTTCCGAGAATCAGACGCCGTTCGCGCGGCGTCATATGTCAGGTTTATGGCTGCGGCGCCTGACTTTTCCGGCAGGTTTCGTTTGCCAAACGAGCATCCCGGACGAATACTGTTTCCCATAAGCAACGGGAGGTAGCGTCATGACGAGCAGACTTGCACTCGGTGCGGCTGTCGCGGCGGCGGTGTTTTGCGCCAGCGGCGCTTCGGCGCAGACCTATGTGGTGAGCCAACTCGTTCCCGGCTCGGCGTTTCACGGCGTGCACGGCCTCGGTATCGACAAGGCCGGGCGATTGTTTGCCGGCAGCGTCGCAGGTGCCGCGCTTTACGAGGTCGATCGCAGCACCGGCACCGCCAAGATCGCAATCCCGGCGCCGGAAGGCATGGCGGACGACATCGCGTTCGCGCCCGACGGCACCATGGCGTGGACCGGATTTCTCACCGGCGATCTCTACTCCCGCAAGGGCGACGGTCCGATCAAGAAACTCGCTTCCGGCCTGGCCGGGATCAACTCGCTCGCTTACCGCAAGGACGGCCGGCTTTACGCCAGCACCGTCTTCCTCGGCGACACGCTCTACGAGATCGACGTCGAGGGCGTGAAGCCGCCGCGCCAGATCATGGAGAAGATGGGCGGCCTCAACGGCTTCGAATTCGGGCCGGACGACCTATTATACGGCCCGCTATGGTTCAAGGGCCAGGTCGCCAAGGTCGATGTCGACAAGGCCGAGCTGACGGTGGTCGCCGACGGCTTCAAGGTCCCGGCCGCAGTCAATTTCGATTCCAAGGGCAATCTCTGGGTGGTCGATACCGCGCTTGGCCAGCTGGTGCGGGTCGATCCGAAAACCGGCGCGAAGAAGGTGGTCGCCCAGCTCAAGCCGTCGCTCGACAACCTCGCGATCGACGACCAGGACCATATCTACGTCTCCAACATGGCCGACAACGGAATCCAGGAGGTCGATCCGGAGACCGGCGCCGCCAAACAGATCATATCAGGCAAGCTGGCCTTGCCCGGCGGCATCGGCGTCGTCTCCGACGGCGACAGGGACACCATCTATGTCGCCGACGTGTTCGCCTACCGCACCGTCGATGGCACCACCGGCGAGGTCTCCGAGCCCGCCCGCATGCATGCCGATGGCGTGACGCTGGAATATCCGATGAGCGCCACCGCGAAGGGCGATAACGTGATCCTGTCGAGCTGGTTCACCGGCACGGTCCAGGTGATCGACCGCAAGACCGGCAAGACCAAAGAGATGATGCATGGCTTCAAGGCGCCCCATGACGCGGTGCTGCTCGATGACGGCAGCCTCCTGGTCAACGAGCTCGGCAGCAAATCGCTGCTGCGCGTCAGCGGCGAACACGGCAAGGACCGCACGGTCGTCATCGGCGATCTCGCCGGACCGGTCGGACTGGTCGCAGGCGCCGGCGGCACGGTCTATCTCACCGAAGCCTTTGCCGGACAGGTGTCGAAAATCGAGGCCAATGGCGAGAAAACTATTCTCGCCAAGGACCTGAAGATGCCAGAGGGCATCGCGCTGGCCTTCGACGGCCGATTGATCGTGGCCGAAGTCGGCGCCAAGCGCATCATCCAGGTCGATCCGGTGACGGGCACCGTCACCGAGATCGCCGGCAATCTGCCGATCGGGCTTGCCGGTGCGCCGGGCGGCCTGCCGACCAACATCCCGACCGGGGTCGGCGTCGGCATGTCGGGCACGATCTACTTCTCGTCGGATATCGAGAACGCGATCTATAAAATCACGAAAAAATAGGCGCGGGAACCAGGCGGCGTGCCCGTGACCCGGCTTCCATTGGAGCGGGCACCGGGGCGGTGTAGCGGCGAAAGCAGCGTTATCGAACAGCAGCCTACCAAGCGCTCGCATCATCGCGAGAGGCCAGCAAATCGCGGCTCCGAATTTGCAACCGCACTTACACCGGAACGCGTCCAGGTTGTCTTTTTCCGGTGGTCACCGGCTACCGGCCAGGGCAAAGCGCCCGCTCATGCCGCTGGTTTCATTAAATTTTTATCGCGCGGCCGCGGAACCGGCGCGGTCGTTCTCCCGTTGTTCCCTACGGGAAGACCTTCTCAATGGAGGTTGTCATGGAGAAATGGACGAACGCAAAATTATGTGACGTCGCGAACTTGATCCTCGGCGCAGTTCTGTTCGTGTCGCCCTGGATATTCGGATTCGATGCTGGACGAGCCTCGCAAAACGCCAGCATCGCCGGCATCGTGATTGCAGCGCTTGCCATCGGAGCACTTGCGGCATTCGCTGTGTGGGAGGAATGGCTGAACCTAATCGTGGGATTGTGGACGCTGGTTTCACCCTGGGTATTGGGCTTCCAGGGAACCAACGCGATGACGGTCCATGTGGTGATCGGCGCCGCCGTGGCGCTGCTTGCGGCCATCGAACTCTGGATCACGTCGCATCATCCGCCGCGGCTTACCACGCATAGCTGAGGCACGGCGTTTCTCCGCCCGCCGCCGCTGGCGGGCGGAGCCAGCTGAGGGATAACAAGCCATGAAGCGCGTCACACGTGACGACGTTATCAAAGCGATCGGCCCGGTCGACGATGTGACCATCGCCGAAATCATTGGCACCGGCGCGACGGTGGACGAATTGGCGGAGGCTCAGGCCTGGATCGCCAACGACGAACCGCTGATGAACGACGGCCGGCCGCTGGCGACCGGTCGCGTTCGCCAACTCGTCGATATCCTCGCGGAGATCGAGCAGAGCGAGGCCGACGAGGACGGCAAGGAGCCCGGACCTGCCGTCAGCGAGGCCTGATGCACCCCGGCATTAGGCATCCAGGGTCAAGCGCGGGCTCATCGCCGGCCGCCCATCTCAGTTCAACTTCCGCTTCGGCACCGGCGCTTCGAATTGCGCGATCTCGGCGGTCTGCGGCGCCTTGCCGTTGAAGGTCAGCACATTGCCTTCGCTCGAGATCACGACGCGATCGCCGTCGGCGACTTCGCCGGCGAGGATCATCTCGGCCAGCGGGTCCTGCAGATTGCGCTGGATCACCCGTTTCAAGGGGCGTGCGCCATAGGCGGGATCCCAGCCCTTGGCCGCCAGCCAGTCGCGTGCCGGCGCATCGAGCGTCAGCGTGATCTTGCGCTCTTCCAACAGCTTCTGCAGCCGAGAGAACTGGATCTCGACGATCCGGCCCATCTCGCTCTTCTGCAGGCGGTGGAACAGGATGATCTCGTCCACACGATTGAGGAACTCGGGCCGGAAATGGGCCCGCACCATGCCCATGACCTGCTCGCGCACCGCGGAAGTGTCCTCGCCTTCGGGCTGATTGACCAGAAACTCCGAACCGAGATTCGAGGTCATGATGATCAGCGTGTTGCGGAAGTCGACGGTGCGGCCTTGGCCATCGGTCAGGCGGCCGTCGTCGAGCACCTGCAACAGCACGTTGAAGACGTCGGGGTGCGCCTTCTCGATCTCGTCGAACAGCACCACCTGATAGGGCCGCCGCCGCACCGCTTCGGTCAGCGCGCCGCCCTCGTCATAGCCGACATAACCGGGAGGCGCGCCGATCAGCCGCGACACCGAATGCTTCTCCATGTATTCGGACATGTCGAGGCGGACCATCGCGGTCTCGTCATTGAACAGATACTCCGCCAGCGCCTTGGTCAGCTCGGTCTTGCCGACACCCGTCGGGCCCAAAAACATGAACGAGCCCATCGGGCGGTTCGGATCCTGCAGGCCGGCGCGGGAACGGCGCACGGCGGTCGCCACCGCACGCACGGCTTCGGCCTGGCCGACGACGCGCCGGCCGAGGCTGCCCTCCATCTTCAAGAGCTTGTCCTTTTCGCCCTCCAGCATCTTGTCGACGGGAACGCCAGTCCAGCGCGACACCACCTGCGCGATGTGGTTGGCGGTGACCGCCTCCTCCATCATCTCGCCGGGATTTTCCTTGGTTTCGATGTCGGCGAGCCGCTTCTCCAGCTCGGGAATCCGGCCATATGCCAGTTCGCCCGCGCGCTGGAATTCGCCGCGGCGCTGCGCGTTGGCGAGTTCGATACGCAAACCGTCGAGTTCGCTCTTCAGCTTCTGGGCGTTGGAGAGCTTGTTCTTTTCCGCACTCCAGCGCGAGGTCAGCGCCGCCGACTTCTCCTCGAGCTCGGCGAGTTCCTTTTCCAGCGTCTGCAGCCGGGTTTTCGAGCCGGGATCGCTTTCCTTCCTCAGCGCCTCCTGCTCGATCTTGAGCCGGATGATTTCCCGGTCCATCGAATCGAGCTCTTCCGGCTTAGAATCGACCTGCATCTTCAGCCGCGCCGCCGCCTCGTCCATCAAATCGATGGCCTTGTCGGGCAGGAAGCGGTCGGTGATGTAGCGGTTCGACAGCGTCGTCGCGGCCACCAATGCGGAATCGGTGATGCGCACGCCGTGATGCTGTTCGTATTTGTCCTTCAGGCCGCGCAAAATCGAAATAGTGTCCTCGACGGTCGGCTCGGAAACGAAGATCGGCTGGAACCGGCGCGCCAGCGCGGCGTCCTTTTCGACATGCTTGCGATATTCGTCGAGCGTGGTCGCGCCGATGCAATGCAGCTCGCCGCGCGCCAGCGCGGGCTTCAAGAGATTGGAGGCGTCCATCGCGCCATCGGCCTTGCCGGCGCCGATCAGCGTGTGCATCTCGTCGATGAACAGGATGATCGAGCCTTCGGCGGAGGTGACTTCCTGCAGCACGGCTTTCAACCGCTCCTCGAACTCGCCGCGGTACTTTGCGCCGGCAATCAGCGAGCCCAGATCGAGCGACAGCAGCTTCTTGTCCTTCAGGCTTTCCGGTACGTCGCCGTTGACGATCCGCAGCGCCAGACCTTCGGCGATCGCGGTCTTGCCGACGCCGGGTTCGCCAATCAGCACGGGATTGTTCTTGGTGCGCCGGGAAAGCACCTGGATGGTGCGGCGGATTTCCTCGTCGCGGCCGATCACGGGATCGAGTTTGCCCTCGCGCGCGGCCTGGGTCAGGTCGCGGGCATATTTCTTCAGCGCGTCATAGGCGTTCTCGGCCGTGGCCGAGTCGGCGGTGCGGCCCTTGCGCAACGCCTCGATCGCCGCATTGAGGTTTTGCGGCGTGACGCCGCCTTTGCTCAAAATGGTGCCGGCCTCGCTGCCCTTCTCGAGCGCCAGGCCCAACAGCAGCCGTTCGACGGTGACAAAGCTGTCGCCGGCTTTTTCGGCGGCCTTCTCGGCGGCGTCGAACGCGCGCGCCAGCTCGGGCGCCAGGTAAACCTGTCCGGCCCCGCTGCCGGATACTTTTGGCAGCTTGTTGAGGGCGTCTTCGGTCGCCTTGAGGATGGCGCGGGAATTACCGCCGGCGCGGTCGATCAGTCCCCCGGCAAGCCCCTCGCTGTCGTCCAGCAGCACTTTGAGCATATGCAGCGGCGAGAACTGCTGGTGGCCATCGCGCACGGCCAGTGATTGCGCAGATTGGATAAACCCGCGCGCCCGCTCGGTGTATTTTTCAATATTCATCGTTGAGTTCCCTCAGCCTGCCGGCACCACCCGGGGCGCGATCAGCAAAAGTGGGAACCGGTTTTGCGTCCGATCGCGCCCCATTTTAGTTTGGCGCGTGATCTTGTCGCGAAACCGCTCACACTTTCGCGGACCACGCGCTAAGGCATGGCGACAGCATCTTCATTGGGTTTCCACTGATCGCGTTGACATTCCTCAACCGGCCGTGGTCGTCGCCATCATTTCAGGCTTGACGCAAATGTGGGCATCGACACGGAAAACGGAAGGGGCGTGATCACGATTTTGCGAGCGGTGGCGCCGTGGTCGGGAATCTCCTAAAAGGCCGCATGTCCCCTGCCCCATCCGCGCAAATCGCCGGTATCTACCGCTATCCCGTCAAAGGCCTGACCCCGGAACCGCTGCCGAGCGCCGCGCTGAGCGCCGGCCAGCCGCTGCTGGCCGATCGCCGCTACGCCATCGAAAACGGCCCCTCCGGCTTCGACCCGGCCGAACCCAAATGGATGCCAAAACCGCATTTCCTGATGCTGCAGCGGGATGAATGGCTGGCGGCGCTGCAGACCCATTTCGACGATGCGAGCCACGTGCTGACCATCCGCCGGAACGGAGCCGTCGCGGCCCAGGGCGATCTCGAAACCGCCGAAGGCCGGGCCGCAATCGAGCAGTTCTTCGCTCGGACCTTTGCCGGGGCGATCAAGGGGCCGCCAAAGGTCCTGACCAGCCCGGGCCACAGCTTTTCCGATGTCGCCCGCAAGGTCGTCTCGATCATCAATCTGGCGAGCCTGCGCGCCATCGAGAACATGGTCGAACAACCCGTGCACCCCTTGCGCTTCCGCGCCAACCTCTATGTCGAGGGCTGGCCGGCGTGGCACGAATTCAAGTTGCTCGACCGGACCCTCGCCATTGGCGAGGCGCGGCTCAAGGTGGTGAAACGGATCACCCGCTGCGCCGCCGTCAATGTCGATCCCGACACCGCTGCGCGCGACCTCGCCATCCCGCAGGCGCTGATGCGCCGGCTCGGTCACAACGAATGCGGCATCTATGCCGAGGTGATCGCTGGCGGCAGCATCGGCGTCGGCGATGCGATCGCGGCGGAGCAGCCGGTGTTGTTGTTGTGACTTAGCTCGCGCCGGTAGGATGCTGTCATTGCGAGCCAGTCGCTTCGGATTCGATGCAGTCCCTCTCGACTCGTCGTCGCCCTGCTTGACCGGGCGATCCAGTATTCCAGAGACGGCAGCGATAAAGCGCATCAGCGGGTCTATGAATTTTCGTTCGCCACCCCAGAAAAACCTTTGCAACAATATCGGCACCTTTGAGACATGCCGGGGCGGTCTGACAACGTCCGCTGTTCGGAGTAGACCGGAAGGGGCTGGCAGGGATCAAAACAGAGCTTTTGACCCATACGCGACATACGCGCCTCGTCCAGTTCTGGTTGAACCTGGTCTCAAGAACGGGTCTTTAGACAAGCCCGCACAATCGGAGCTAGGATCAGCATGGTCACCGAGATGGTGGAGCATTCGCAAATATGATGAATCTATTGATTTCGTTGCTTGTGTTCGCGCTGATATTTGGCGGCGCCCTGGCTGGGATGGCCGTTCGGCCGTTATTGTCGGAACACCACTTGCACTCGGACTCCAAAGACGTCGTAAAGCTGACCGCGGGCCTGATTGGCACACTGACCGCACTCGTACTGGGTCTGTTGATCGCATCCGCAAAAACTACGTTCGACCAGAAAACAAACCGGGTCAGGCAGATGACCGCAACGGTCATCCTTCTGGACGATCTGATTATGCAGTACGGACCGGAAGCAACCTCTGTCCGAAAGCTCCTGCGGCAGAGCATACCACCGATGGCTGATCGCATTTGGCACGAGCAAGCGAGCCCAACCGGGAAACCCGTTCGCTTCGAGTCCAGCGTGGAGGCGTGGGCATTCTATGATGAGCTCGAACGGCTATCGCCGAACAACGATACGCAACGCTCCCTGCAGTCTCGCGCTATTGCGGCTTTCACGGAAGGCGCGCAAATGCGACTGCAGTTGTTTACGCAGGCCGGCAGTTCAATTCCGACGCCCTTTCTGGTAATTATGGTATTTTGGCTGAGCGCGATCTTTGTGAGCGCCACCCTGTTTGCGCGGGCGAACATGGTCGTCACGATCTCGCTGTTTGTATGCGCGCTGTCGTTTGCCGGCGCGATCTTTCTGGTTTTGGAGCTGGATGATCCTTTCACGGGACTCATGGGGATTTCAAGCTCGATACTGCGGAGTGCACTTTTGCCGCTGAACTCGTAAGCTCTGGTGGTTGAGACCACCGAGGTAGATTGGAAGTAACTGGCCGATGGTGAAACTGACGCGATTTACCCGAAGCGGGCGTCGGCGTCGGTTGCCGGACGACGTGGGCGACCTCTTCCAGAGGCGATCTGAAGCCGTTACGGTGCCGTAGATCGGAGATTGAGATGGACGATCGAACCGTGCGGATGGCGCTGCAGCGCCATTGGGATGCTTCGGACGCGAGCGATTTCAAGGTCGAACATGAAATCTACCGCGAGGATGCTGTGCTTGATTATCCGCAATCGGGCGAGCGGATCCGCGGTCGGCACAACATTCAGGAGAGTCGAACCGTCCAGCCAAACAAGAAGCGGTTTACGGTCCGGCGAATGATCGGCAGCGGTGATCTCTGGGTCACTGAATTCGTACTTACCTATGACGGCGTACCATCCTACGCGGTGAGCATCATGGAATTCCGCGAAGGATTGGTGGCCAACGAAACGCAATATTTCGCCGATCGGTTTGACCCCGCACCCTCGCGTGCGCATCTTGTTGAACGAGTGGGCGAAATCACATCGTTCTAAATGCACCGCCGAGGAGAACCCGGATCGGCGTTGATGTTGATGTAGATGAGACTTCATCAGGGCTTGTGCCCTGCCTTCGACGACCGCTCATGGCACGTTCAAGACATGCCGACAGACTCCGGGAGTGTCCGTTGTACGGCGTGGACCGGAAGTGATCGGTGGACCGTCAAAACGGCGCACACCCAACTCGGACATTGCAGTCGCTTGCATGCTCGAATTGCTTGCTCCGGCCGAGGCCACAGTCTTTCGTCGGATTATCGAGTATCCGAGTCAGGGATGTTTCGGTGCTCGAAGTGCGTATAGTCGCTGGTAGATCATCGACTCTGGTATCCAATCAAGCAAAGTGTATCCAAGTGGCAGCTTGATCAGGTTAGCGATAATTCTGGATGAACGCGGATGCCAATAAACCGACAGGTTATAAAATTTAAGCGGAGTGAACCCTAAAGTCGTGAACTCGTGCATCAATCGCTTATGACTGAAGTGCCTTCTGTAGTCCACAATTGGACCCGAAAGCAGAAATATTTTGCCGGAGTGTTCGTTGGCAACTTTCTTCAGAAGCGCTCCCTGCTCCTCCAGCGACAGATAGTGGACGCATTCGATGGCTGCGATCACGTCGTAACCCTCGAATGACGCTTGTAAAAAATCAGCGCTTTCAAATCTGGCATTTGGCAGGTTTAGCGATTTAGCGCGACCGATCGCTACATCGCTTATGTCAATGCCAACCACGGATCGTGCTTTGCTAAAAATTGTCTGGGTCAAGTGGCCTTCACCACAACCGAGTTCAAGAACGGATTTGTCCCGGATGAATGGCTTCAGACATCGGCGCAGCACGTTATCCCTGAATCGCGCGTGAGAAATATGCCAGGGGTCCGGGGCCGCGTAATAGAGATTGAAATCTGCAGCCGTTCGCATTGCTGGTTTCCGCCGATTGAAAACAAGCGCTGTTCGCGAGTCTCCAAAAACCAATTTGCCTGTGGCGCGCAGGCGCGATTCCGGCGCTTCCAGACTTTCCTTTGGGGGCAACGCCTATCGCATGTCCACCCTTTCGCGCCATAGCGCCTCGAAAGTATCAGAATCATTCAGTGTCAGGGCTTGCGCGTCTAATGGATTGCCGGGCTTCTGTGTGACAGCGCTTGTAACTTTTCCGTTGGAAACGGGTTGCGCGGATGCCTCTTTAGGCCATTCCAACAACGATTTCGAAAGCATGGGCTTGCCCTCGTACCAGCACTTTCGTCCATCGATCAGACGATAGGACCACCACTGCCCGTGCGGATTTTTTGGCGCCGCGGCGCTGCATTGCTGTTTGGCCTGCGCATTTGGTATCCCAACGGATAAGAGCGTAACAATCCAGGCGGCCAAAGCGATTGATGGCAGTTTGCTCATTTGCGCACTGCGAAGCTGCTTTGTCGCTGCAAGCGGCTTACAGCGACTGCCAAATCGGGGCGTTCGAGAACTTCCACCAACCTATCGAGGATACGCTCATTGTTCTGCGGCCGGGGCCGAAGGTAGTCTTCCAGTATGAGTTGCGCTTCGTTAATCGCCTGAAGAGCCAATTGTTGATCGGTCATCTCTTCTTACCCATTAAACAAATGCCGCCCAGGGAAAAAGAAGAAGCAAGAAATCAAGCCGCTTTGGGGAGATATCCCCACTTTTTTGAGTTATCCGATCAATTTTTATTTCAATGCGAGAAGCCCTCGGCGCACGATCGCGGCGGCTTCCTAGTTCAACACCGCTTCCGAAGTCGACTGACTGGTAGCTTGTCGAACTGACGATGTCAGTTCGTTGGGGTAAAGCGGACCTTCCGGTTGGGCGCGTTGAAGTCCGGAAATGGAGTCCCGTCCTTCCGACTTTGAGTTGGAGGTCATCGGCTTTGGCGGCGTGACCGAGATACCCGCCTCTTGGCTCGGCATCACGAACATGAGCCGCCGCAGGCGGACCGCGGCTGGCATGCCCCGCAAACCGTGCGGCGCTAACCCTCATCCGGAAACCGGAGCAGATGGGGTAAAATCCCCCAGGGTCCACACCCGAGGAGCAACAACATGACCCCACACATCCCCGAGGAATTTTCCACCAGGTTGATCGACTGGAGTCCCTTCGTGATCATGGGGAACACGATGCCGCCCCGAGATCCTGATGAAGAAGAAGAGGACGAGGACGAAGAGGAAGAGGACCGCGCCGACGAACCGCCGGTCGTGCGCGAGCCGGACGAAGACTAGAGCATGATGCTTTTAGGATTGGGCATAGCCTACAAGTGGTGGAACTGGCACGACAGCTACGTCGCAGACGCAGCGCCCGACAAGAAGTGGGTCGAGGTGTCGGACGCCGGAGAGGCGGCGTTCCGGAACCAACACGCGAGCACGAGGCGATGAGGCAGGCGATGTGCCGTGGGATCTGACGGGCGGCGACGGTCGGTCGGACGGAACCACTCTTCGATCCGGACAGACCGAACCATGTGGTTACCATCGTGCCTTGCCCCTCGCCCGCCTTCACGCTTTGCGTGAAGGCGACCTCTCCCCATAAAAGGTCGGGGAGAGGTGAAGGGAGCGCTGCACATTGCGATTCGCTAGCCCGTCGGCATGACGTAGGCATAAATCCGGCCGCGCGAGATCGGCGCTTCGCGGACCCGGTTGCCGTTATTGCCCGAGATCATGATCGGATTTCCGGAGGCATCGATGCCGGTGATGATGCCGACATGGCCGCCGCCGCGCCGCCCCATCACGGCGATCGCGCCGACCTGCGGGCCGGAGACGCGCTGGCCGTAATGCGCGAAGGAAGCAGCCATATCGGAGCCGGTGCCCTTATAGCCGGAATGCTGCAGCACCAGGTTCATGAACCGCGCGCACCACAGGCTGCCGCGGCCGGTCGGGTTGCCGCCGAGATAACGGCGTGCTTCGGCAACGACGTTCGAGGCACCGAAGCTGCCTTGCGTTGTGACGCCGCCGGTGTTCGGCACCAGACTGGCGTTGGTATCGGCAAAGCCGCGCGCCTGCATTTGCGCCACGCCGCGATCCCAGTGCGAACCGCGCACTACTTGCCGATAGTGCCTGTGAGCGTAGCGCCGCGCATAATGGCCGGCGTGATAGGCGCGAGCATGTCGCCCTGCGCCGTGGTGAGATCTTGCTGAAGCGGGAGTGGCGGAAATGGCGATGGCCATTGAACACAATGCCAGCGCGATAGAACGAAGCGACCGGCGAAACGCAAACAACTGAACCATACTTACTCGATCCTCTGTGACACCCCCCCATTCCCCATCGCACTCGGGTGGAAACGAACGCGGCGGCGGGTTTGAAATTTTCGGTGTGGCGACAGGAAGATTTGATGCGGCACTGCGGAAACGATTTCGGGGTCATTCCGCGATGATTGTTTGGCCAAAAAGAACCTGTGCTGCCGCATTGCGGCCCCGAAAATTAACTGCAAAATTCGGGGCGGCCCACGAGAAGGAATGACAAATGCCCTATGCCGTCACGAAAGATAATGTCCGTCTCCATTACGAAGAGGCGGGAAATGGAACTCCGATCATTTTCCTGCACGAATTCGCGGCCGACCACACCAATTGGGAGCCGCAGATGCGCTACTTCTCGCGCGGCCACCGCTGCATCGCCTATTCCGCGCGCGGCTACGCGCCGTCCGACGTGCCGCCGACAGCCGATGTCTATACCTACAAGCATTTCTACACCGACGCGCTTGCGGTGCTCGATCATCTCGGAATCGCAAAGGCGCATCTCATCGGCCTGTCGATGGGCTCCTATTCGTCGCTGCAGATCGGCCTCAACGCGCCCGAGCGCGCGCTGTCGATGACGCTGGCCGCCGTCGGCTCCGGCTCGAACCTCGAAAATCTCGAAGCTTTCCGCAAGCAATGCCGGGCCAACGCCGAGCAATATGAGGCGATCGGATCAGTCGAAGTCGCCAAAGCCACGCGAGAGGCGCCGAGCCGGATTCCGTTTCTGCTGAAAGACCCGCGCGGTCACGCCGATTTCTATGCCGCCCTGGCCCGCCACGACGCCAAAGGCTCGGCCAACACCATGCGCAGCTTTCAGGGCGGCCGGCCCTCGATCTACACCCTGGTGGAGGCGATCCGGAAAGTGCCGACGCCGGCGCTGATCCTGTGCGGCGACGAGGACGACAATTGCATCGAGCCCAGCCTGTTCCTGAAGCAGCATTTGCCCGCGGCGGGGCTCTCGTTCTTCCCGAAGTCGGGCCACGTGCTCAATCTGGAGGAGCCGGCGCTGTTCAATGAGATGGTCGAGCGTTTCATCGCGCTGGTCGAAGCAGGGAGGTGGCCGGTGCGTGATCCGAGATCGATGATGGCTACGCCAGTCTAGCCGTCATTGCGAGCGAAGCGAAGCAATCCATGGAGCCACAAAGAAAGAATGGATTGCTTCGTCGCGGAGTTTATCATCGGGCGCGCATTCGCGCGACCCGTTGGCTCCTCGCAATGACGATACCTACTTCGCCTTGCCGCGGCTAAGCAAAAACACGCCCTGCTCGCCGAACATGTTCCAGAACCACCAGGGCAGATTGAGCCTCAAGGGGCGGCCGTAGAGATCGAGCGCCACTGCGCGCTCCATCTTGACGTTGATCTCGTCGCAGAGCTGCACGAAATCCTTGATGGTGCAGAAATGGATGTTCGGCGTGTCGTACCAGGTGGCCGGCAGGTTTTCCGTGCGCGGCATGTGGCCGCCGACCAGGAGCTGCAGCCGCATCTTCCAGAACCCGAAATTCGGGAACGAGACGATGGCGCGGTGGCCGATCCGCAGCAGATTCTCCAGCACCACCTTCGGCTGCCGTGTTGCCTGCAGCGTCTGCGACAGGATCACGTAGTCGAAGGCATCGTCCGGATAATTGACGAGGTCGGTATCGGCGTCGCCCTGCACCACGGCAAGGCCCTTCGCGACACAGCGGTTGACGCCCTCGCGCGACAGCTCGATGCCGCGGCCGTCGATGCCCCGACTTTCCAGCAGCATCAGCAATTCGCCGTCGCCGCAGCCGACGTCGAGCACCTTTGAGCCGCGCTCGATCATCTCGGCGACCAAAAGATGATCGCTGCGATAATTCCCGGTGCGGTCAGGCGTGACGCCCGCGAGCGGCAAGGTCTGCTGGATGCTCATGATGGCTCAGCGTCATTGCTTCCGAGTCCGCGCGCCTTGCCCGCGGACTGCAGAAAGGCGCGGGAAATGTCGAAGAATTCCGGCACCTCCAGCAGGAAGGCGTCGTGGCCGCGATCGGTTTCGATCTCGGCAAACGACACCCGCGCGCTCGACGCATTGAGCGCATGCACCAGCGCCCGCGATTCCGCGGTCGGGAACAGCCAGTCTGACGTGAACGACACCACGCAGAACCGCGTCTTGATGCCGCGGAACGCCCGCGCCAGCGCGCCGTCATGGTCGGCGGCGATATCGAAATAGTCCATCGCCCGCGTCAGATAGAGATAGCTGTTGGCATCGAAACGCTCGACGAACGACGAGCCCTGGTAGCGCAGATAGCTTTCGACCTGGAAATCGGCGTCGAACGAAAACGTCGGCAGGTCGCGGTCCTGCATCCGCCGGCCGAACTTGCGGTGCAGGGCGGCATCGGAGAGATAGGTGATATGCGCGGCCATCCGCGCCACGCCGAGCCCGCGATGCGGGTGCGTGCCGTGCTCGAAATAGCGCCCGGCGCGCCAGTCGGGGTCGGCCATCACGGCCTGACGGCCCAATTCGTGGAACGCGATGTTCTGCGCCGAATGCCGCGTGCTGCAGGCGATCGCCAGCGTCGAGAACACGCGCTCGGGGAAAGCCGCGGTCCATTGCAGCGCCTGCATGCCGCCCATCGAGCCGCCGACCACGCAGAACAGCGTCTCGATCCCCAAGCGATCGATCAGCATGGTCTGCGCACGCACCATGTCGGGAATGGTGATGATGGGAAAATCGAGCCCCCAGACTTTTGCGGTGGCGGGGTTGATCGAGGCCGGGCCGGTCGAGCCCATGCAGCCGCCGATCACGTTGGAGCAGATGATGAAGTAGCTGTTGGTGTCGAGCGGCCGGCCGGGGCCGACCATGGTGTCCCACCAGCCCGGCTTGCCCGTCACCGGGTGCGGGTTGTTGACATGCTGATCGCCGGTCAGCGCATGGCAGACCAGAATGGCGTTGGAGCGATCGGCGTTGAGTTCGCCATAGGTCTGGTAGGCGATCTGGAACGGCGCCAGATCGATGCCGCAATCGAGTTTGAGCGGCTGATCCATCCCGAACTTCGCGAGCTGCGACGTCGGATGATCGGCCTCATGGGCGCGATCCTCGCCGTGGATCGCGGGACTTGCTATCGACTGCACCTTGGTCATCCCGGCACCGTCCTCCTCGCGGAGGATCCTCGAACGGAAATCAGGCCATAAAAAACCCGGCCTGAACATAAGGTTCGGCCGGGATCACTTCTGTCCCCGGCCTGTTTAGCGAGTTGTTTAACGTGGCTGCAAGCCGGCCGGCTCAAATGACCACGGAGTGGCTTAAAGGTAGTCCCGGACTGGCCTTTCGTCAAGGCAGGCCCAAAGCGCGCGGTTAACCGCGCCATGCAGGTGGGCCATGCAGGCGGGCCATGCAGGTCCTGGCGGCGTCGTTTCTCTTTGCTTTCAGCTTCCGTCTTTCCTAATCAGTGCCCTTGCTTGCCGGCGGCATCAGGCCGTCCGGCCGTTAGGGTTCGACATGTCCAAAGCACCCCCCGCCCCGCCCTCGCTGGCGGTGCTGCGCAAAGAGATCGACGCGATCGACGAGCAGGTCCATCAGCTCTTGATGGCGCGCGGCGATATCATCGATCGCCTGATCCAGGTGAAGGAGACCCAGGAGGTCGGCTCGGCGTTCCGTCCGGCGCGCGAGGCCGACATGATGCGGCGACTGGTCGAGCGTCATCGCGGCATCCTCCCGATCGATACCGTCGAGAGCATCTGGCGCGTCATCATCTCGACGTTCACGTATGTGCAGGCGCCGTTCTCGGTGCATGCGGATGTCTCGGTCGGCGAATCCGCGATGCGGGATTCGGCGCGGTTTCATTTCGGCTTCGTCGTGCCTTATGTGGCGCATTTCAGCGCCCAGGCCGCGGTCGAGGCGGTGGCGAAATCGAAGGGCGATCTGGCGCTGGTCTCGGCCACCTCCAGCCGCACGCCGTGGTGGATCGGCCTCGAGCCTGATGGCGCGCCAAAAATCATCGCGCGGCTGCCGTTCCTCGAGCGTGCCGATCATCCGGCGGCATTGCCGGTGTTCGTGGTCTCCCGCGTCGCCGATAACGCGATGGTGACCGAGGTCGAGACCTGGAGCGTGCGCGTCTCCGGCTGGAATGCCGATATCGCGCGTGCGATCGCGCCGCTCGCCGAAATCGTCGCCGTCCCCGATACCGCCTTCGACGGCGCGGCGCTGCTGGTATCGATCGCAGGCACCGGGCTGGAAAAGATCAGAACCGCGCTGATCGAGGCCGGCGCCTCGGTGCGCTCATCGGCCCTCGTCGGCAGCCACGCAACGCGCTATACGGTGCCCCCGAACGGGGCGGCCAAACCCTAAAAGCCGCCCCAAAATACCCCGGAGTTAACGATGTCCCGCCCCGTGCCGAATCCCGGCATTCTCGATATTGCGCCCTACACGCCCGGCAAGAGCCCGGTGGCGGAGCCGGGCCGCAAGGTGTTCAAGCTGTCCGCCAACGAGACGCCGTTCGGGCCGTCGCCGAAGGCGATTGCGGTCTACAAGGACGCCGCGGCGCATCTGGAGAACTATCCGGAGGGCACATCGCGGGTGCTGCGCCAGGCGATCGGCCGCGCCTTCGGGCTCGACCCGGACCGCATCATCTGCGGCGCCGGCTCGGACGAGATCCTCAATCTGCTTGCGCACGTCTATCTCACCCATGGCGACGAGGCGATCTCGACCACCCATGGCTTTCTGGTCTATCCGATCGCGACGATGGCGAACGGCGCCAGGAACGTCGTCGCGCCCGAAACCAATTTCACCGCCGACGTCGACGCGATTCTGTCGCGCGTCACGCCGCGCACCAAGCTCGTCTGGCTCGCCAACCCGAACAACCCGACCGGCACTTACCTCCCGTTCGACGAGGTCAAGCGGCTGCGCGGCGGCCTGCCGGAGCACGTGCTGCTGGTGCTCGATGCCGCCTATTCCGACTACGTGTCGCGCAACGACTACGAACTCGGCATCGAGCTGGTGGCGACCACCGAGAACACGGTGGTGACGCACACGTTTTCGAAAATCCACGGCCTCGCGTCGTTGCGGATCGGCTGGATGTTCGGCCCGGCCCACATCGTCGACGCGGTCAACCGGATTCGCGGCCCCTTCAACGTCTCGACGCCGGCGATGCTGGCGGCGGTGGCGGCGATCGAGGACACCGCGCATGTCCAGATGTCCAGGACGCACACCGAAAAATGGCGCAACTGGCTGACGGACGAAGTGACAAAACTCGGCCTCAAGGTGACGCCGAGCGTGGCCAATTTCATCCTGATCCATTTCCCGCTCGAGCAGGGCAGGACGTCGGCTGATGCCGACGCGTTCCTGACCCGGCGCGGGCTGGTGCTGCGCGCGCTGAACAATTACGGCCTGCCGCACGCGCTGCGCATGACCATCGGCACCGAGGAAGCCAATCGGCTCGTGGTCGACGGTTTGCGCGACTTCATGGCGGCCAGGATGGCTGTCAAGTGAGCGTTGACGGGAACGCTGCGCCGCATTTCAAGAAGGTCGCGCTGATCGGCTTCGGCCTGATCGGCGGCTCGATCGCGCGCGGCGCCCGGCTGCAGGGGCTTGCGGGCGAGATCGTCACGACCGCGCGCTCGGAGAAGACCCGCGCGCGCGTGGCCGAACTCGGCATCGTCGACCGCGTAGTGGCGACCAACGCCGAAGCCGTCAAAGACGCCGACCTCGTCATCCTCTGCATTCCCGTCGGCGCCTGCGGCCCGGTGGCGCAGGAGATCGCGGCTTTCCTCAAGCCGGGCGCGATCGTTTCCGACGTCGGTTCGGTCAAGGGCGCGGTCGCACGCGAGATGGCGCCGTTTATTCCCCCGGGTGTGCACTTCGTCCCCGCGCATCCGGTCGCCGGCACCGAGCATTCCGGCCCGGATTCCGGATTTGCGGAATTGTTCATCAACCGCTGGTGCATCCTGACGCCGCCGGAAGGCACCGACGCGGGCGCGGTGGAAAAACTGCGCGCGTTCTGGGCCGGCCTCGGCGCCAGGGTCGAGATCATGACGCCGGATCATCATGATCTCGTGCTCGCGATCACCAGCCATCTGCCGCATCTGATCGCCTACACCATCGTCGGCACCGCCGACGAACTCGAAGAGGTGACGTCGTCGGAGGTCATAAAGTTCTCCGCCGGCGGCTTTCGCGATTTCACCCGCATCGCAGCCTCCGATCCCACGATGTGGCGCGACGTGTTCCTGAACAACAAGGACGCGGTGCTGGAGATGCTCGGCACCTTCAACGAGGATCTGTCGAAACTCACGCGCGCCATCCGCCGCAATGACGGCGAAGCGCTGTTCGAGCATTTTACCCGCACCCGCGCCATCCGCCGCGGCATCGTCGAGATCGGCCAGGATTCCGCCGCGCCCGATTTCGGCCGGCCGCATGAACATCTGACGAAGAAGCCGGGTTGAGAGCGGGCGCATGCGGAGTATCCAGTACGCCGCGGCTTCCCGGTTTTATCCCTGATGTCTCTGGAATATTGGATCACCTGCATGCGCGGGTGATGACGACTGGGGGTATGCCTTCCGAGCGAGCCGCAGGCGGGCGATCGAGCCGGCGCTGATCTGCATGGCGGTGCCAACGAGCCACCACGAGCCAATGACGAGCTCCCATGCGCGGTGCGGCGCTTCATCGAGCACGATGGCACAGACCGAGATCAGCGCGGCCACGGCGGCGAGGAATGTGCCGGCGGCGCTGAGCAGCTCGACCGGCTCAACCCTCGGCGGATGGCGGGCGCCGCTGGCCGGGAGCCAGGGAATATCGATCCCGAGATAGAATGCGATCATTCCGGCCAACACCATCGCCGCGGTGAATCCGAACGTGTCGAGCGCCGCGATGTCGGTTTTTGCCAGTTGCGCGGCCACGAACGTCCCGCACATCGCGCCGGCCATCGCCAGGCCGCTGCGCCCGATGACATGCGCCGCCCGGCTGATCAGATAATAGTCCTGCATCGCGTGGTTTCCTTCGTTGGGCATGATGAACCTCTCGTTCTGGCAGGGATCGAGCGCGGCATTCGCACATCGATAGTCGCGAACACGCGATCATTTCGCGTCACGTCTCGCTCACGGCCGGGTGTTGGAATTTCTTGACGCGCGCGTCCGCGCCTGAATGAAAGTAAGCGGGCTCCAGCCGGGGCGACCGAGCCCGCTTCGATCCGGGCACGCCGGTTACTTGCGGGGTTTGACGTGCCGGGGCACGATCGGGTGGCTCATGACCAGCCGCGGCGCCATCGCGTGGGCATTGGCAACCGGCCGCGCCGATCCGTTACCGAGATCGCCGTTCGGATGATAGAACGCCCACATCCCCGGCTCCGATGCCTCCAGCGGGTCCTGCGCCGACGCCGGTGATGCAATCAACACCGCCAAAACCGCGGCCGCGCCGAACAATTTGAACCTGGTCATGTCTCTCCTCCTCCGCATGACCCGCAGCTGATGTGCGGGCCTTCACTAGGAGAGACTGGGGTTCGCGCCTCGGCATTCCCGCGATTTCGATCACGGTTCGGCGAGCAGGTGTTTACCGTCACGGCTGCCGGCCCGGCCTGGTGAGCAATTGCGCACGGGGGCCGGGACGACGATGGAGAAATGTCGACGGAAAGATTCAGAACAGCGGCGGGATGTCCCCTACCTTCAACGGGCCGAGAAACACCGCACCGTCGACGAAGCGCAGCGGAAAGGCCCGCGCCTTCTTGCCTTCCAGCACCGCTTCGCTGCCGAGCGAGTTGATTCCGGCGGTGACGCCGACACTGGCGTTCTGCTTGACGACCTTGCCAAGCCCCGGGATCGCGCGGTCGAGCGCGCCGAACAGGCCGTTGATGTCCTGGCTCTTGACGCCGGGCGCGACGCGATCGAGCGTTGCCTGCGGCACGCCCTGTTCCAGCATCTTCTCGATGCCGAGCGCGGGAATCACCTTCTCGATACCGGCGACCGTCATCTGTAATTCGCCTTCGATCCGGCCGCTGGCATTGAGGCCCAGCGTGCCGGCGGCAACCGCGATCAGGTCGCCCTGCTGGATTCGCGACTGCACGATCTCGACATGGCCGCCCACGGCCTGGATTTCGCGAAACCGCTCGGGCCAGGGTTTTGGCGAAAAATCCTTCAAGCCGCTGAGCTTCGTGCGCACATCGGCATCGAAGGGCGCTGCGAGCAGCGGATGCACCTCCTGCACGCTGCCGCCGGCGATCTGCAACACGGTTTCAATCACGGGGTGATCCGCCGGCGAGCCCTCGGCGATGCGGCCATGCAGCTCGACATTCCTGGCGCGGGCGAGCGGCGTCTGCACCGATCCGTTGACGCGATCGATCGCGGGATCGTCGAACACCAGCGAGACGCGCTGCGGCACGGCGGGCAGCCCGACCACGCTGCTGCGGCCCTTGCTCCAGTTCACCATCATCGACGGCGGCTGGCCGCGCTCGGAAATGGTGGCCGGCGCCTTGAATTCGGCGATCAGCAATTTCGGATCGTAGATTTGCGCCACCACCAGGATTTCGCCGAGCTTGGCCGTAAACGGCGCCTGCGATCCCGCGGTCTGCGACAGCAGCGCCACGCTGGCATCGTCGCAGCGGACTTCGAGGCGGAACGGGAAGCCGGCGACCGAGCGGTTGCCGCAATCATAGACCCGGCCGGATTTGGCTTCCTGGGCCCGCCAAGCGTCGGCGCGCACGCCGACCTCGGAAGCCGCATAGAACCAGAATCCGCTCCAGGCGCAGGCTGCAACCACGAGCAGAGCGGGCATGAGGAAAAGGCGCCAAAGCGGGCGCCGGCGCGGCGCGGGGGACATGTCAGGCATGCGGCGTCCTTTGGCTGACGATTTTGTCAAATGTAAGCGGTGAAACCCGGCGGCAAAAGATGCTGAATCTGCTTCGCTTCTCCCTGTTGTTCTGGTAGCCGTGCGCGCGATGTCGACGATTACCTTGCCCGAGACGGAATTCTCCGAAGGCGACCTGTGGGTGTTCGGCTATGGCTCGCTGATGTGGCGTCCGGGCTTCGAATTCCTCGAACAGGCCCCGGCGCGGCTGATCGGGGAGCATCGCGCGCTCTGCGTTTACTCGTTCGTCCACCGCGGGACGCCGGAAAAGCCGGGCCTCGTGCTCGGGCTCGATCGCGGCGGCGCCTGCCGCGGCATCGCCTTCCGGGTCGCCGAGAAGAACCGCGCCGCCACCATCGCCTATTTGCGTGAACGCGAGCAGGTCACCTCGGTCTATCGCGAGGTGACGCGTTCGGTGTGGCTGGAGAACGAGGCGCGGCAACGCGTCAGCGCACTGGCCTATGTGGTCGATCGCGGCCATGTGCAATATGCCGGACGGCTGTCGCTGGCGGAGCAACTGCGCCACGTGCAGCAGGGCCACGGCCAGTCCGGCGTCAACCGCGACTATGTGCTCGCGACCGTGAAGGCAATCGAGGCCGCTGGCTTTCGCGATACGCAATTGCATCAGCTCGCCATGATGCTGCACGACGCGCATCCGCTGCACCCGCTCCGGCAGGGCGAGCGGGAAGCGCCCTAGTGGATGAATCCGATTCATGGTGTCCACTTTTACCCACGAGATCGATCGGACGTCGCCTTGGGCTTGGAGCGTCCGGTCGAAACCGTCGGTCTTGAGTCCGGATTACCTTCAACTCCGGACACGTCGCCGCACCGCGCTAGTTGAGGCTATGTGCAAAACGGCGACATCAAGTTAGTCGAAACAAAGAGGCCCCCAACGAAAGAGGCCTCAACAAGTTCAAACCGCTGGCAACAGTGCATCATACCGGGAGCGTATCTTCCAAGCGGGGAGAAGTATCTCATGTGTGCTTCGCGCCATCGCCTTTACCCTCGTTAAGCAAGAGCCTCATCGACCTCGTCGAACGACCGTTCCGTCAGTTCAGTCGTCTTTGGGATTTAGGACGACTTTCGGAACGCCTTGCTCATCACGGCCATTATCAAAGTGCGCCTGCTCAATGGGGCGATGTCGCCGAGCGTAATGTGCATCCAGAATGATCCCGCTTCCGGTTCGCAAGCGCGATGCGATCAGCGAAACGAGTTCGCCGAATGACGCGCGACACGACATTCGCGAGCCGTGCATCCGGAGCTGATTCGAGTTGCATACAAATATAGATTGCTTTGTTTTGAAGTATTCATCATAATATTATCTATTATTTTATGTATTGTTTATCCTTAACCAAAGGTTAATTTCGTTATTTACATAACTGACGTTCGGTTTACCTTGTCTCATCGAACTCGGAGAAACCAAAATGCGTCGTCGGCTTGGTCAGGTCCTTTGCTCAACTTTGCTCTTGCTCACAGCCGGAAACGCCCGCCTCGCCGCGATAGAGAACGAACCGGCCGCCAACTCCACCGCCTTAGGTGCAGGTACCAACGTTAGCTGTTCCCAGCGTGCAACTCCGGTGGAACCAGCAGATCCTTCGGCGGATTCTTCGGTAACGGCTACGATTTCTCACAAATTCATCGCCAGCCAACGATTCAGGGAGAACACGTCACCTGCGGCGGAAGTCAAGATTTCGTGGCTTGGCGCGACTTTCGTGCGCCGCTTCGCCGTCAAGATCGAAGACGATACAAATGACGTGGCATTTCAAATTCATGTCTTGAACAAAGCATCAAGCGATAACCAACTCATCGCCGAACTCCATGATCGCTATGAGACTCGTCTCGCCGACGTTTGGTGCTTCCTAAAACTCCAGGCGAACGGTGAAGACGGTGCGTTGCAGACCAACGCTGTGCCAAACATATTTTTTGTTCGCGACGCCGCAGGCGAGCTCGGGGCGGTAGACACGATCTGGGGCGGCGCCGGATGGGAAATCGGCGCGAGCCCGGTGAGAGGTCAACGCGAATGGCCTTCCGGATCGCACGTCATCTCGCGCTGAGGTCGCGCGGACGCCGTTTTTCGGCCTCGAATGTCTCAGTGGAGCCTGCCCGCAGCGCGAAGTCTGAAATATCGCACGGGCTCCGCGCCAGTCGTGGCAAATCTTCGCCCCGTACGAAATCAGGTCGTTACAGTACGCGGCAACATCTCGCCTGCGCCCGAAGTGGATCGCTCCAACTCCACCGAACGCGCCAAGACGGATTGTTTGCGTAAGCGGGAATGCGCCATACCCAGATCGTCTCGTAAACGCTGTCTCCCAAGCGCTCGACATCAGGCTGTACTGTCGGCCAGAAAGCTGAACCAGCGAGAGCGAGCGCCAAAATTGACGCCGTTGAGATGATTGCCTTGCGCATCGCGCGAACTGCCCTTCGTATCGATTAGTGGGTTTTGATACCCGAAAATTAAATGCACCACGCGTCGCCCGCGCTCTGCGCGGGACATCGATGTTGGCCTTATGAGATTTACTTGGGCGAAGTCTCGTTATCCGGAATGCGAAAGTAAAAGCAATTCAGGCAACCAACGGTCAGTGAATAGCAACACTTCCTCCCACCGAAAAATCCGGAGAACTACGGCTTTCGACAGAAATCATTCCGGGTTGAAATTGACGGCGTTCTCAGCCATGCGGATTCATTGTCGACGCCGCCAATGCTCCACCGCGCGAGATTGGTGGGAGCATCCCCATGACCGACGAGGCCATGAGTCCTTTGCGGCGGCTCAGGGCCACAGAACTCTGAGGGACGACAGCCCATTGGCCGCATTAGCGCTGTCGATCATTTCGTTTCGCCCGCAGCCAAGCGCAGGCCCTCCAGGAAGAACTCTCACTGCTCCGGGACACGCCAGTGTTTGGCGCCCGGGATCACCGAAGGCGTGATATCCCGCAGGCGGTCGACGATCGCTCGCGCCTCGTCGAGGCGTCCCAGATGTGCGCAACAGGAGGCCAGAAAGCGGTAGCACGGCGGCCAAGTCGGGTTTTCCTGCAGCGAGAGGCGTAGCATCGCCGCCGCTCGTTCCAGGTGGCCAGCGAAAAAGTGACCGATCGCGATCCCAAGCGACGGCGGGGCTGGCCGCAGCGGATTAAAGCGCAGAGAGTTTTCGAAGTGCTCGATGCCGAGGTTGATTTGTCCGGCCCAGAGCCTGAGCTATCCGCTCCGGAACCAGGCAATTGCGGAGCTCGGATTGAGCTCGAGAGAGCGGTCGATCAGAACGATCGCTGGATCGATATCGCTCTCGAAGTAGCCGATCACGAACGCCGCCTCGGCGAGAACATAGGGGTCATCGCCGGAAGCACGAATCGCACGGCGGGCAAGGTCGACACTTTGCTGGCGTTCCCTTTCCGGGTCCTCGGTCCAGCCGTTCAAATCAAGGTTTTGGCGGCAGCTGGCTGCCAGGACAAGGGCCGGTCCGTAGTAGGGGTCAAGCTCCAGCGCGTGCTGGAGCAGATCAAGTGCGTGGAGCAATCGGAGTCTTTCCCACGACATGGCGTCGGCGCGGGCGCGGAGATAGAGGTCGTACACCGTAAGGTCGGTGGTCTGACGTTGAATCGAGCGACGAATTTCAGCCGCGACTACCGCGGGCTCAATGACACCGGCTACGCCAATGGCGATCTTGTCCTGAAGATCGAAAACATCATTGAGCGAGCCATCAAAGTGGTCGGCCCAGAGATGAGCGTCGCTGACCGCGTCGATCAGTTGGCAGGTGATGCGCACGCGATTTCCGGCCTTCCGGATCGAACCCTCCAATACATAGCGAACGCCAAGTTCGCGACCGACCTGCTTCACGTCCACGGCACGACCTTTGTAGGTGAAGCTCGAGTTGCGCGCGATGACAAAGAGCCAGCGGGTGCGGCTCAGCGCCGTGATGATCTCTTCCACCATCCCGTCGGCGAAATACTCCTGCTCCGGATCGCCGCTCATGTTCTGGAAAGGCAAGACGGCAATCGAGGGCTTGTCCGCCAGCACCAGGGCGGGTCTTTTTTCTGCGGCGACGCCGCGATCCCTAACTCTGATAACGCGGATCGGATGTTCGATGTTCTTAAGCTTCTGTTCGCCGGCATCTTCAAAGGAGACGTCGTCGAGTTTGTGCCGTACATGCCGGTAAGCATCGTCGGAAAGACAAATACCGCCCGGATCCGCGATGCCTTCGAGGCGAGCCGCCACATTGACCGCGTCGCCAAATATATCGCCAGCATCCTCGATCACGCCGCCGACATTGATGCCGATCCTGAATTCTATGCGCTGATCCGGTGGTACGTCCGCATTGCGTTCGGCCATGCTACGCTGAATATCGACTGCGCAACGTACCGCATCCATAACGCTGTCGAACTCGGCGAGCAGTCCGTCACCGGTATTTTTGACAATAGCCCCGCGATGGGCAGCAATATTTGGGGCAACCAAGCCCTGCAAATGTTCCCTCAGCCTTACGTGCGTGCCTTCTTCGTCCGCGCCGGTCAATCGGCTGTAACCGGCAACATCGGCCGCAAAGACCGCAACGAGCCGACGCGCGAAGGGATTGCGAGCCAAGGATTGCCCTCCTCGCTATAACGCGACGCGTTGGCGCGGCCATTTCGAAAAATGCACACAAAATCGCAGCGCCGCGTGTAACTTTCCGATCCTAGCGCCGTTTGTCTTCGGATACCACCCGGACAGCCAGCTTGGCCGGGGTAACGCGTGCGCTCTGGGTCATTCGCCGAGCGAATTGTCCGTATCGCGGCCGATCGTGCCGCGGCGGCAGCGATCGGCATCAACGGTCGGCCGCCAGTTTTGTGCCGGCTGACCGTTGACTGCACGAGCCCGTTGATTGTCAGTCGGCGTCGGCGTGCCGATCGTGATCGTGATCGTCGGGCAGATGATCGCGATCAGTTCCTGGCGTAAACGAAACGCCACGGAGCACTTCGCCAAAGCGCGCCGTTCGAATCACCGTGAAAGTTTCGCCCGCGGGAAGGCTGGTTGCAGCTAATTTATCCCTGATCATGACCAGTTGATTCGGATCAGCACCCTGGTCGCCGTTTCCACTGACGGTCGAGGTGATCGCCCAGATCGTTGCGGTACCATCGCGATTGACGCGCCCCATGATGTTGCGAAGGCCGTCGCTGGCGGGCGACCAGGGAAGGCCGGTCTTGGGATTTTGGCCGCTCGGATAATCGGTCACCGTGTATGGCACGCCAAGGTTCAACCCGGCCTGCAGTACGTAGGCCAGTTTCCACGCGCGGAGGTTGGCGTCGAACACCCATTTCTGCAGTCCCGCGCCGGTTTGCGCGGCGGCCGCCTTGTACTTGCCGGACGCCGGATCAAAGCTGCTGGTGCCGTCGCCTTCGTCGGTGACGTAGAGCGTCTTCGCATCGGCGAACCAGACTCCGAACGGGAACGACGTCGCTTTTTTCGCCAAATTCGTCGGGAAGCCCGCAAGGATGCACATGTTGTAGGGGACGACCCCCTTCGTCTGCAGCTGTGAAGCGTCGTAAGGGATCGGCGTCGCAGGCAGGCTTGCGATCGCCTTCGGTACGCCGACGCCGTTCGGGCATGCCAGCGGCCTGCCGTTCGCATCGAAGCCGGTCGCATCGATGAAGTAGACCGAGTTGATGCCGTTACCGCCGCTGCCCTTGGTGGTATAGATGACGTTGTTGAAGATCGAGAGGCCCCGGAAATTGGTGTCTTTGCCGATCTTGTCCGCGGTCAGCCCCAGTTGCGTGATGTTGAAGCTGCCGACGGGCGTCGGCAGGCCCGGGTTCTGCGCGACGAGTGCGTTCCGTTCCGCGGTCAGGATTTGCAATCCGGCGCCAATAATGATCCCGTTTGGCTGAGGATTTGCGCCGTTGCCGGCGTTGCCCGCCGTATAGACAATGCGCGCTCCGCCGTTGTCGTTCAGGATCGCGGCGCGTCCGTTGTTGCCACTATACGCATTGGTTTTCGTGAAACGAAACCGACCATGTTCGTCAAGTTCTGCAACCACGCGGTAATTGCTTCCGGGAACGGGGTTGGTGGGATCGACCACCGCAGCCGTGTTGGAATTCGAAACATCGAGGGCATCGACGGGCGCAAGGTATCCCATGAACGTCACGACCCGGCCGTCGGTCGAAAGGTTTAGCGCGATCTCGGATTTGGACGGAAAGCTGGTCACCATCTGATCCCTGGTCAGGGGACCGCGGTCCGAGCTGTTGGGCACTTCGAGCGAGTTGATCAACTCGCCGGACGGCTTGAGTTGATCGAGCACGATTTTCGCGGTGATGCCGAAGCTGCCGTCAACGAGCGAATTGTTCCAGACATACGGATAAGAGCCGTCGTTCGTCGCGGCCACGCAAATGGGCGCGACGCAGTTGGGCGGCAGTTGTGTCCCCACCGCGACATTTGCCGGATTGTTGTCGTATACGGAACGGCTCAGCAGCAAATTTCCCGGCCTGAATTGAACACCATCGTCGTCAGCAAGAGCAACCGTGGCTCCCGCGACGCTCGATAAAACGACCATTACTGCCAAACCTGGTTGAAAAACCGGCATCTGGGCTAGAAAACGCGATCCTGCACCATTCATCGCAACCTCCCATGCTTCGCCCGCAGCAATGCTTGCTGCTCCAGGGCGAAAGGACCCTGCCTGTGCTCCATTACAGTCGTAAGAACGCGACGCGAATGGATGTGGAAGGTTTGAGGGGAGTCCGAGGTTCGAGGCGATTGGTTGTGGGATCATCCAGGATATTGTCGGGAGCGCCGCCGGATAAGCTGACATTCGCAGCGCGCGTCACTTCCGATATTCCCCGGTGAGCTGACATTCACCGGCAAAAACCGGAATTCATGATCGCTTCCTGTTCTTGAGTGAGACGCTGAGGAGAACGCATCAGCCCGTTACCCATCTACGCCGCTGACGCCTGGCGTCCACTTCCACGCACTTATTCGATTACCTCGTCGTCGCCGGCGAGCAGAAAATACGGGATTGTGATCTCGCTGAACTGGCCCGCTTGAAGAGAGTGAATTTCCCGAAAGCAATTTGCGCATGAGCGACAGTGATCACCCCAAAGCCGTGCGCCCTCGCGTTAATGCAGCCGGAAGACTCCATCCACGGCGCGTAGTTCGGCTGGCTTGATCAGTTTGGAGTGCGCGACGGTGACCGCAAACAGCGGGCCTTCGAGCTTTGTTTCCCAGAACGCGAGAAAATGCTTTAGCACCGGGAAATTTGGAAACATATCGTAGTCCTGCCAGACGTAAGTTTGCAGCAACCAGCGACGATCCGGACGGCGATAAACGATTTCCGCTGTCGTCAGTCCGTAGCCCAAGACCTGCTTCCTGAAATCCTTGGAAACCGCATCTTTCTCGACCATGGCAACCTCCAGCCAACCAAGACAGTTGCATGATTCTCAATTCGCCAGGAACGAAAACGTTCAATAGGTCATAGTAATCAACGCGTTAGCAGCAGATTCCTTCGCCTGCTAGCAATCGCCGCAAGCGTTCCTCCTCAAACATCGTGGGCGAAAGCCCTTGCGCCCCAGTGCCACAGGCGTATGTGAAGAGCGGCTAGCACTCGTTCATTGCGACTGCCAATCCAGAAATAATCACAAAAGCCAAGGAGGATCGCATGAAATTCCGTCCGCTCCACGACCGCGTCGTGGTCAAACGCATCGATGCCGAAGACAAAACCGCAGGCGGCATCATCATTCCGGACAGTGCCAAGGAAAAGCCCTCGCAGGGCGAAATCGTCGCCGTCGGCCCGGGTGGCCGCGACGAAGCCGGCAAGCTCATCCCGATCGACCTCAAGGTCGGCGACCGCGTGCTGTTCGGCAAATGGTCCGGCACCGAGGTCAAGCTCGATGGTCAGGAACTGCTGATCATGAAGGAAAGCGACATCATGGGCGTCCTCACCGACGTTCCCGCCGCCAAGAAGAAGGCCGCTTAAGCGCTTTAGCCCATTCCCTCATCCTGAGGAGCCGGCGCAGCCGGCGTCTCGAAGGAAGAGGCCCGTCCAAATCTCATCCCTCAAGAACCCGCCCATTGGCGCGGACCTCGGGATCTGACGAGTTGAAAACGGAGATCATTATGTCAGCCAAAGAAGTCAAATTCGGCGTCGATGCCCGCGACCGCATGCTGCGCGGCGTCGAAATTCTCAACAACGCGGTGAAGGTCACGCTCGGTCCGAAGGGCCGCAACGTCGTGCTCGACAAGTCGTTCGGCGCTCCCCGCATCACCAAGGATGGCGTCACCGTCGCCAAGGAAATCGAGCTTGAAGAAAAGTTCGAGAACATGGGCGCACAGATGGTGCGCGAAGTGGCCTCCAAGGCGGCCGATGCTGCCGGCGACGGCACCACCACCGCGACCGTGCTGGCCGCAGCCATTGTGCGCGAAGGCGCCAAGGCGGTTGCCGCCGGTATGAATCCGATGGATCTGAAACGCGGTATCGACCTGGCTGTGGACGCCGTGGTCGCCGACCTCGTCAAGAACTCCAAGAAGGTCACCTCCAACGAGGAGATCGCTCAGGTCGGCACCATCTCGGCCAACGGTGACGCGGAGATCGGCAAGTTCCTCTCCGACGCCATGAAGAAGGTCGGTAACGAGGGCGTCATCACGGTTGAAGAAGCCAAGTCGCTCGAGACCGAACTCGAGGTCGTCGAAGGCATGCAGTTCGACCGCGGCTACATCTCGCCCTACTTCGTCACCAACGCCGACAAGATGCGCGTTGAAATGGACGATGCCTACATCCTGGTCTATGAGAAGAAGCTCTCCAGCCTGAACGAACTTCTTCCGCTCCTGGAAGCGATCGTGCAGACCGGCAAGCCGCTGGTGATCGTCGCCGAAGACGTCGAAGGCGAGGCCTTGGCCACGCTCGTTGTGAACCGTCTCCGCGGTGGTCTCAAGGTTGCCGCCGTCAAGGCGCCGGGCTTCGGCGATCGCCGCAAGGCCATGCTGCAGGACATCGCGGTGCTGACCGGCGGTCAGGCGATCTCGGAAGATCTCGGCATCAAGCTCGAGAACGTCACGCTGCAGATGCTCGGCCGCGCCAAGAAGGTGATGATCGACAAGGAGAACACCACCATCGTCAACGGCGCCGGCAAGAAGGCCGACATCGAAGCCCGCGTTCAGCAGATCAAGGCGCAGATCGAGGAAACCACCTCGGACTACGACCGCGAGAAGCTGCAGGAGCGTCTGGCCAAGCTCGCTGGCGGCGTCGCGGTGATCCGCGTCGGCGGCGCGACCGAGGTCGAGGTGAGGGAACGCAAGGATCGGGTGGATGACGCGATGCATGCGACCCGCGCCGCGGTCGAGGAAGGCATCGTGCCGGGCGGCGGCGTCGCGCTGCTGCGTGCCTCCGAGCATCTCAAGGGGCTGCGTACCAAGAACGATGACCAGAAGACCGGCGTCGATATTGTGCGCAAGGCGCTGTCCGCGCCGGCCCGCCAGATCGCGATCAACGCCGGTGAAGACGGTTCCGTGATTGTCGGCAAGATCCTCGAAAAGGATCAGTACTCCTACGGCTTCGACTCGCAGACCGGCGAGTACGGCAATTTGGTCGCCAAGGGCATCATCGATCCGACCAAGGTGGTTCGCGTCGCGATCCAGAACGCAGCTTCGGTCGCGGCGCTGCTGATCACCACAGAAGCCATGGTGGCCGAAGTGCCGAAGAAGAACGCGGGCGGCGGCCTGCCTGCGGGTGGCGGCGGCATGGGCGGCATGGGTGGCATGGACTTCTAAGCCAGCCGTTCAGAGCTGGTTCAAATGAGAAAGGCCCGGCAACGATGCCGGGCCTTTCTGCATTGGCTACACGTCCATCTCGACGATATCGGTCAGAAACGATAGCCCCTAGCCCGCTACCCCGTCTGCCCGCTCAGGTATCCACTCGAATCTGATAGCGTTCGGCGATCGCTGACAACTGGGCCCAGGTCGTGTCATCTATTTCGATGCCATCGGCGATGCGCGCGGCGCGGGCCATTCGCTCGGGCTCGCCGGCGACCAGGACCGGGAGATCCTGGTCGGCAGGCTTGGCCGATTTCACCCAGGAAATCATGGCGTCGATCTCGCTCATCATGCTGTCGCGCATCGAAAGCCTGCCGGGATCGATCACGATGCTCAGCATACCGTTGATGATGCCGCGCTCGGGCGGCGTTGGCGTGGTGACACTCGCCGAGCCGACAATGGCCCCCGCCAACAGTTCACACACGAGCGCCAATCCGGAGCCCTTGTGCTCGCCGAAAGGCAACACCACACCGCGCGGCTCGCTGTGCATCACCGAGGGGTCGGTGGTGGGTTGGCCTTTGTGGTCGAGCAACGCGCCGTCGAGCATCGGCTTGCCGGCATTGTGCGCAACCCTCACCTTTCCCAGGGCCACCCGGCTGGTGGCAAAATCGAGCAGGATCGACGCGTTGTTATCGGTGCCCGGAATCGCGATGCAGACCGGATTGGTCAGGAACCTGCCCTCCCGGCCGCGGAAGGGCGCGACCGGTGGCGGTCCCGAAGCGACGTTGACGAAGTGCAGCGCCACCATTCCCGCTCCTGCGGCAATCTCGCCATAGGCGCCGACGCGGCCAATATGGTGCGCGTTGCGCAACCCGTTCACCGCAACGCCATGCTTCTGCGCCGCCTCGATCGCCCATTCGACCGCCTGGCGGGCGACCACCTGGCCGTAGCCGGCGCGGGCATCCCATACCGAGATGGTGCCGGTGTCCGACACGATCTCCGGCGTCTGGTTGACCTTCAGCGTCCCGCCCTCCAGGTCGCGCACATAGGCGACCAGCATCCCGACGCCATGGCTGTCATGGCCGCGCAGGTTGGACTCGACCAGATGCTCGGCAACAATGGCTGCCTCGGCAGGCGAACTGCCACCCGCCGTGACGTTGCGGTTGGCAAGCGCACGCAGCCTGACGTGGTCGACAATCATGCTTTTCTCCGTTCCGCGGCGCGCCGGCGCGCGCCTTCACAGTCAAGGTCGGCAAGTAACCAACCATAGCCGCGGAGCCCAGTCATCGAGAATGTTCGCCGGCGACTGCGGACACGAGTCAACGATCGCGATGTACGCGCCGCATCATCATGAAATTCAGACAACGATGTCGCGCCGACGGTTCTTCTTGACTCCTCCCGCGCCAGCTAACAAATTCCGGCCATAGGTCCAAACGCCTTGCTCTTACGACCCGCGGTCGTCAGCTTTGCCTGACTGGTGCGGTCAAGGCACCCCCGATCGATGAAGTTTGTCACGCCGCTAACTGGAGGGGCTTGTGCACGGCACGATCTGCGAAAGCCGGACGGTCCCGCCCGCGGGCGCCGAGGTAGCCACCGGTTGGCGCATCCACAGCGTTCTCGATGGGTGTGCTGGTGGCTGGGTCAAAGGATGGGCTCACCCGCTGTCAGCCATTCTGACCATCATCGTCGTTGCCGGAACGCTTCTTGCTTCCTCCGGATCGGTCATCGCGCAAACCAGCACAGAAAAACAGGCTCAATGCGAGCTGTCTGCCATCCGCGATACGAGATCATCCCTGGCCATTCAGTTCATCCGTTCTGCCTGCAATTGGCTCGCACTCAACGGCGACTCCTTGTTGAATGAAAGCAGCAAAGGATATTACGTTTGCCTCGTGCGCCAGCTGTCGGGCGTCCAGGCTGATGAAGCTGCTGCGGCAATTGTCTCGGCATGTCGCACATCCAGTCCGCCTTGAGGAGTTCGCCGCTCTCCTGCACTGCCGGGGATTTGGCCGCTCGGCCAAAGCGCGACGCACCAAAACGCTCTACCCCTTCGCCGGCGCCGAACTCTTCACCCGGCCGAACAATTGCGCCTGCTCGCGGCGTGCCGCCTCGACCAGCCGGTTGGTGGCGTCCTCGATGCCGGTGGCAATGCGGGTGTTGAATTCCTTGCGGGAGAGGCCTGGCGGCAAGGGATCGAGGAATTCGACCACCAGCGTGCCCGGATAGCGCATGAAGGTGCGGCGCGGCCAGAACAGTCCCGAATTGAGCGCGACCGGCAGACAGGTCACGCCGCAATCGACATAGATCATGCCGATGCCGGACTTGTAGTGCGGCTCGGCATCGACCGGCCTGCGCGTGCCCTCGGGGAAGATGATCAGTTGACGGCCGCGCCGAACCGCCTCGGCGGCACGGCGGGCCATATCCTTGAGCGAGCGGGCGCCGGCGTCGCGGTCGATCCCGATCATGTTGGCTTTGATCAGATACCAGCCGAAGAACGGAATCCAGGTCAGGTCGCGCTTGAGGATATAAAGCGGCTCCGCGAACAACGGCATCAGCGCGAACGTCTCCCACATCGACTGATGCTTGGACGCGACGATCAGCGGGCCCTTCGGGATCTTGTCGGTGCCGCGAAACTCCACCCTGGTGTTGCAGATCACGCGCAGCAGCCAGATGCTGCTGCGGGCCCAACATTTCGCAATGCCCAGGATCGCCCAGCGCGGCATCAGGAAGGTCGGGATCGCGATGATCAGCCAGCACACCAGCAGCAGATAGAACAGCACGTTGAAGACCAGCGAACGCAAGAAAATCAGAACCATCGAAAACCGCACCCTCTCATTCCGTCATTCCGGGACGCGAAGCGAACTATGACCCGCAATCGCGCATCTGAGAATTTCGAGATTCCGGGTCTGGTGCTCGCGCACCATCCCGGAATGACGACGTTTAATACATCAGTTGGCAAGCGCCGTCGCCGGCCGGTGTGGCGCGAGCGAACCGGGCGGCTGTTCGGCAAAATCGGGCACGAGATCGAGGCCGGCATCGGCCAGCCGCACCCGGACCTCCGCGGCGACGTATTTGGCGTATTCCGATAGCAACAGCCGGAAGGTCGCGCCACTCGTCCACCACGGCTCGTCGCGCCATTTGTCGCCGACCACCGCGAACGGAATAAGCTGGATATCCGGCATCGCATGCGACAATTCGACGATAGCACGCGGCATATGGTAATTCGATGTCACCACGATCAGCGACTTGAAGCCGCGCTCGCGGGCCCAGCGCCGCGTCTCCGCCGCATTGCTCCTGGTATTGACCGCCGAGCGGTCGAGATCGACGCAGCAGCCCAGCAGCGACTGGTTGTCGGGCAGCAAGCGGGAAATGTCGCTGACCGCACTGGTCGGATGCACGCCCGAGATCAACAGCCGCTTGCCGTAGCCGCCGGCCAGCAATTCCATCGCATCCGACACCCGCGACGAGCCGCCGGTCAGGACCACGATGCCGTCGGCATTGCGCGCCGGCTTGATTTCGACGCCGCGCAGTTGCGACAGAAAGCCGACGAAGCCGACGCCTGCGCCGACGAACAGGGTCGCCAGCACAGCGACGATGGTCGCGCGCAGCCATCCCCGCGGCGGCACGGCCGGCGCGTTCGGCGAATTATCGTCGGGCGGCAAACTCATGCGATGCTGGCAATCCTCGTCCCCAAGGTAATTCTACAGCGCTTTTCGCGCGAAGTGGATACCGGTTCGGGCCGTCAATCGATGTCGTCAAGCGTCGAAAACAGCGTCCGCCGCGAGGCCCAGGCCGTGATCGCGGCGATCAGCACCGCCTGGGCGGCGAGCGCCAGATAGCCCGACGGACGCAGCGAAAACGTCCCCAGCAGGGCGGCAAACTGATCGCCGACGGGGGTGCCCGAGAACCAGCCCGCGATCGATTCGGAGAAGCCGAAACCAAGCATTGCGGCACCGCCGCCGATCAACCCGCCTTCGAGGCCTAATCTCAGAAAATGCCGCAGGAAGCGGTTGGCGATGTAGCTGTCGCCGGCGCCGACGAAATGCAGGACCTCGACGATCGGACGGTTCGCCGCCATCGCCCCCCGTGTCGCGAACGACACCGAAATGATGGTCGCGATAATCACCAGCGCGAGGATACCGATGCCGGCAAACACGGTGGCGCCCGTCATCGAGCGCATCCGCTCGATCCAGGCGCGATGATCGTCGACGGTGGCGGACGGTGCGGCCTGCGTCACCCGGCCGCGCAGCGCGGCGAGGTCGAGCGTCGCGCCGGGCTGCAGCCGCGCGACGATCACGCGCGGCACCGGCAGATCGTCGAGCGACAATCCGCTGCCGAGCCAGGGTTCCAGCAGTTTGGCGGACTCGTCCTTGCTGAACGGCCGGATCTCGATGATGCCGGGCTGCCCCCGCATCGCTTCGGCGACCGCTGCGGCGTCGCGGTCGAGATCGCGCCCGGCTAGAGGGCGCACCTGAATGGTGATTTCGGAGGCCACTTCCGACTGCCATTCCGCCGCCGACGCGCTCACCAGGAGCACGGTGCCGGTCGTGATCGAGGCGAGGAAGGTCATGATGGCGACGACCGCGACCAGCGCGCGGCCGGAGATCGAGGCGCGCGGCACGATTGGCGACATGTTGCGCGCCCGCGCCGGCAACTGCGGCCGTTCGTGCCCGAGGTCCACCAGCGGGGCATGCTCGTTGCCAAGTTTACTCATGGATAGAGTCTACTCATCGAGCCTACTCATAGATATGCAGCCGTCCCTGGTGCAGCACCAGCCGCCGCGCCTCGTACTGATCCATCAGCGTGATGTCGTGGGTCGCGATGATGACCGCGGTGCCGGACTTGTTCAATTCGATGAATAGCCGCAGCAGCCGCCGGCCCAGCGTCGGATCGACGCTGCCGGTCGGCTCGTCCGCCAGCAACAGCTGCGGCCGCGAGATCACCGCGCGCGCAATCGCCGCGCGTTGTTTTTCGCCGCCCGACAGGATCGGCGGCAGCGCATCCATCCGCTCGCCGAGGCCGACCCATTTCAGGAGATCGATCACTTCGCGGCGGTAACTGGATTCGTCGCGGCCCATCACGCGGAAGGGCAGCGCCACGTTTTCGTAGGTCGTCATGTGGTCGAGCAGGCGAAAATCCTGCAGCACGATGCCGATCCGCTTGCGCAGGTCGGCGACCTGGTCCTTGCCGAGCAGCGAGACGTCCTGGCCGAACAGATTGACCAGCCCGCGGGTCGGCCGCAGCGACAGGAACAACAGCCGCAGCAGCGAGGTCTTGCCGGCGCCCGACGGCCCGGTGAGGAACTGGAAGGAATGGGCCGGGATCAGGAACGAGAGGTCGCGCAGAATCTCCGGGCCGAGCCCGTATCGCAATCCGACATTTTCGAACCGAACCAATCTCAGCTCCGTTCGATTTGGGGCGTGGCCGGGAACCCAGAACCTTGAGAACGGCCACCTCGAGCACAGTCACTTTGCGAACAGCCTCGGGCGTGCAGCCCGCCGGCCCGGCCGCGAACCCGGCAAAACGGTTTTGCGTCGGTTATGGTTTCCGGTTCGTTAACGGTCGCATTGTAGCATCGAGACAGAGACAAGGTGGAAATCGGGCTCCATGCACATCGTTTGCCCCCATTGTACAACATCTTACGCCATCAATCTGGCCACCCTCGGTGCCGCCGGACGTACGGTCCGCTGTTCCCGTTGCAAGGAAGTGTGGCTGGCGCGGCCTGAGGACGCGATCGATATCCCGGCGCCGGTACCGGCGATGGCCGCGGCCGGCCAATCGACCACCGAGGCCGACGCTGCCGCGGAATGGGAAGCGATGGCGCGCGAGGACGAGGGCCAGGAGACCCCGGTGGTCGACAGCCCCTCGATTTCGGCCGATTGGCCGGACGGGAACGCAGGCTCCGGGGAAGGCACCGATTGGCCGTCGGTCGCCCGGGAAGACGCCGAGGCCCATGAGGAGGTCGTTTCGACGCACGCGTCGCGACTGGCCCGGCTGTTCCGGCTGCCCGCATTGCCCCGCATTCCCTTCATGCCGGTGGTCGGCCTGCCCACCGCCTGTGCCGCGATGGGCGCGCTGCTGCTGGCGCTGGTGATCTGGCGCGCCGACGTGGTGCGCCTTTTGCCGCAGACCGCGACGTTCTACCGGATGGTGGGGTTGGACGTGAACCTGCGCGGGCTCGCGTTCAAAGACATCAAGATCAGCAACGAAACCGTGGAAGGCAAGCCGGTGCTGGTGATCGAAGGCGTGATCGTCGGCGAGACCCGCAAGCCGGTCGAACTGCCGCGGCTGCGCTTTTCGGTGCGCGACGCCCAGGGCGCGGAAATCTATGCCTGGAACGCGGTGCTCGAACAGGCGGTGCTGCAGCCCGGCGAACGGGCATTTTTCAAGTCGCGGCTCGCCTCGCCGCCGCCCGAAGGCCGCAATATTGATGTACGATTCTTCAACAAGCGGGATTTGGCCGGCGGCCATGCGTAACATAGCGTTTTCGAGCGAAGTGGATCCCGGTTCGCGTCAAGAAAACGCGTCAAATTAATAGAGCGTTTTCGAGCGCGCGAGAGATAACATTCCATGCCACGCGTGTTGATCGCCGACGATGAAGACTCGATGCGCCTGTTGGTGGCGCGCGCCATCGCCATGGACGGCCACCAGACGGCCACCGCGGAAGACGGCGCCGAAGCGCTGGAGATTTTGACCCGCGAGAACGGCGCCTTCGATCTGCTGCTCACCGATATCCAGATGCCGGTGATGGACGGGATCGCGCTGGCGCTGGCGGCGGCGCGCGATTTTCCGAAGCTGACGATTCTGCTGATGACCGGCTTTGCCGCCCAGCGCGAACGCGCCTCCGGCCTCGATGCGATCGTGCATGACGTCGTGACAAAGCCGTTCTCGGTGGCGGATATCCGCACCGCGGTGGCGGATGCGCTGGCGGCGAGGAAGGGGTAGCGGGGAAGAAGCCCCGACAACTCGTCATTGCGAGGAGCGAAGCGACGAAGCAATCCATTCTTTCTTTTCCGCGGAGAAATGGATTGCTTCGCTTCGCTCGCAATGACGGCGGCGGGCGCCCAACCGCTCAGTAATCCTTCAGCAGCCGCTCGATGTAATCGAGTTCGATCTGCGGACGCGACGGATCGGCGAGGCGCCGGCGCAGTTCTTCCAGGATCCGACGCACCCGCTGTACGTCGATCTCGCCGGGGATTTTCACCGTCAGATCGTCGCCGAATTCGCGGCCGCGCAGCGGCCGGCCCAGCGGATCGGTCTGGTTGCCGCCGCTCTGCTGCCGGCCGGCGCGATTGCCCGGGCCATCGCCGGACTGGTCGCCATCGCCCTGCTGCATGGCGTCGGCGAGGTTCTGGGCGCCCTTGCGCAACGCCTCCAGCGCGCGGCCCTGCGAGTCCACGGCGCCGTCGGCATTGCCTTCTCCGAGCCTACCGCTGGCATCGCCCATCGCCGAATCGGCCTGATCGAGGCCGTCCTCGCCGTCGCCCTGGTCGCCTTGCTCGCCCTGCCCCTGTTCGCCGCCCTGACCCTTCTCGCCTTTCTGACCTTTTTCGCCGCGCTGGCCCGGCCCCATGCCGCGCTTGGCGAGTTGTTCCTGCAGTTTCTTCAGCCGGTCGCGCAGGCTCTGCTGGTCCTGCTGCAGGTCGGCCATGCCCTGGTCCCCCTGCTTGCCGCGCATCCGGTCGCGCCGCGAATCCTGGCCCTGCTTGAAGGTCTTGTCGCGCAACTGCTGCTGCTTGCGGATCATGTCGCCGAGTTCGTTCAGCGCCTGCTCCATCTCGCTGTCGCCGGGCTGGCCGGGCTGCGCCATCTGCAGGTTTTCCAGCATCTGCTGCAACTGCTCCAGCAATTGCTTGGCGGCATCCTTGTCACCGGATTTCGACAGCCGCTCGAGGCGATCGAGCATGCTCTTCAGATCGCGGTCGCTCAATATGCGCGGCCGGAACGCGTATTTTTCCAGATTCTGGATCGCCTCGGACTGATTGCTGAGACTGCCGTCGGTCTTCTTGCTCTTCAGATTATCGACGGAATCCCGCATCGCCCTTTCGGCATTCTCAAGCAGCTCATCGAGCGCTTCCTGGGCTTTGGCCGCGGTCGAGAACGCCGGCGCGCAGAGCGCGATCGCCAGGATCAGCGCGGCAACCATCGCGCGCCCACAGCCTTTCGCGCGGCTGGCGCTTTCCTGACCCATTGAGATGAATTTTGCGATCATCATCGGTGCTCGATCATCTCGGCTTGTGCGTATCGCGGAAGTTCTTCAAGCGCTGCCGTAACGCCTCCTGCTGCATCGCCAGATCTTCCAGCTGGTCTTCGGTCGCATGCGCGGTCTTTTCCCGCAGCGCCTTGGATTGTTCGAGGATGACGCGAACTTCCTCCGGCACCGGCGGCATATTGGGGATCGGCGCCCGATCCTGCTGCTGCGCCAGCTGGCGCAGGAAATTGTCCATCGCCGCGCGCAGATTGTCGGTCAATTTCTTGATCTCTTCGTCGCTGGCGCCGCGTTCCAGCGCCTGCTTGAGCGCGTCCTGCGCTGCGCGCAGCGCCTTGTCGACATCGGTGATGTTGCCGTCCTCGATGGTGACCGCGAGCGCCCACAGGCTCGCCACGACCTCGCGCAGCGCATCGTCGGTGCGGGCCGCTTCGAGCTGCCGCGCGACGCTGTAGAGGCCGAGATACTGGCCGGCTTCCGGCGTGAACAATTCCGGCGCGATCATCAGCGCGTCGAGCGCGGTAAAGACCTGCGCATTCTGGTTGGCGTCGAGCGCCAGGATGCGGCGCTGCTCGATCAGGGCCCGCGCCAGCGGCTTGGTGAACAGCCGCTCCGGCAGCTTCATGTTGAACGGCTCGCTGCGGCCCTCATTGCCGGCCTCGTCCTTGGCCGTCAGCGTCAGCGTGACGTCGGCGCCGGCATAGGGGTCCTCGCTGAGATCCTTCACCGTTTGGCCGACGCCGTTGCGGGTGCGCGCATTCGGCAGCACCAGCGCAAACTGCGGCGGATCGAACAGCGGCCGTGGCTCCGCGGATTTGCCGGTTTCCTTGCCGGTTTCTTTAGGGGTATCGCCGGGGCGCACGGCAAATTGGGCGCGGGCTTCGGTGACGCCGTAATCGTCCTCGAGCCGGTAGGACATCTGCAGCGAGCCGCGGGCCTGGCGCTCCGGATCTTTCGCCAGCGCAATGGTCGGGGGGCGGTCGGGCGTCGCGGTGAACTTCCATAGCGGCTGGCCGGCGGGGGCGCGGACATGCGCGGTGCCGTCGGCCGCGATCTTGAAGTGGCGTTCGTTGGTGCCTTTCGGCGCCTCGGCGCTGGGTGCGATCTCGGTCACGCCGCCGCCGACCACCACATCGATGGTGCCGCCGCTGGAGCGCACCAGCAGCGTGCTGCCGGCCGGAACCGGCAACGGCCCGCTATCGGGCGTGCCGGCATCCTTGTTGGCGGCCGACAGGATGATCGGGGGCTTGCCGGTATAGTTTGGCGGCGTCACCCAGGCGTCGACCCTGACATTGGCCGGCGCCAGCACGCCGTTCCAGTCGAACACCGCGGCAACGCGCAGCGCGCGTTCGTCGCCGGCGGCCACATAGGTTGCGACCATCATCACCATGACCAGCGCACGCAGCGCCCAGGGGTCATGGATCGCCAGCCGCGGCGAAGGCAGCCCCGCGCGGATCCGCTTGAGCGACGCCAGCGTCCGCTCGCGCTGCGCCTGCCACAGCGCCAGCGCGACCGGATCCCTGGTCGCGAGCGTATCGGTCAGCGCGGTGGCGGGGCGATGGCGGATGCCAGTGCCGCGGTCGAGGCGGCGGAGGGCCTCCTCGCGGGTCGGCCAGCGGAAACGAATCAGCGGGAACAGCGTGCCGACCGCCAGCAGCACGAACAGGCCGCTGCCGATGGCGCGCGCCACGAACGGCAGCGTCAGCCACAATCCGGCCCAGGACACCACCAAAAACAGTCCGATGACGCTCAACAGACGCGCGAGACTAGGCCAGCCGCGTTCCCACGCGATCGCATATTTGGCCCGCTGCAGGGCCTGCGTCAGCTGCAGCCGCGCGATGGTGTCAGGCTCGCGCGCGGGCTCCGGTGGGTCGGGGGTGGCGCCGCTCAATAAAATCTCCGGGTTGCCGACAGGCAAGCCTAGCACAGCGGCGGCAATGAGGCACCCGTTTCAGCCGGTAACCCACACCCGGAAATACGCATAACACGAAGGCGTGACTGCGGGGCTGCGACCCCGTAAAGCTCCGGTGTCGAGCCATCAAAGGCCGCCCAAACAAACATCGAGGAAACCTCATGGACCAGAAAACGCACGACAAGGGACTGGAAATTCGCAAGGCGGTGCTCGGCGAGACCTATGTCGCCAACGCGCTGAAGAATTCCGACAGCTTCAACAAGCCGTTCCAGGAACTGGTCACCGAATATTGCTGGGGCGCGGTGTGGGGCCGCGAGGAACTGCCGCGCAAGACCCGCAGCATGCTCAACCTCGCCATGATCTCGATCCTCAACCGGCCGCATGAACTGCGCGTGCACATCAAGGGCGCGCTCACCAACGGCGTGAGCCGCGACGAAATCCGCGAAGTCTTCATGCAGGTCGCGATCTACGCCGGCGTTCCCGCGGGCGTCGACAGTTTTCGAATCGCGCGCGAAGTGTTCGCCGAGATCGACAAGGGGTGAGAGCCCATTTGGGCCGTCATTGCGAGCGAAGCGAAGCAATCCATCTCGCCGCGCAAAGAAAAAATGGATTGCTTCGTCGCGGAGCCTGTCATCGGGCGCGCATTCGCGCGACCCGTTGGCTCCTCGCAATGACGTTGTGAAATAAGGGAAACATCATCATGGAAATCGGATTCATCGGCCTCGGCAAAATGGGTTTTCCGATGGCGCGGCGGCTCGTTGAGGCCGGGCATCAGTTGACGGTGTTCGACACCCGCAAGGAAGTCGTCGACAAACTGATCGCGATCGGCGCGCAAGCGGCGGCGTCGTCGAAGGAAATCGCCGACCGCTGCGAGACCGTGTTGGCGAGCCTGCCGTCACTGCAGGCCTCGCTCGACGTCGCAACCGGCACCGGCGGCGTCATCGAAGGCAAGCGCGTCAAGCGCTTCGTCGATCTCTCGACCGTCGGCTCGCAGATGGCGGTGCGGATTCACGGCCTGCTCGCCAAGCGCAACATCGTGCAGGTCGATAGTCCCGTCTCGGGCGGCGTCGGCGGCGCCGAGAAGGGAACGCTGGCGGTGATGGTGTCGGGTCCGCGCACCGATTTCGAGGTGCTGAAGCCCGCGCTCGACGTCATCGGCAAGGTGTTCTTCATCGGCGAGAAACCCGGCTCCGGCCAGACCATGAAGCTCGCCAACAATTTCCTGTCGGCCACCGCGATGGTCGCGACCTCGGAAGCCGTGGTGATGGGGGTCAAATCCGGGCTCGATCCCGCCGTGATGATCGACGTCATCAACGCCGGCTCTGGGCTGAACACCGCCAGCCGCGACAAGTTTCCGCGCGCCGTGCTGCCGCGCAGCTTCGATTTCGGTTTCGCCACCGGACTGATGGTGAAGGACGTGCGGCTGTGTCTCGAGGAGATGAAGTCGCTCGGACTGTCGATGGAAGTCGCCGAAGCCGTCGGCCGGCTCTGGGAAGTCGTGATCCGCGACATGGGTCCGGAGTCGGATTTCACCTCGGCGATCAAGCCGATCGAGAAAGCGGCGGGCGTCGTCGTCGGCGGCGCCAAGGGCGGCAGTCACGCGGCGAAGTGAGGCCGCTCGCAACACCCCGTCGTCCGGCCGAGCGGTAGCGCGGCTAGCCGGTTTCAAGTAGTATGCCGCAAGTTCTCCGAAGGGGGACTGGCATGAGACGGCGCACATTCTTCCAATTGATTGGCGGCGCGGCGACCCTTTATGCGCTCACGGCGTCGGCTCAGCAGACCAACGTGCCAACCATTGGCGTCCTGGTGCGCGCGGCTCCCGGCTGGCAACAATTCTGGGAATTGTTTCGCGAGGCGCTGCGCCAGATCGGTTACGTCGACGGGAAAAACGTTCGGTTCCTGTTTCGATCGGACCAGGGAGAGATAAGCCGCCTTCCCGAGTTGGCAGCCGAACTGGTGCGGCTCAAGGTTGACGTGATCGTGCCCTGGTTCACTCCGGCCGCTGTTGCCGCCAGACAGGCGACGCGCGAGATTCCAATCGTGTGCGCGGTCTGCGGAGACATGATCGGGACCGGGTTGGTCGAGAGCCTGGCCCGGCCAGGTGGAAATGTCACCGGCAACTCCAGCCTGAACGCGGAGCTGTCTGCGAAATTTATCGAACTGATCCGCGAGATTGTGCCGTCGGTGCACCGGGTTGCGGTGCTCGCAAATGCACCCGATCCTTTCTCGAAAGTGTTTGTCAGGGAGATCCAGCTGGCCGGCCAGGCCTCCGGAACGGCGATTGATCCGATCCTGGTCCACGGTTCCGAAGAACTCGACGCCGCTTTTCAGTCGATGCAGAGATCGCGACCCGACGCCGTCATCGTCCAGCCCAGCCTGCCGACCAAACGAGCGGCGGAACTGGCCCTGAGCCACCGAATACCAGCCATTTGCGGATGGCGAGACTTCGTCGGCGACGGCGGGCTCATGGCCTATTTCGCCGCAGAAGCCGACATGTACCGCGAGGCCGCTGTTTTCGTCGACAAGATCCTGAAGGGTGCCAGGCCGGCAGACCTTCCGGTCGAGCTGCCGTCCAGGTTTGAGCTGCTCATAAACCTCAAGACCGCGAAGGCAATCGGATTGACCATTCCGGCGGCATTTCTCGCCCGCGTTGACGAAGTGATCGAATGAACGGACAAGCGGAGCCCCGTCATGTCTCCAACGGTTTCCAACGAAGCAAAGCCCCGACACACATTCGATTCCGCCGAAATGGGCGCCATCGCCCATCTCTACCGCGGCGAAGTCTATCGCTCGACGATCTGGCGAACGCGGCTCGACAACACGACCAATTGGTCGATCGTCACGATGGGCATCGCGCTGTCGACGACCTTTTCGAGCCCGGAGGCGTCACCCCTGCCCCTTGTGCTGGTAGGGCTGCTGCTTGCGGTGTTTCTCGGCATGGAGGCGCGGCGCTATCGCTATTTCAATGTCTGGCGCGCCCGCGCTCGCTGGCTGGAGATGAATTTCTATGCGCCAATATTCACCGGTGAAGCCCGCGACGATAGTTGGCAGGTGATTCTCGCACGCGACTACACGGTGCCGCGCCACCACATTTCGTTTGTCCGCGCGGCGGGGCGGCGGTTGCGTCGCAACTACGTCTGGATTTTCGCCATCCAGGCAATCGCCTACTATGGCAAGATAGCCATCCATCCGACGCCTGCGGCGACCTTGGTCGAATATTCCGATCGAGCCGCCGTCGGACCGATTCCCGGCTGGATCGTTCTGATGACAGGCTTTGCCTACTATTTCGGCTGGCTGGCGTTCGCGCTCGGCACGATGTGGCTCGACCAACGCCAGCACGACGCCAAGGGCGACAAGGTGGCGATGGGTTAAGCAGGAGGTGACGCCTGCCCCAACCCGCCATGGTCGGGCGATCGACTTGACGCCAAAGCGTCCGCGAACATGCTCGTCAGTGGGCGGTGCTGCGGGCGAAAGCGGTGATATTCGAGGATGACGAATGCAGCTCGTGGGATGCAAGATTGCCGGCAACCACGATCAGAGTTGTAGCGAGCACCAGTCGGAGCGCCGTTTCCGGTACGCGGTGCGCACAATAGCTGCCAATCAAAATGCCGGGCAACGAGCCCACCAGCAGCACGGCCATCAGGTGCCAGTCGATCGCACCCGTCGCCCAGTGTCCAATCCCGGCAACCAGCGTTAACGGCACCGCGTGCGCGATGTCGGATGCGACGATGCGCGCCATCGGCAGTTGTGGATAGAGCAGCAGAAGCGCGGTTACGCCGACAGCGCCGGCCCCGACCGAAGAAATCGAGACCAGCACGCCAAGCGCAACACCCACCAGCACGGTCGCGCGGGCGGCGGTGCCGGGGTTGATCTGCTCCAGACGCCGACGATAGCGCTGCATGATTGACTTACGGAATATCAGCGACACTGCGGTGAGCAGGAGCGCAAAACAGAGCACCAGGTTGACCAGGCTGCGCGAGGATTCGCCGCTGAGATCAAGCTGCCACAGAATAACGAGCGTCAGGATGCTTGCCGGGATGCTGCCGCTTGCGAGCCGGATCACCGCCGGCCAGTGGATGCTCCTCGCCCAACCGTGCGCCGCGGTCCCGGCGGTCTTGGTGGCAGCGGCGTAGAGCAGATCGGTGCCGACCGCCGTCGCCGGATGGACGCCGAACACCAGGATCAGCAACGGAGTCATCAGCGAGCCACCGCCCACGCCCGTCATGCCAACAAGAAGGCCGACGCCGAATCCCGAAACGACGTAGAGGGGATCGATCATGAGCTGTACAAATTCTCCGCTTCCGCTCGCTTGCCATCAACGCATGCCTTCGCCGGTCAGCCGGCCGCGCAACAGCTCGCCACAACGCTGTCCCGAAATGTCCAGCACGAGTCCAAGACATTAAGATCACCAGGCAGGTGCAGCAACCGTCCGGGGCCAAAAAGAAGAATTCATGCTTGTATCGGGAATAGGCAGTGGGTTTTACCCAATCGGACGACGCCCGGCGGAACCGGTGCTCCCGGGCTCCCGAGATCGTTGCCGCGGCGCCCACGTCAGGCGCGCAAAGCAACGATTAGCGGACGCGGCATTCGCTTTGAACGAACCGTTCCAGAAATACGCCTTGCCTCACAGCCACGGCGCCGGCTTGTCCATCGCGATCAGCGCCTCGACCTCGACGCGCGGGCGCACCACGGCGTATTGATCGCCCTTGACGAGGACTTCCGGCACCAGCGCGCGGGTGTTGTAGCTGCCGGACTGCACCGCGCCATAGGCACCGGCGGTCATGATCGCCAGGAGATCGCCGGCCTTGGGCTCCGGCAGATTGCGGTCGAGCGCGAGGTAATCGCCGGTTTCGCAGACCGGCCCGACCACGTCGGCGGTGATCGTGTCCGCGCCCTCCGCGGCCTCACGGACCGGCAGGATGTCGTGATGCGCCTCATACAAAGTGGGGCGGATCAGATCGTTCATCGCGGCATCGATGATGACAAAATTCTTGGCGTCGCCCGGTTTTACATAGATCACGCGGGTAACGAGGATGCCGGCATTGCCGACGATCATGCGTCCGGGTTCGAACATCAGCGTGCAGCCGAGATTATGCGTCACGCGCTTGACCATCGCGGCATAGGCGTCGGGCGCCGGCGGGGCTTCGCGGTCCATGTAATAGGGAATGCCGAGCCCGCCGCCGAAGTCGATATGCGAAATGGTGTGGCCGTCGGCGCGCAGCGTTTGCACGAATTCGGCCAACAGCCGGAAGGCGACCTCCAGCGGCCCCAGATCGGTGATCTGGCTGCCGATATGCACGTCAGCGCCGGTGACCTTGATTCCCGGCAGCTTGGCCGCGCGGGCGTAGACCTCGCGGGCGCGGGCGATCGGAATGCCGAACTTGTTCTCGGATTTGCCGGTCGAGATTTTCGCATGCGAGCCGGAATCGACGTCCGGATTGACCCGGATTGAAATCCGCGCGGTCTTGCCGCTTTCGACCGCCAGCCGCGACAGCAATTCGAGTTCGGGCTCGGATTCGACGTTGATGCAGAGAATGTCGGCGGCAAGTGCTGCGCGCAGTTCGGCCTCGGTCTTGCCGACGCCCGAGAACAGGATTTTTTGCGGCGGAATGCCGGCGGCCAGCGCACGCTTCAACTCGCCGCCGGAAACCACGTCGGCGCCGGCGCCGAGCTTGGCCAGCGTGCGCAGCACCGACTGGTTGGAATTGGCCTTCATGGCGTAGCAGACCATGGCCTTTTCGCCGGCGAAGGCTTCGGTAAAGACCCGGTAATGGCGCTCCAGGGTCGCGGTCGAATAGCAATAGAACGGCGTGCCGACGGCCTCCGCCAGATCGATAAGATTTACCGCCTCGGCGTGCAGCACGCCGTTGCGATAGTCGAAATGATTCATGGCTAGTGTTCCGGTTCTAACATTCGCAATACCTTGCAGCGAGCACATTTGCGAATGTTAGAACCTCAGGAACACTAGCAAAATATGACTCTGATGCGGCCCTGGATTTGACATTCGCCAGGAGGACTCGCGGCAACACTGTAGCGAATGTCAAATCCACCGCATCAGCTCAGTTACTGTTCAGCAGCGGGTCGAGGACGAATGATTTCTTGCGGCCCTTGGGCGCCTCCGGCGGAGCATCCGCGCCGTAGGTCGGATTGAACACGCCGGGCTGAGCGGCCCGCGCGGCGTCGGAATCCGGCGCCGCAGTCGCCTGAGGCGGTGCGTTCGCGGTCGGCGGCAGGTCGAGCGGGCCCTTGCGTCCACAGCCGCCCAGCGCGAGCACGATCACGCTCAGCAGGATGAGGGCCCATCCCGATGATGTCAGGCGGTAGTTACTGATCACGACGAAATCCCCAATAAGCGGCCGCACCTTACAAAGATTGCGTTGCCGTGGCGAGACCTGACGATCCCCCGATAATCATGAAATTGCAGCGAAATTTTTATCCTCAGCCCAATTTTCGCTCTTTTTCCAGCCGCTTCAGCCAGGCTTTGGCCTGCGCCTGCACGTTGTTCGGCGCGGTGCCGCCATAGCTGGTCCGGCTTTTCACGGAAGACTCGACCGAAAGCACCTTCAGCGCCTCGGCCGTAATCTTCGGCTCGACCGCCTGCATCGCCTCGAGCGGCAGTTCGTGCAGCGCCACGCCCTCCTTCGACGCCACGCCGACGATGCGTCCGGTGACGTGATGGGCGTCGCGGAACGGCATTTTCAGCGTCCGCACCAGCCAGTCGGCGAGATCGGTGGCGGTGGCATAGCCCTCGCCGGCGGCGGCTTTCATCCGCGCCTCGTCCGGCACCAGGTCTTCGACCATACCGGTCATCGCCCGGACCGCCAGGGAGAGCGCGCCGAACGCTTCCATCGCGCCCTGCTTGTCCTCCTGCATGTCCTTTTGATAGGCGAGCGGCAATCCCTTCATCACGATCAGCAAGCCGGTCAGCGCGCCGATCACCCGGCCGGTCTTGGCGCGTACCAGTTCGGCCGCGTCGGGGTTGCGCTTCTGCGGCATGATCGAGGAGCCGGTCGTGAACTTGTCGGAGAGCCGCACCAGGCCGACCAGCGGCGAGGTCCAGATCACGATCTCCTCGGCAAAGCGCGACAGATGCACGGCGGCGATCGACGCCGCCGACAGAGTTTCGAGCACGAAGTCGCGGTCGGAAACCGCGTCGAGCGAATTGGCCATCGGCCGGTCGAAGCCGAGCGCCTTCGCCGTCGCATTCCGGTCGATCGGAAACGACGTGCCGGCCAGCGCCGCGGCACCAAGCGGGGATTCGTTCAGGCGCTTGCGTGCATCGGCAAACCGGCCGCGGTCGCGCGCGGCCATCTCGACATAGGCGAGCAGATGGTGCCCGAACGTGACCGGCTGCGCAGTCTGCAGATGGGTGAAGCCCGGCATCACGGTCGCGGCATGTTCCAGCGCCCGCGTCGCCAGCGCGTGCTGGAACGCGGCCAGCGCCGCATCCGTCTCGTCGATGGTGTCGCGGACAAACAGCCGGAAATCGGTTGCGACCTGGTCGTTGCGCGAGCGCGCGGTGTGCAGCCTTCCCGCGGCGGGCCCGATCAGTTCGAAAAGCCTGCTCTCGACATTCATGTGAATGTCCTCGAGCGCGCGCTTGAATTCGAACGATCCCTTGCCGATTTCTGACAAAATCGTGTCTAGACCTTTATCGATATTTTTCGCATCACCAGCGGTGATAATACCCTGCGCCGACAGCATCGCGGCGTGGGCCTTGGACGCGGCGATGTCTTGGGCATAGAGGTGACGATCGACTTCGATGGAGACGTTGATTTCCTCCATGATCGCATCAGGACGTTCCGAGAACCGGCCGCCCCACATCTTGTTGCTCATGACTTCTTATCCAGAACTTGCATTTATCGCCGGGGCCAGCGAAACGCCGGGCCGGTCTCGACCGTAGTATTCGGCACTGCATAGCCGTATCTGATACAGGATGACAAACGATATGCCCGAAACGCCCCAGCTTCCCTCGGCCGCCACGCGCCGGATCCCGCTTGCCATCGGCGCGGTCGTGGTGGGCACGCTGATCGGATTTGCCGGGGTTTATGGGGTCGGCGGCCTCAAGCGCGGCGCGAGCGGCGATTCCGCCTGCAATGGCGCCGTCAGCCTCGCCCAAAAGATCGGGCCACTGGCGCATGGCGAAGTCGCCGCCCTGACCATGGCGACAACCCCCTTGCGGCTGCCGGATCTGGCCTTCGAAGATGCCGACGGCAAGCCCCGAAAACTGTCCGACTGGCGCGGCAAGACCGTGCTGCTCAACCTGTGGGCCACCTGGTGCGTGCCGTGCCGTAAGGAAATGCCGGCGCTGGACAGCCTGCAGACCAAGCTCGGCGGCAAGGATTTTGAGGTGGTCGCGATCAACATCGACACCCGCGATCCCGACAAGCCAAAAAACTTCCTGAAAGACGCCAATCTGACCCGGCTCAGCTATTTCACCGACCAAAAAGCCAAGGTTTTTCAGGACCTTAAGAGCATAGGCAAGGCGCTGGGGATGCCCACCTCGGTATTGGTGGATGCCCAAGGCTGCGAAATCGCCAACATTGCCGGTCCGGCCGAATGGGCCAGCGACGACGCCATCAAGCTGATCAAGGCCGCGGTGCAGCCGGCGGCCGCAGGGTTTTAGGCGGAAATTTCAGGCGGAGATATTGAGATTGCCGCCGACGCCCGGGCCGAGATTGGCGGTCGAAGGCGATGACTGGCCGCCCAGAAGGGTCAGGACCGCGGATTTCTCGGCGTCGGCGTTGGATTTCATGATCGTGGCCGCGACCTGCATCTGGGTATTCCCCGCTTGAGCGGAAAGAATACTCGAGATCATATCCATACGCAGGACCCCCGAACGCGGGGAGACTAGCGGACGGGGGTTAACGAATGCTGGAATTTCTGGGCAGGAGACAACGGCCCTGACAGCGATTGAACCTGTCATACGCGGGCTTGACCCGCGTATCCATCATTCTCCACTAAATGCATTTTCAGAGAGGACGGATTGCCGGGTCATAGGCGAGCGGAAGCGACGCCGTCCTTCGGACGGCTATGCCCGGCAATGACGAAACTCAGCGCGTCGGGACCGGCTTTTCGCCGCGGTAGTCGTAGAAGCCGCGCTGGGTCTTGCGGCCGAGCCAGCCGGCCTCGACATATTTCACCAGCAGCGGGCACGGCCGGTATTTGGAGTCGGCGAGCCCCTCATGCAGCACCTGCATGATCGACAGGCAGGTATCGAGGCCGATGAAATCGGCCAGCTCCAGCGGCCCCATCGGATGATGCGCGCCGAGCTTCATCGCCGCATCGATCGCCTCGACATTGCCGACGCCCTCATAGAGCGTGTAGATCGCCTCGTTGATCATCGGCAGCAGGATGCGGTTGACGATGAAGGCGGGGAAATCCTCGGACACCGCGATCTGCTTGCCGAGCCTCGTGACGAATTCCTTGGCGGTGTCGAAGGTCGCGTCGTCGGTGGCGATGCCGCGGATCAGTTCAACCAGCTCCATCAGCGGCACCGGATTCATGAAATGAATGCCGATGAAGCGCTCGGGACGGTCGGTCGATGCCGCAAGCCGCGTGATCGAGATCGACGAGGTGTTGGACGCGACGATCGCCTCCGGCTTCAGCACCGCGCAGACGTCGTGAAAGATCTTGCGCTTGGTCTCTTCCTTCTCAACCGCGGTCTCGATCACGAGATCGCAGTCCGCCAATCCATCGATCGTCTCCGCTGGGACGATCTTGCCGAGCGCCTGCTTGCGCGCGTCCTCGGTAATGATCTTCTTGACCACTTGGCGCGACAGATTGCCGTTGATGGTCGCCATCGCCGATTTCAGCCGGTCGGCGGATATGTCGTTGAGCACCACGTCGAAGCCGGCGAGCGCCGCCACATGCGCAATGCCATTGCCCATTTGGCCCGAACCGATCACGCCGACTTTCTTGATTGGCACCGTCATAATGTCATCCACCGGAACGGCGCGCACATCGCGCCTGCCCATGCCCATAAAGCCTCGGTTCTAACCGCGGCTTTAAATCTATGTTTAACGCGTTTTCTTCACGCGAAGCGGGATCCACTTCGCTTGAAAACGCTGTCCCTAAAACCAACACCGGCCGGACTTTCGTCATCCGGCCGCCGTTTGACTGTCGCTTACTTTCCGAGCTTGCCGAGCGCCTCGGTCAGTTCCGGAACCGCCTGATAGAGGTCCGCGACCAGGCCATAATCGGCGACCTGGAAAATCGGCGCGTCCTCATCCTTGTTGATCGCGACGATCACCTTGGAATCCTTCATGCCGGCGAGATGCTGGATCGCGCCGGAGATTCCTATCGCGACATATAGTTCGGGCGCCACCACCTTGCCGGTCTGGCCGACCTGCCAGTCGTTCGGCGCATAGCCGGCATCGACCGCGGCGCGCGAGGCGCCGACGCCGGCCCCGAGCTTGTCGGCGAGCGGCTCGATATATTTGGCAAAATTCTCGCGGCTCTGCATGGCACGGCCGCCGGAGACGATGATCTTTGCCGAGGTCAGTTCGGGGCGGTCGCTTTTCGCGACCTCCTCGCCGACGAAGCTGGAGAGGCCGGGATCGGCCGCGGACGCAGTGTTCTCCACCGGCGCACTGCCGCCGTCGCCGGCGGCCGCGAAGGTCGAGGTCCGCACCGTGATCACCTTCTTGGCGTCCTTCGATTTCACGGTCTGGATCGCGTTGCCGGCATAGATCGGCCGCTCGAACGTATCGGGAGAAACCACCTTGATGATCTCGGACACCTGCATGACGTCGAGCAGCGCTGCAACCCGCGGCATCACGTTCTTGAAGCGCGAGGTCGCGGGCGCGACGAAGGCGTCGTAGCCGGGCGCCAGCGCCACGATCAGCGCGGCCAGCGGCTCGGCCAAATCGTGCGCATAGGCGGCACCATCCGCCAGCAGCACCTTCTTGACACCGGCGAGCTTGGCGGCGGCGTCGGCGGCCGCCTTGGCATTTTCACCGGCGACCAGCACATGCACGTCGGCGCCGAGTGCGGCAGCCGCGGTCAGCGCCTTGTTGGTGGAATCCTTGATCGACGCATTGTCGTGTTCGGCAATCAACAGCGTGGTCATCAGAGAACCCCGGCTTCGGTCTTGAGTTTCGAGATCAGCTCGGCGACGTCCTTGACCTTGACGCCGCCCTTGCGGCCCGGGGGTTCCGTGGTCTTCAGCACTTCGAGATGCGGCGTGAGATCGACGCCGTAATCGGACGCGCTCTTGTCGTCGATCGGCTTCTTCTTCGCCTTCATGATGTTGGGCAGGCTCGCATAGCGCGGCTCGTTCAGCCGCAGATCGGTCGTTACGATCGCCGGGCCCTTCAATTTCACGGTCTGCAGGCCGCCGTCGACCTCGCGCGTCACCTTGAAATCGGAGCCGTCGACTTCGAGCTTGGAGGCAAAGGTCGCCTGCGACCAGCCGAGCAGCGCCGCCAGCATCTGGCCGGTCTGGTTGCTGTCGTCGTCGATCGCCTGCTTGCCGAGAATGACGAGGCCGGGCTTCTCCTGGTCGACGACGGCTTTCAGAATCTTCGCGACCGCCAGCGGTTCCACATTGCCTTCGGCCTTGACCAGGATGCCGCGGTCGGCGCCCATCGCAAGACCGGTACGGATGGTCTCGGAGGCCTGCGCCGGACCGATCGACACCACCACCACTTCAGTCGCCTTGCCGGCCTCTTTCAGCCGCAGGGCTTCCTCGACGGCGATTTCGTCGAACGGATTCATCGACATCTTGACGTTGGCCAGTTCCACGCCCGTTCCGTCGCTCTTGACGCGGACCTTGACGTTGAAATCGACCACCCGCTTTACCGGCACAAGAACCTTCATCGATCCTCTTTCGCTTGAATTCTTCAGGTTTGGTTGGCTTGGGCGCGGAACCTAAAGGTCCCGCTATCGGCGGTCAACGCGCGAAAGCCAAAAATCGCCCCCCGGATATGGCTACCTTAGCGGTTCTGGCCGGGCACCCACAACACGTCTCCGGCGCCATTATCGTTCATGGCGCGGCTGGCGACAAACAGGAAGTCCGACAGCCGGTTCATATACTGGATGGCGGGCTCGCTGACGGGCTCGTCCGGCTTGGCCGCGAGTTCCACCATCATCCGTTCCGCCCTGCGACATATGGTGCGGGCGAGATGCAGATATGCGGCTGCCGGGGTACCGCCGGGCAGAACAAAAGAGGTCAGGGGCGACAACCGCGCGTTCAGGCCATCGATATCGTGCTCGAGCCGTTCGACCTGGCTCGACAGCATGCGCAACCGCTCCGCCTTGCCGTCGCGCTGGGGCACCGCGAGATCGGCGCCAAGATCGAACAGATCGTTCTGGATCAGGCCCAGCATGGTATCGAGCTCGCGCGCGTCCTTCAGATGCAGCCGCACCACGCCGATCGCGGCGTTGGTCTCGTCCACGGTGCCATAGGCGCTGACGCGCAGATCATATTTCGGACGGCGCTCGCCACTGCCGAGCGCCGTGGTGCCGTCATCGCCGGTTCGCGTATAGATTCGGTTGAGCACGACCATTTGCGGGTCCTTTAATGTTTGCGCATGATCTTTCCGGAAAACCGGCTTCCACTTTTCCGGATCATGCGCTAGCGGCCCATCGCCCAGACCGCGAACATGGTGATGACGATCGCGACGAATTGCAGCAGCACCCTCAAGCGCATCAATTGCTGCGAGCGGTTCGGCGAGCCGCCGCGCATCATGTTGATGAGGCCGAGCAGCAGTACGATCGCCACGGCCGCAACCGCGATGGGGAGGACAATTGAACTCAGGAAGGATGCCATTGGCGCTACATAACACCGCGCGGAGCCGACCGCTACACGCTCACAGGTTGCTTAACGATCTGGCTTTTAGCCCAATAATATCAGAAGCTAGGCCAATCTTCGGATCGAGCCGTTAATTGCCGGATCAAGGTGGTATGTGAGACAGCTCCGCTACGTCTATCACGTCGTGTTGGATGCATTTTACACGTTCCTCGCCGACGATGGCTGGGCGATCGCGAGCCATATCGCGCTGTCGACGTTGATGGCGCTGTTTCCGTTCCTGATCGTGCTGACGTCGCTGGCCGGCTTTTTCGGCTCCAAGGAGCTGGCCGACCAGGCGGTGGGCCTGTTGCTGCAGGTCTGGCCGAAACAGGTCGCCGATTCGCTCTCGGAGCAAATCCACGAAGTGCTGACGACGTCGCGCGGCGACATCCTCACGATCGGCGCGGTGCTCGCGGTGTATTTTGCCTCGAACGGCGTCGAGGCCCTGCGGGTGGCGCTCAACCGCGCCTATGCGGTGGGGGAGCCGCGACGCTGGTACTGGCTGCGGCTGGAATCGATCGGCTACACGCTGGTCGCGGCCATCACGGCGCTGGCGATGGCCTTCCTGATCGTGCTCGGTCCCCTCTTCATCGAGGCGGCGCGGCGTCATATTCCCTTCTTCGTTGAATCCAACGAGAGCATCCTCAACTTCGCGCGCTACGGCATCACGATCACGGCGCTGGTCGTCGCGCTGGTCATTCTGCATGCCTGGCTGCCGGCCGGTCGCCGCAGGTTTCTGCATATCCTGCCCGGCATCATCTTCACCATGATCGCTTCGCTGATCTCGGGCGTCGTGTTCGGCCAGTATCTCGCGCGCTTCGCCAATAATTACGTCACGATGTATGCGGGGCTGGCGTCGGTCATTATCGCACTGGTGTTCCTGTATTTCATCGCCGCGATCTTTGTTTACGGCGGTGAACTGAACGCGGCGATCATCAAGTCGCACGTGCCGCACGACGTGTCGCTTCATGCAGCGCAGTCGCTAAGGCGCGCGGACTCACAGGCTTGACCAGGAAGGCGTCGGCGCCGGCCGCGCGCGACGCCGCCTCGTCCTCAGCCCTGCCCGACACCCCGATGATCGCGATGCGGCCGAGCGGCGGGTCGAGCGCGCGGATCCGGCGGATCGCCTCGACGCCGTTGATGCCCGGCAGCACCATGTCCATCAGCACCGCATCGAAGGCGCCTTGCGCGAGCCGTTCCGGCGCCGCCTCGCCGAGGCCGATGAACTCCGCATGATGGCCGAGTTCGGTGAGGATGGCGTTGAGCACGACGCGGCCGAACGGATTGTCTTCGACGCTGAGCAGCCGCAGCGGCTGCGCCGCACCTGAGGATCCATCGGCGTCGGCAATCTCGGCTCTCCTGGCGGTTTTGGCGCGGGTCAGGGTCACCGCCAGGGTGAAGATGGTTCCGCCGCCGCGCCGGGGTGCGACGACGATGTCGCCGCCCATCGCGCGCGCGATTTGTTTGACCGACGACAGCCCGAGCCCGGCGCCGCCGAACCGCGCGGCAATGCTGACATTGGCCTGCGAGAACGGCCGGAACAGGCGCTTGATTTCACCGAGCGCGAGACCGATGCCGCTGTCCGATATCGTAAAGGCGACGCTGACCCTGCCTTTGGGGCCGCGCAGCGGCGCGACCGTCAGCGCAACCACGCCCTGTTCGGTGAACTTCACCGCATTGTCGATCAGGTTTTCCAGCGCCGCGCGCAGCCGGACGGGATCGCCGACCACGAACGCCGGCAGCTTCTCGGAGATATCGACGGAAGATTGCAGGCCTTTCGCCGCCGCCCGCCCCGCCAGCGAATCGCCGATGCTGCGGGCGAGCACCCGCAGATCGAACAGATCCTGCCGCATCCCGGCGGCAGGACCCCGGCTTCGCGCCGCGTCGACGAACAAGGTCGCAAGGCTCGCCAGATGTTCCGCGCCGGCCTTGATGGTGTCGACCCAGCGCCGCTCGCGCGCATCGAGGTCGGACGTCGCCAGCAGATTGCTGATGGCGAGAATTCCGGTCAGGGGCGTGCGCACCTCATGGGCGAAGGCCGCCAGCGCCGCTTCGACCATGCCGGCTTCAGCCTTGGTTGCATTGCGCTTGCGCCGCGCCTTCGCGGCCGGCATAGGCACACGCTTCTTCGCCGGCCGCTTTTTGGTCAGCCGCGTTGTGCCCCCTGCGCGCGGTTTTGCCGCCATGATTCCCCTTAACCCCGTCCCTGCCGAAGAATTGCATGGCCGGGCCACGGGAGTCACGGAGCCGTTTAGCCGTCTCCGTAGAACTACGGCAGCCCGACCAAATCGCGAATATCGGCCGGAGTTGCGCCCTGCGCCCGCAATTCCCGCAGGCCGGTCGCCGCGGTCGATTTCGAGAGTTTCTGCCCGCCGGCGTCGCGAATCAGCCGGTGATGCCGGTAACCGGGTTGCGGCAGACCGAGCAGATCCTGCAGCAGGCGATGGACGCTGGTCGACCAGAACAGGTCCTGGCCGCGCACCACATCGGTGACGCCCTGCAAGGCGTCGTCGATCACGACCGACAAATGATAGCTGGTCGGAATCTCCTTGCGCGCCAGCACCACGTCGCCCCAGGCTCCCGGCAGCGCGGTCACGGCGCCACGCTCGCCGTCGGGACCTTCGCCATGCTCGGTCCAGCCGAGTTCCCCGGCACGCGCACAGGCCGCTGCCATGTCGAGCCGCCGGGCATAGGGCACGCCTTCCGCGATCAACCGCGCGCGCTCGTCCATGGAGAGCGATTTCGCGGTGCCGGGGTAGAGCGACGCACCGTCGGGATCGCGCAGCCATGTTCCCTTGGTCTCGCGTTGCGCGACCAGGCGCGCGATTTCCGCGCGGCTCTCAAAGCTCGGATAGATCAGCCCCTCGGCCGCCAGCCTTTCGACCGCGTCGCGATAGCTCGAAAAATGCTCCGATTGCCGCCGCACCGGCGTTTCCCAGGTAATCCCGAGCCAGGCGAGGTCCTGATAGATCGCGGCCTCGAATTCCGGCCGGCACCGCGTCGCGTCGATATCCTCGATGCGCAGCAAAAATCTTCCGCCGGCCCGGCGCGCCAGATCGAAATTCAACAGCGCCGAACAAGCGTGGCCGAGATGGAGATAACCGTTCGGGCTTGGCGCAAAACGGAAAACGGAGGGCGGCATTCAAGAGGTCTCGTCTTGCCCGGGCATAGTAGTCTGCCTTGCGCAGACTACGTAAACTTGTCTGCGCTCCCGGGCATCCACGTCTTCGGCGCCGCGTGAGAAATTTGTCAAGTGAAGCCACAAACTGGTGCCAGTAAGACGTGGATGGCCAGGCATGGGCGAGCGGAAGCGACGCCGTCCTTCGGACGGCTATCCCCGGCCATGACGAAGAAAGAGAAACCCGCTAAGTCTCTCCCATGCTCATCCATCTCAACACCCAGGCCGATCTCGAAGACGCCGTCCAGGCCCTGGTTGAGCAGGACCCGCGGCTGAAGCCTGTTCTCGAGCAGACCGGGATGCCGGCGCTGCGGCAGCGCGAGGCCGGCTTTGCCGGCCTTGCTGCGATCGTCTGCGGCCAGCAACTCTCGACCGCGAGTGCAGCGGCGATCTGGGCACGCATCAGTGCCGCCTTCGACCCGTTTCATCATGACGCGATTCGAAAGGCGCGCGCCGACCGCCTCGGCCGGCTCGGGCTGTCGGCCGCCAAGATCAAGACCCTGAAGCACATCGCGCGCGAGCTGGCCGAGGAACGCCTGAACCTCGACGTGCTCGCCAACGAGGACGCCGACGCCGCCCACAACACGCTGACCTCGCTGCCCGGCATCGGCGCCTGGACCGCCGACGTCTATCTGCTGTTTTGCCTCGGCCATGGCGACGCTTGGCCCGCCGGCGACCTTGCGGTGCAGGAGGCCGTGAAGATCGGGCTCGGCCTGAAGACGCGTCCGACCGCGAAACAAATGACGCCGCTGGCCGAGCCGTGGCGGCCGTTGCGCGGCGCGGCGGCGCATCTGTGGTGGAGCTATTACCGGGTGCTGAAAAAGCGAGAGGGCGTGATTTCAAAGTAGCCCTAGCCGCGAAGCCGCACCCGGTCCTCGCGCGCGCATGCAGTGACGAAGTCGATCACCGCGCGTACCGCGGGGAGTTCGACAAGGTCCGGATGCGCCAAGAGCCAGAGATCCGCCACGCTGACGAGCTTCTGCGGGGCGACGCGAACCAGATCGGGGTCATCGGCGGCGACAAAGCAGGACAGCGCCGATATTCCAAGGCCCGCCCTTGCCGCGGCCAGCATGTCGCCCTGGGACGAGCAGCGCAGCACGACCGATCCCTGCCGGGTGATGAAGTCGCTCCAGCGCGCCAGACGCTCGTTCGACGCCCGGTCGGCGAAGCCGATGACGCTGTGTCCCTTCCATTCGTCGCGCCGTTCCGGCAGCCGCCGGCGCGCCGCGTAGTCGCGCGAGGCGTAGAAGCCGGTCCCGAGGCGGCCGATCTTGCGGCCGATCAGGTTCTCTTCACCGCTGTCGACCGGGCGCAGCACGACATCGGCCTCGCGGCGTCGCGCGCTGGCCGGAAACGGATGGGTGATGATCTCCAGCTGGATATGGTCGTGCGCGCGCAGGAATGGCCCGAGCCGCGGCATCAGCCAGTGGGAAGCCAACGTCGCACCGATCGACAGCTTGACCACGCCGCGCGCCGCCGCGCTGTCGCCCGCGGCCGTGCAGGATTTTTTGCGCGGCCGTCTCGCCAATTTCAAGGTGCCGAAGGACATTCAATTCCTCGACGCACTGCCGCGCGAAGCGACCGGCAAGATCTTCAAGCGCAAGCTGCGCGATCCTTATTGGCAAGGCCATATTCGCGCCGGGGCATGATGACCGGTCACAAAAGCCGAACGTTGTTTTAAACAAACGACGTCCGTTTTAAACAATGTTGCTGTTGCAAAATGCCCGAAGGCGGCGGCAAAGATCGCGGCAGCAAAACAACGCCGGGATCGAAACCATGAAATCCACCGACTTCATCGTCGCCCGCGATGACCTGCAGCAATGCAAGGTGATCGAGACACAGCTGCCTGATGCCGCAACGCTGCCCGATGATGCGTTGCTGGTAAAGGTCACGCGCTTCGCGCTCACCGCCAACAACATCACCTACGCCGTAACAGGCGATCAGCTGAAATATTGGCAGCTGTTTCCGGCGCCGAACGGCTTTGGCAACATTCCGGTGTGGGGATTTGGCGAGGTGACCGCCTCGAAACATCCCGGCATCGCCGAGGGCGAAATCCTGTTCGGCTATTTCCCGATGGCGACGCATCTCGTCATCGAGGCCGCCGACGTCAGCAAGCGCGGTTTGCGCGATGCCGCCGCGCATCGCCAGGGCGTCGCCCCGGTCTACAATGCCTATGCCCGCGTCAGCGGCGCCCCTGCCTTCGCCGGGCGGCAGGGCGACTGGCAGGCGCTGCTGCGGCCGCTGTTCATGCTGTCGTTTCTGGTCGACGACTTCCTGGCCGAGAACGATTTCTACGGCGCGCGCAGCATGCTGCTCTCGAGCGCCTCCAGCAAGACCGCGTTCGGGCTTGCCCATCTGCTGCATTTGCGCGAAGGCATTAAGGTAATCGGCCTGACTTCGGCATCGAATACGAAGTTTGTCGAATCGCTCGGCTGCTACGACGAGGTCGTCACCTATGATCGCGTGACCTCACTGCCGACGAACGCGCCGGCCGCGTTCGTCGACATGGCGGGCAACAGCGAACTCCGCGAACGGCTGCACCGGCATTTCGGCGACCAGATGAAATACTCCGGACGGATCGGGCTGACGCATCGCAGCTCCTCGCCGAACGAGCCGGTATTGCCGGGCGCCAAGCCGGCGTGGTTCTTCGCGCCCGACCAGATCCGCAAGCGCGCGAAGGAATGGGGACCCGGCGGCGTCGACGCGCGGTTCGGCGCAGCCTGGGCAGGTTTCGCGCCGAAGCTGGACCAATGGCTCACCGTGACCGAAGGCCGTGGGTCGGCTGCCGTGCAAGCAGCCTATCTCGATACCCTCAACGGCCGCGTGCCGCCGGATCAAGGGCATATCCTGTCGCTGGCGGAATAGGCGGCATCTCCTCACGCCCTTTCTGCGCCGTCCCCAATGGGTATAGGGTTCCGACCAGGGAAACGCCGCGTAGACGGCTGCTGAGAGAGACGCGCATGCTCGATAAAACCGACGATCTTTCGCTCGCCGTCGATAATTGGCTGACGCAATTCGAGGCCGCATTGGCTGAACCCGATGACGGCGCGCTGGAGAGCCTGTTTCATTCCGACAGCTACTGGCGCGACGTGCTGGCGCTGAGCTGGAACATCCAGACCATCAATGGCGCCGATGCGATCCTGAAGGAGTTGCCGACCCACGCCCGCCGCGCCGCGCCGTCCGGGTTCGCGATCGATCCCGGCCGCCGGGCGCCGCGCAAGGTGATGCGCGCGGGCACCTACGCGATCGAGGCGATCTTCAAATTCGAGACGGGTGTGGGGCGCGGCAGCGGCATCGTCCGCCTGATCCCGGACGATGCCGACGGCCACACGCTGAAAGCCTGGACGCTGCTGACGGAGCTTGGCGAACTCAAGGGTTTTGAGGAGCAGCTGGGGACAGCGCGCCCGCGCGGCAATGCCTATTCGCGGGATTTTCGCGGCCCCAACTGGCTCGATCTGCGCAAGGCCTCGGCGGCCTATGCCGACCATGATCCCACCGTGCTCGTCATCGGCGGCGGCCAGTCCGGGCTGTGCATCGCGGCCCGGTTGAAGCAATTGAATGTCGATACGCTGATCGTCGATCGCGAACAGCGCATCGGCGACAATTGGCGCAAGCGCTATCACGCGCTGACGCTGCACAATCAGGTCCAGGTCAACCACCTGCCCTATATGTATTTCCCGCCGAACTGGCCGACCTATATCCCGAAGGACAAGCTCGCCAACTGGTTCGAGGCCTATGTCGAAACCATGGAGCTGAATTTCTGGACCGGAACCGAATTCGAGGGCGGCAGCTATAACGAGAAGGAAGGCCGCTGGACCGTGACGCTGCGCCGCGCCGACGGCTCAAAGCGCACCATGCATCCGCGTCACGTGGTGCTCGCGACCGGCGTCAGCGGCATTCCGAGCGTGCCGGATATTGCCGGCATCAAGGATTTCGCGGGCAAGGTGATGCATTCCAGCCAGTACGACGACGGCGAGAACTGGAAGGGCAAGCGCGCGATCGTCATCGGCACCGGCAACAGCGGCCACGACATCGCGCAGGACCTCTGTTCAAGCGCCGCCGAGGTGACGCTGGTGCAGCGCAGCCCGACGCTGATCGTCAGCATCGAACCGTCGGCGCAACTGGTCTACGCGCCCTATAATGACGGCACGCTCGAGGACAACGATTTGATCGCGACCTCGATGCCGCTGAAGCTCGCACGCAAGAGCCACGCCATGACGACGGAGAAATCCAAGGAGCTCGACAGGGAATTGCTGGAGGGACTGGCGCGCGCAGGCTTCAAGCTCGACTTCGGCGAGGACAATACCGGCTGGCAGTTCAAGTACCTCACCCGCGGCGGCGGCTATTATTTCAACGTCGGCTGCTCCGACCTGATCGTCAAGGGCGAGATCGCGCTGAAGCAGTTTGCCGATATCGATACATTCGTCGCCGCCGGCGCCAGGATGAAGAGCGGCGAGACGCTTGCCGCCGATCTGGTCGTGCTCGCGACCGGCTACAAGCGCCAGGAAGAACTGGTGCGCAAGCTGTTCGGCGAAGCCGTGGAAGAGCGCGTCGGCACCATCTGGGGTTTTGGCGACGGGCAGGAACTGCGCAACATGTACACCCGCACCGGGCAGCCTGGTTTGTGGTTCATCGCCGGCGGCCTGGCGCAATGCCGGATCGGCTCGAAGCATCTGGCGCTGCAGATCAAGGCGATCGAGGAAGGGTTTTTGCCGCGTGGTGCTGGGCCGCGGGCGGCGCTTGGATGAATCAACCAACTAACACCGTCATTCCGGGGCGCGAAGCGAACCCGGAATCTCGAGATTCCGGGTCTGGTCCTTCGGACCATCCCGGAATGACAACTCCAAAAAATCCGGGGGAATCACACATGCCGACCATTCTCGGCTCGGGCGAACATTGCTACCGCGTGGTGGAAAACTTTGCAAAACTGCCGGCGGGATGGAGTCTGACCGATGTCGCTTCGGTCGCGGTCGACAGCAAGGACCGTATCTACGTCTTCAACCGCGGCGACCATCCGATGGTGGTGCTCGACCGCGACGGCAATTTCATCACCAGCTGGGGCGAAGGCCTGTTCAACCGCGCCCACGGGCTGCACATCGACGCCGACGACAACCTTTATTGCACCGATGACGGCGACCACACCGTGCGCAAGTGCGCGACCGACGGCAAGGTGCTGCTGACCATCGGTATCCCGAACAAGCCGGCGCCGTTCATGAGCGGCGAGCCGTTCCACCGCTGCACCCATACCGCGCTGTCGCCGAACGGCGAGATCTACGTCTCGGACGGCTACGGCAATGCCTGCGTCCACAAATACACGCCGGACGGCAGGTTGCTCAAAACCTGGGGCGAGCCCGGCACCGATCCCGGCCAATTCAACATCGTCCACAACATCACCACCGACGCCGACGGATGGGTCTATGTCGCCGACCGCGAGAACCACCGCGTGCAAGTGTTCGACGGCAACGGCAAATACGAGGCGCAGTGGAACAATCTGCACCGTCCCTGCGCGCTGCATTGCTGCGGCGGCAAGCACCCGCACTTCATCATCGGCGAACTCGGCCCCGGCATGGCCGTCAATCGCAAGGTGCCCAATCTCGGCCCGCGCCTGAGCATCGTCGATTCGAAGGGCAAGCGCATCGCCCGGCTCGGCGGCGAGAACGGGCCGGGGCTGGAGACCGGCAAATTCCTGGCGCCGCACGGCATCGCCTTGGATTCGAAGGGCGACATCTATGTCGGCGAGGTCGGCGTCACCGACTGGAAGACGAGCTTTCCGGATACCGAGATGCCGGAGGAGGTGAAAGTGGTTCGCTGCCTGCAGAAGCTGGCGAAGGTCTCCTAGATCTCGCCAACCGCCTCGCGCCGCCGCCGGTCGGATTCTTCCGCATAGCGCCGCATCGCGTGGGCCTCGGTGAGGATCCCGATCGGCCGGTGTTCGCCGCCGGCTTCGACCACCGCCAATGATTCCGCTTCGGCGGCGTCGAAGACGGCGATGGCTTCCTGGATGTTCATGACCGGATGCAGCACCACATCCCGGTGATGAAGGATGTCGACGAGGCCGTTCTTGGCCACGATTTCCGGGGTGTGCGCTTCGGCCACCAGCGCCAGCCCGACATAGCGTCCGTCGCCATCGACGGCCACGACCTGGGTCTTCGAGCCCAGCGGAAATTTTTCGCGAAACTCCTCGATGCCGATGCCGGCGTCGACCGTCGCCAGATCCGGCCGCATCAGGCGGCGGACGGTGAGGTCCCTGATCCAGCCGACATCGGCGGCGCTGCGGATGGTTTCGCCGCGCAGATGCAATCGCCAGGTCGCGAACGAATAGCCGAACAATTCGCGGGTGATCTGGGTCGAGATCATGACCGCGACCAGCACGATCGTGGTGAGCCAGAGATTGCCGGTCGATTCCAGCGCGATGAACGACATGGTCAGCGGTCCGCCGATCACCGATGCCGACAGCGCGCTCATGCCGATGATCGCGTAGACGTTGGGATCGAGCGCCAGACCCGGCCACACCAGGTCGACGCCGGCGGCGAACAGGCGGCCGCCGAGCGCGCCCATGAACAGGGTGGCGAAAAACAATCCGCCGCGAAAGCCGCTGCCGAGCGAGATGATCGAGGCGATCGCCTTGAGAACGAACACGCCGGCAATGATCTGCAGCGGCATCGAGACAATGCCGGAAAAATGCAGCGCGCCATGGCCCGACGACATCACCTGCGGCGTCAGCAGCGCGAGCAGGCCGACGGCGAGGCCGCCGAGCGCCGGGCGCAGCGGCGCCCACAGCCGGGTTTTTACCAGCACCGCTTCGCACAGCGCCACGCCGCGCATGATGACGATGCCGAACAGCGCCGCCAGAATCCCGAGCAGGGCTGCGATCGCGAGATCCCGCCCGAGCACATCGCCGACCGGGCCGACGCCGATGCCGAGCGACAGCGCCGCAAATCCATGGGTGACGAAATAGCCGGCCACCGCGGCGACGCCGACCGGCGTCAGGCTGGCCGGGGTATAGCCCCCGATCACGAGTTCGAACGCATAGAAGGCGCCGGCCAAGGGGGCTCCGAACGCGCCCGCAATCGCGGCCGCCGCGCCGCAGCCGACCATGATTCGCTGGTCGGCGCGGCGCAGGTGAAAGCCGCGGCCCAATGAGGCGGCGAGGCCGCTGGAAAGCTGGGTATAGCCCGCCTCGAGCCCGACCGACGCCCCGACGCCCGAGGACCAGATCGTCTGCAGCGCGACGATGACGCTGCCGCGAAACGACATCCGCCCGCCATGCAGGGCATTGGCCTCGATCGGGTCGATTTCGCGCGCCGGCCGCCATCCCGACAGCCACAGGAACGCCACCCCCAGCAACAGCCCACCAAGGCTCGGAACCAGCAGGGCCCGCAGCGTATCGATGCTGGCCTGGCTCGAGAGCCGCTCCCGGATGCTGATGTTGAACAACAGCGCGTGAAGCCCGGCCACCGCGATGCTCATCGCCAGCACCACCAGGCCGCCGATGGTCCCGATCAGCGCCGCAAGCACGACCAGGCTGGTTTCATGGGCGCGAACGAACGCCCGCAGCCGGCGCGGCGCTTCGAGGTAACGGGAGGGGGTGGTCATCTCAAGGGGTCCGTCAGCGGCCAAATACAGCCCGTCCGCCCCTTTAGCGGTGTTCCCGCCACCGATGCAATCGTGGCGGCGCGATGGCGGATAAGCCGCTCAATGCTCTTCACAATCCCGTCACGCTGCCTGTAGTATGTCAACGCATGCTGCTTCGCAGCGATATGGAGGCCAGGAGCGTTACTTGAACGCACATGTCTCACAAGGCGGTTGGCCGGTACTGGTGCTGAACGCGGATTTCCGGCCGCTCAGCTACTATCCGTTGTCCCTTTGGTCGTGGCAGGACGCGATCAAGGCGGTGTTCCTCGACCGCGTCAATATCGTCGAGCACTACGACCGCGCGGTGCGCAGCCCCACTTTCGAAATCCAGCTGCCCAGCGTGGTGTCGCTGAAATCCTTCGTGAAGCCAACGACGCACCCCGCCTTCACCCGGTTCAATGTCTTCCTGCGCGACCGCTTCATCTGCCAATATTGCTCGGCGCATGACGATTTGACCTTCGATCACATCATCCCGCGCAGCAAGGGTGGCCAGACCACCTGGGAGAACGTGGTCGCGGCCTGCTCGCCCTGTAACCTGCGCAAGGGCAATCTGACCCCGCAGCAGGCCCGGATGTTCCCGAGGCAACACCCGTTCGCCCCGACCGTGCACCAGCTGCACCGCAACGGGCGGCTGTTCCCGCCGAACTATCTGCACGATAGCTGGCTGGATTATTTGTACTGGGATACCGAGCTCGATCCGTAGGGTTTGCGCGCGTCCCTCCTGCGAAATTTTTGTTCACCCTTCACGCCACCGACATGTCCAGCGGCGGCGCGACATTGTCCGGCAGCGGGCTGACATAGGGCGTGCGGGCGGTGCGCTTGTTGAGGTCGGCCTTGGCGGCGGCAATCAGTTCCGGCTCGTTCAGCGCCTGGATGCCGAGCCCGGCCATGGCCTTGGCGGCCTGCACCATGGCCTTGTGGGCGTGCGGGCTCTTGCCCTGCGCCACGACCTGCCAGGTGTGGAACGGGGTGCCGATCGCGACCGTCGGGGCATGAACCTGAACGGTCGGAACCACCCAGCTCACATCGCCGACATCGGTCGAGCCGATCAGCGGATTGCGCCGGGCGTCCAGCGGCACGATGAAATCGGCCAGCGGCCGGTCGGTCGGATCCATGCCGATCGTGTGATAGACGGAGGCGATGTCCTTGTCGGTCAGGGTGGCTCGGATTTTTGCGGCGAATTCTTCGTCCGCCTCGTCGAAATGCGGCGGACCGAGATCCTCCATGATGCGGTGGAGGGCTTGCTCGAGCGGGGTGTTGGCCAGAACGTTGGAGACCGCGGAAATGATCCGCATCTCCATTTTGGTCTCGGTCATCAGCGCAGCACCCTGCGCGATCTTGTGAACGCGCCCCACCAATTCGTTCATGCCGGGCAAATCGCGGGCGCGGATGGAATAGCGCACGCGGGCGTGGGCCTGCACCACATTGGGGGCAATGCCGCCGGCGTCGAGCAGCGCATAATGGACGCGGGCGTCGCTCGGCATGTGCTCGCGCATGTAGTTGACGCCGACATTCATCAGTTCCACCGCGTCGAGCGCGCTGCGGCCAAGATGCGGCGAGGCCGCGGCATGCGAGGTGCGCCCGGTGAAGATGAAATCGGCCCGCGTGTTGGCGAGCGATGGCGTCACCACCACCTCCCAGAAACTGCTGGGGTGCCAGGTGATGGCGATGTCGGCATCATCGAAGGCGCCCGAGCGCACCATGAAGGTTTTCGCAGCACCGCCCTCTTCCGCGGGACAGCCATAATAGCGCACACGCCCCGGCACCTTGTGGATGGCCAGCCAATCCTTCACGGCGGTCGCCGCGAGCAGCGCGGCCGAGCCCAGCAAATTGTGGCCGCAGCCATGGCCGTGGCCACCGGCCTCGACCGGGCGAGGCTCCGCCACGCCCGCTTCCTGGCTCAAGCCCGGCAGCGCGTCGTATTCGCCGAGGAAGGCGATGACGGGGCCGCCCTCCCCCCACTCGCCGATCACGGCGGTAGGAATATCAGCGACATTCTCGCTGATGCGAAAGCCCTGATGGCGCAGTTCGGCCAGATGTTCGGCGGAAGAGCGCGCCTCGGTGTAGCACACCTCGGGCATCGCCCAGACCCTGTCGCTGAGGTCGACGAAACGCGGTTTGATCGCGTCAACGCCACGCCAGATGTCGCTGCGGTTGTCCATCTTCTGGTCCTCGATCCCTGTGAGAGCGAAAAAATGCTATCAGCTTCGCCGGACCCCGCCTAGCGCCGGCCGTGGCACCAGCCATGCCGGCGGCGCGAAGGATATGCGCAAGCGATCTCGCGGCGCGATACGCCCGAGCTTTGCGAAGGCACTCCCTCAAAAAAGAGGGAGCGGGGAATGCCGGATGCGCGCTGCACCCGCGGTCTCGTGTGCAAAATTTGTGCGAAGAAACGCACACGAGCATACAGGTTCAGCGGAGGCAATCCGGCATTCCCTGCGCAATGGCTTTACGGCTTATGGCGCGCTCTCCCCGGCGACGAATTCATCTTGTCACCGTCATCGGCGAATTAGCGGCTTTGCCAAACCCGGTCGGGCTGACAAAAACCTCCGCCGACTTGACACCGGCAACGGGTGCCAGAACCACACGCTTTTGCCGTACGCTTCAGCGCCGTTCGTCCTGCGCGCCGGTGAATCGCTCACGAGAGAACTCGCCCTGCAACACCGCTTCGCGCCGACGCTTCCGCGTCCACCGCATCCTTATCCCACGTTCGTGACGACGCGCGACCGCCCCTCTTACCGGGAAAGGATGGGGCAAGCTGGTAGCGCTGATTTGCCCGACGGGACCAGCGGAATTTTGCCCGTCGGGTTAATATGCCGCAGGCCTGTAGGGCGGATTGGAGCCCACCGGGTCGCGCCAAGGCGCGGCCCGTTGGGCGTAATCCGCCGTGATGGATTCCAGATGTCGAACGACCGTCGCGCGGCGTGATCTCCGTTTCATCGCGACGCGCCTTTCGAAGCGATTGGCGGCGCCGCATTTCGGCGTATGGCGATCGCGGCTGGCCTAAAGTGGCGGATTACGCCCATCGGGCCGCGCTTTGCGCGGACCCGTTGGGCTCCAATCCGCCCTACGAGCTCCTCCAAATGATAAAGCACCTGCCTCAACTTCCGATGATGCCGACCAGACGAGGGCTGCGGCGGCTTGCGAGCGCGTTCTCGGCCGGCAGGGCGCGCAGCCATTCGCGGAAGCTGACGACCTCGGGACAATCCGCAGTGCCTTCAGGCGCAATCAGCCAATCACCCAAACCGGATCCCTCATTGACCCGGTCGCAGCGATAGCCCGGATGGTGGCCAAGACCGCGGGCTATCAGCAGGTCGACCTTGCCCTCGACCAACTCGTGCAAGCCGGCGGGCTGCAGCACCCGCAAACCGATTTCCGCATGCGCGCTACGAAACTCCGCCAACTCGAGGCGGCGCAGATCGAAGCTGACATGGACCCCCAACTGCAGCAGCACCGCACCTGCCGGTTTCAATTGCGAGGTCGCGTCCGCAATGCGACGAAAACCATCGGATATCCCGGGCAGATAGGCCTGACCGGCCGCGGTCAGGATGAGCTGCTTATGCAGCCGCTCGAACAGGCGTACGCCGAGGCGCGCCTCCAGCGCTTTCACCTGCTGCCCCACGGCGGCGGGCGTCACGTGCAGCTCGTGCGCGGCCAGCTTGAAGCTGAGATGCCGCGCGGCGGCTTCGAATGCGCGGAGCGCGTTGAGTGGTGGAAGGGCGTAGGTCATCGCGCTGCATGGCCGTGGCCTTGCAATAGATTTTCTAATGTTTGACCGAAGGAACCATGCTTTGCGCTGACTTGGTGTCCCCGGTTACGGTCGGTTCGCAACATCCGGAGATTAGGTGCCCAATGGCTGCGATTATCCATCCCTTCTACGAGCAGCATCGCGGTGCAATGGAGGCCGCCATGCGCCATCGCCTCGACCTTGCCGAGGCGATGTTGTGCGAGCGCGCGCATCTATCCAATATTGACGGGATCAGGCAGGAGGTGATGGACGAATTCGAAATCGTGCTCACCCAAATGCCCTATGTCGGAGGCGCGGCAAGTCGTATGAGCGATTTCTTCATGCGTCTCATGGGCTTTATGGCCATCAGCCGAGTGCTCCGGCGACACGGCGTGTCGCTGTCCGTGATCGGCGAAATCGAGCGAGAGACCTACAAGGCGCAATTGCTCACCGTGCCCGAAGCGGAACGTCTCGCCTCGGGGCGTCAATTCATGTCATCAGAGAATCAGACTTTGCTGCGCGAGCAGGCTGCAAAAAGCCATCAGAAAGAGTTTCCGGAGGATTTCGTCTACGATTTCGTCGAGCCGGGCCCGGGTGACAACTTTGAATTCGGCATCAACTACAAAGCTTGCGGCTTTTGCAAATTCGCGGCTCGCCATGGAGATAAAGAAATCTTGCCGAACATTTGCGGGCTTGATTTCGACGCCTATGCAACGCGAGGCATCCACCTGGAAAGGACGCAAACGTTGGCTGGCGGCGCGAACCACTGCGATTTCCGATTCTCGCGGCTCCCGTCGGACTAGGACGACGCACGTGTGTGCTTCGGGTCATTCGCGTCGCCTTTGACTAGAGCGTGATGAGTTTAGGTTGAAGCGCATGGTCAACTTCTCCCTCGCCCCGCTTGCGGGGAGAGGGTCGGAGGCGGCCTTATGGCCGCCGTTCTTGGTAGAAGAACGCCGATGCGAAGCATCGGCTATGGTGAGGGGGAATCTCCACGAGTTCAGTGCGCGGAGAGTCCCCCTCACCCGAAGCCTTCGGCTTCGACCTCTCCCCGCAAGCGGGGCGAGGTGACCCGAACGCTGACGCCGGTTCAACCCGAAATCATCAGCCCTAGTTTACCGGCTTGATCTCGGAAAAAACCGTGCTGAGACTGTCCACGATGGGCTCGGCATCGACTGCCATGGCGGATATCTTCAGTTCCGGGAAGTATACCAGAAACCGGTGCCTTGTGCGGGCGGCATCGCCGGTGGTGTCACTCTCTCCATGGATCGCCTGGAGGACGCAGGATCCAACCGCGATTGTTTCTTCTGATTTGAATTTGTAGGAGACCGTGCTGGTTTTCTCCTCGGTGCTGCCGTCACCGTCCGTTGTTGCCGCATGCATCCTGTAAGTCAGGTCCGATCGGCGATCAAAATTCCCGGGGAGTCCATCAGCCGTATATTTCGCTGTTCTATGCGAATATTTGCCAACATAGGTTGTCGACATCTCCGCCGATGCGACGACGCCATCGACATAGGTTGCCTTCGTGACGAAAACGGGTGGGTTTGGGCGGGTGGACGGCGGCATCTGGCGAATCCAGATGACGTCATCGCCCGATTTGTCTCGATAGATCTGAACACGCGTCGTCGTCCCGTCCTGGCCATGATAGGCCAACTCGACGGGAACCATGGAATTTTTGACGGCGTCGCAGTCGACGGAAGGCGGGGATTGCGCCGACGCAGAACTCGCAAACAGCAAAAGCGATATCGCAACAATACGCATGGGTCGTCCTCGATCCGGGCCACGATCAAGACCGGGCGCGATTTCACGATCAATACGCGGTTGGCCATCCCTATCCGCTATTATCCGTTATCGTCTGTCGCTCATCACGGCTTGGAAGTTCAATCGCGGCTTTAGCCCCCGTGCGCTGATACGACTCGACCGGAAGCTGGCGGCGAAGGCACGGGTTCTGCGACCTCCGGCGACGTCCGCTATTCCCCCGCTATGGGCGGACAAGCGGCGTGCCCGACCCTGGCACCCGATTTATGAGTACACGGCCCAACTAATGCGCGCCGACCGCCCAATCCGGCTTTTGCGCATTCCGCACAATGCGCAGTCCTGGCGAAGGGCCTCCACGCGGCAACCGAATGATTGTCGCCGCGGAGGAGTAACGTTTAGCAGCAGAAAGATTTGATGGTCGAAAGCGCCACCTGTCTGCAGATCTCATAGGACTTTAATCACATTTGTTAATAAGTGCGAATGTTTTCTTGGAAGGGACTGGGCCGACAGCTTGCGTGATTTGCCCGTCGGGCAACGCAAGCAGTTGTGGCGGTGATGGACCAAGGGTACCGCGTGGTCTAAGCCGGGACGAGGTCGTCGATCGACCTGATCTTGTTCTCGCAGGCCGCGATGCCAATCAGCATCGCCTCCGCGATTCGGTGGTGATAGAGGCTTTCGCTCAGCTTAACCGATCTGAACCACGCGAAGATTGTTGGTGTTGCCGGCTTCGCCTCAGATCAAGAGATTGAGACCGTCCCTGGTCCAGCTTGGTTGGCTAAAATAGTGTCCGCACTCGCCTCCGATTAATATCCGAGCCGTTGATTTGTTTCACGCTTGATGTTGGTTCGAGCTGTCACGCAGATGTTCAATTCATAAACGTGAATTTAGTGGAGGCAACAAATAGGTTTCCCCATTTTCAGTCTATCGCGACCTCAGCATTTGTTTTGCTTGGGCACGCCAGCGTCGGACAAGGCCCCCGGTGCGGACGGCCCCGTCCATTCCAAAGGAGAATGTCATGAGAGGACGAGTGATGGTGGTCTTAGCAGGTGCGGCGCTTGTCGGCAGCCTTGTAGCTACTGATGCACAGGCACGCGGAGGCGGAGGACACGGAGGCGGTGGCGTCGGTCACATCGGCGGTTTCGGCGGAGCTCACATCGGAGCTCGCGCGGGTGGCTTCGGCGGAGCTCGCGTCGGAGGTATTGGCGGACGTTATATGGCGGGCATTTCCCGAGGTGCCGTTAGGTATGCGACGGGAACTGGCAACGGAACGGGGATTGGCAACAGGACGGGCATTCGCTACGGAACGGGCATTCTCCGTGATCGCTTTTTGATTTTAGCAGCGTCTGCGTTTGCGCAAAATGCGACAGCTAACGGCTCCGCCGGTGCTGGCTCCACGGATGCTTCTGGGCCTGCGCCCGCATCATCTGGTGCAGTTCCGGTCGGAGGCCCGTCGCAAGAGACGATTTCGGGTCCAGGCTTCACCATCGTTGGTCGCAATGGCGTTTCCGCAAAAACAGTAGGAATGGCTCCGGCCTCTTCCTCCCCTGCTCCGTCAAACACACAGAACCAGGCCGCTCCTGCGTTTCGGAGTGGCAATCTTGTTCGGCTGCGTTCAGGAGGACCATTGATGACCGTCAAAGATATCAAGGGCGATCAGGTGGATTGCTTTTGGACCGACGTGACTGGCCAGATTAACGCCGATAGTTTCCCCGTTGACGTGCTCCAGATGGGATAACAGTGCCTGCCGCGGCGCGATGTCGCCTGTTCGCACGAACGGATGTGACGGGTTGACCTGACGATGTCAGTTCGTCAGGGTAAGGCGGACATTGCGGTTGGCGGCTCAATGGTCGGAGTGTAGTCCACTCAGAATTTGAGTGGCCGATATTGCCTTTCCTGACTTGCCTTTCCTGACTTGCCTCTCGGACGCAAAATGCCGGGTTTTGCACATTCCGCACAATGCGCAGTCCTTGCGAAGGGCCTTCACGCGGCTAACGAATGATCGTCGCAGCGGAGGGGTAACGTTTCCCGCGCAAATTTTCGTTGGGAACGAACTGTGCAAACACCTCCTTGACGCGGTTCGCAGGAGTGACATCGCGCGTAAAGCGAAGCTCCGTTGTAGCCGCGATTTCGTCCAATCGAGGTGCGTAGAAGGCGCTTTCATACAGCGACCCGTTGAAGCGCAAATCGCCGTCGCCGAAGTAGGCGTCGGAAATAAACAAGAGGACAAACAGTGCCGATCCGACGACGGCAAAATATTTGAAAATGGGCATTGGGACGCGAGCCTCCTTCTCTTGAGGAAAGGATGCATCACTTGGCATAAAGGCCGGGTTTAAGGCCGCGCAGCTTTTGCCGGAGCAGTTGTTGGCCGGTTGGCGATTTGCGAAAACTTTTAATCAATCTTCCCAGGGCTTCCATCTCCGGCCACCGCTGCAGCTCGATGAAAGGGACGGTGCACACGCCGAAATGGCCGACGATCACTTTCCAAGCTGCGCGACCTTGGCCTAGCCGATCTGAACCACGCGAAGATTGTTGGTGGTGCCGGCTTCGCCAAACGGGACGCCGGCGACCACCACAATGACGTCGGTCGGCTTTGCAAAATCCTCGGCCAGCGCCGTCCTGGTCGCGCGATCAACCATTTCCTCGTAGCTATGGACGTCACTGGACAGGACGCTGTGCGCCCCCCAAAGCAGGCAAAGCTGCCGGGACACCCGTTGATCCGGCGTAACGGCGAGGATCGAGACCTTCGGGCGCTTGCGGGCGATGCGGGCCGCCGTGGTGCCGCTAGATGTGAATGCGACGATGGTCGATGCATGAAGAACGGCCGCGAGATCGGCGGCAGCGGCGGCAACCGCGTGCGGCGCGGTTTCCTCCTCGCCGGGCTGGGCGGCATCGATGATCGAGCGATACATCTTGTGCCGTTCAGTGCTTTCGATGATGCGGCTCATCATCGCCACCGCTTCACGTGGATATTGCCCGGTCGCGGATTCCGCCGACAGCATCACCGCGTCCGCACCATCATAGATCGCGGTCGCGACATCGGACGCTTCGGCGCGCGTCGGCGTTGGGGCCGCGATCATCGAGTCGAGCATCTGCGTTGCCACGATCACCGGCTTTCCGACCAGGCGGCAGCACCTGATCAGCTCCTTCTGCCGGCCCGGCACGTCTTCGTGGGGAATCTCCACGCCGAGGTCGCCACGGGCGACCATGACCGCGTCGGAGAGCCGGACAATGTCATCGATCTGTTCGAGCGCTGCGGGTTTTTCGATCTTGGCCATGATCCCGGCGCGATCACCGATGAGCCCGCGGGCTTCGATGACATCTCCGGGCTTCTGAACGAACGAAAGCGCCACCCAATCGACGCCCAGTTCCAGGCCGAAGGCGAGATCGGCGCGGTCCTTCGCCGTCAGCGGAGACAGATTCAGAACTGCGCTGGGGACATTCACGCCCTTGCGATTCGAGATGACGCCGCCGATGACGGCTTTCGCATCGATGAAATCGGGACCCACGCCGGTAACACGAACGCGGACCCTTCCATCGTCGATCAGGAGATCATCGCCAGGCTTGACTGCATCGAAGATCTCGGGATGAGGCAGCGGGATCGACATCCCGTCGCCGTCGGACCCGGACAGGATAAAGCGCACCTGTTGCCCGGCTGTGACGGCGAACTTCCCATCCTTGATGGTCCCGACCCGAATTTTCGGCCCCTGCAGATCCTGCAGAATGCCGATCGGCCGCCCGATCTTCAGTTCCAGCGCACGAATCGAGGCATGGACTTTGGCATGGTCCTCATGGGTGCCGTGACTGAAGTTGAGCCGGAACGTGTCGACGCCGGCGAGGAAGAGCGCTTCCAGCATTTCGGGCGATCCACTCGCCGGTCCGACGGTGGCGACGATCTTGGCCCGGCGATTGCGACGCATGGTTCAATCGGCCTGTCGGCCGCCTCTGGTGATCAGAACCGCTCTGATGTCGTTGACGTTGGTGCCGGTCGGCCCGGTGCAAATGAGGTCGCCGATCCCGGCAAAGAAACTGTAGCTGTCATGCGCGACGAGATGGGATCGCGGGTCAAGATTGGCTGTGCGGGCCAGCACAAGTGTGTCTGGGGTGACAAATGCTCCAGCCGCGTCTTCGGTTCCGTCGATGCCATCACTATCGGCCGCAAGCGCGAAAATGCCGGGCTCGCCGGCCATGGCGATGGCGAACGCGAGCAGGAATTCGGTATTGCGCCCGCCGCGCCCGGCCCGTCCCTTGCCGATCGTGACGGTGGTCTCGCCGCCGGACAGCAGCACGGCGGGCGCCGCGACGGGAAACCCATTGAGACGGCACGAACGCGCAATCCCCGCCATCACGACACCCAACTCACGGCTCTCGCCTTCGAGCGCGTCGCCCAGGATCAGCGGCGCAAGGCCCGCCTTCGCGGCGATTTGCGCCGCAACGGCCAGGGCGAGCGAGGGAGCGGCGATGACGCGGACGGAATTTTGTGCGGAAAGGCTTTTCGGCGTCTCCTCACACGCGGCGAGTACCGCCTGCGCAGCGGGCGGCAGATCGATTTTGTAACGTGCAATGATTTCGTGCACATCGGCCAGCGTGCTGGCGTCCGCAACAGTTGGTCCCGACGCGATCGCAGCGGGGTCGTCGCCGGGAATATCGCTGATCGCCAGCGTCACCACCCTGGCCGGGTGCGCGGCAAGCGCGAGGCGGCCGCCCTTGATGGCCGAGAGATGTTTGCGGACGGCGTTCATCTCGACAATATTCGCGCCGCTCGCCAACAGGCTGGCATTGACGGCCTGCTTATCGGCCAAAGTCATCCCGCCCGCGGGCAGAACCATCAGCGAAGATCCGCCGCCCGACATCAGCGCCACGACCAGATCGTCGGCCGTCAGCCCCTTCACAGCCGCCAGGATCCGGCGACCGGCCTCCTCGCTCATGGCGTCGGGCGTCGGATGCGAGGCCTCCAGCACCTCGATGCGCCCCGCGGCTGCGCGCTGCCCGTGCCGGGTCACCACGACACCGCTGAGATCGACGTCACCCCAGGCTGCATCCAATGCCGCCGCCATCGCCACCGAGGCCTTGCCGGCCCCGATTACCACGCAGCGGCCCTTCGGTCTTTCCGGCAGATGCCGCAGCACGGCCGCCCCGGGATCGGCGCTGGCCACCGCAGCGTCGAAGACGTCCCGCAGCACGGCTCGCGCCTCAGCGTCGCTCCAGCGCGTTGGTGACGGACCGTCAGACATTGGAGCTTTGGATGGCCTCCACCACGGCATCCGTCACGTCTTTGGTCGTCGCGGTGCCGCCGACGTCCGGGGTCATGATGCCGGCGCCGGTGACCTTTTCCACGGCGCGCATCAGCCGAGCCGAGGCGTCCGCCTCGCCGAGATGATCGAGCATCTGCGAGGCGGTCCAGAAGCTGGCGACGGGGTTGGCGATGCCTTTGCCGGTGATGTCGAACGCCGAGCCGTGGATCGGTTCGAACATCGACGGAAAGCGGCGCTCGGGATCGATATTGGCGGTGGGCGCCACGCCGAGGCTGCCCGCCAGCGCGCCGGCGAGATCGGACAGGATGTCGGCGTGCAGATTGGTGGCGACGATGGTATCGAGGGTCTGTGGCTTGAGCGTCATGCGAACCGTCATAGCATCGACCAGCATCTTGTCCCAGCGGACGTCGGGAAATTCCTTCGACACCTCGTCGGCGATCTCGTCCCACATCACCATGCCGTGACGCTGCGCGTTCGACTTGGTGACCACGGTGAGGAGCTTGCGCGGCCTCGACTGGGCCAGCCTGAATGCGTATCGCATGATGCGCTGGACGCCGACCCGGGTGAAGATCGCCACCTCGGTGCCGACTTCCTCGGGCAGGCCGCGATGGACGCGACCGCCGCAGCCGGCGTATTCGCCCTCGGAATTCTCGCGCACGATCACCCAGTCGAGATCGCCGGTGCCGACATTGCGCAGCGGCGACGTGATGCCGGGCAGGATCTTGGTCGGCCGGACGTTGGCGTATTGGTCAAAACCCTGGCAGATCGGCAGGCGCAGGCCCCACAGCGTGATGTGATCGGGAACGTCGGGCGCACCGACGGCACCGAAATAGATCGCGTCGAACTTCTTCAGCTTCGCCAGACCATCGGCCGGCATCATGGCGCCGTGCTTGCGGTAATAGGCCGAGCCCCAGTCGAAGGTTTCGACGTTGAACTTGACGTCGCCCATGCGCTTCTGCAGGCTTTCGAGCACCGTGGTGCCGGCGGCGATGACTTCGGGGCCGATGCCGTCGGCGGGGATGGCAGCGATTGAATATTCACGCATCTGATTTCTCCAAGTGAACTGGGTTTGAGTGAATCGGGTTTGAGGGATTATCGTTGGGGAAGCGCGTCCGCGGCGGTTGCGGCGGGTGTGCGTTGTGATCGCGCCAGGACGAGGGTGAGAACGGCGGACAGCACCAGCAATCCGGCAACGAAATACAATCCGCCCTGGAAGCTGCCGGTGAGATCCTTGATCCAGCCGATCATCGCCGGGCCGACGAAGCCGCCGAGATTGCCGATCGAATTGATGGTCGCAATTCCCGCCGCGGCGGCGGAGCCCGACAGGAACATGGTCGGCATGCTCCACAGCGGCGGCTTTGCCGCGCTGATGCCGATATTGACTAGCGTCAGCGCCAGCAGGACGGCGAGCACCGTGCCGGCAAACCCGGCGAACATCAGACCGAGGGAAGCGAGCACGCAGGCCCCGACCACGTGCCAGGTACGCTCCCCGGTACGATCCGAGTGGCGCGCCCACAGCACCATCGCAACGACCGCGACGATACCGGGCAGCGCGTTCAGGAAGCCGACCTGCAGCGACGAGAGGCCGAACTCCTTGATGATCTGTGGCGCCCAGATGCCGAGGGTGTAGAGGCCCGCCGATGTCCCGAAATAAACCAGTGACAACGCTATGACGCGCAGGTCGGCGAGGCCGTGCCAGACACTATGACTGGCGGTTCCAGCCTTGTTGGCCGCTTCCGCATTCATCGTGTTCACCAGCCAGCGACGTTCGTCGTCGCGCAGCCATTTTGCTTTTTCCGGCCGGTCAGTCATGTAGAAGAGCACCACGACGCCGAGGATGAGGGCGGGGACCGCCTCGACGATGAACATCCATTGCCAGCCGCTGAGGCCGAGCACCCCGTGCATCTCAAGCAGCGCGCCTGACACCGGCGACCCAAGCACGGTGGACAGCGGCGCCGCGGCCATGAAAATGGCGGTGACAGCGGCGCGCTGACGCGCCGGGAACCAGTAGCTGAGATAAAGAATGATGCCCGGGAAGAATCCGGCCTCCGCCGCGCCCAACAGGAAACGCAGCGTGTAGAAGCTGTTCGGCCCCTGAACGAAGGCCATGGCCCCTGATATCAAGCCCCAGGTGATCATCACCCGGGCGATCCAGATCCGGGCCCCGACCTTGTCGAGAACGAGATTTGACGGCACTTCGAACAGGAAATAACCGAGGAAGAAAATGCCCGCGCCGAGGCCGAATACGGTCGGCGAGAAACCCAGCTCCTTGTTCATCGTCAGCGCCGCGAAACCAATGTTGACGCGGTCGATGAAGGCAATGAAGTAGAGCAGCATCACGAAGGGGACGATGCGCAGGGTGATCTTGCGCAGCACGTGCTTTTCGAGCTCGGCGCTCATGTGGGCTCCTCTCCTGGTCTGTCTTGCTTTTGATTTCCGCGCCGTCCGGCGCGTTGAAGGTCACCCTGCGACCCCAGCCGTCAGGACTCAATTGGCTGCCGTTTATACAAAAAAATGATATAATCTCCGTCCAGGAGAGAATGATGGATCTGCACCAGTTGCGATGCTTCGTGGCGGCGGCCGAAGAACTGCATTTCGGCCGGGCGGCGCAGCGGCTCGAAATGCTGCCCTCGGCGCTTGGACGCTTTGTCCGGCTGCTCGAGGAGGACCTCGGCACAAGGCTGATGACGCGCACCACCCGCAGCGTCACATTGACCGACGACGGAGCCGTTCTGCTCAAGGAGGCCCGCACCTTGCTCGCGCAGGCCGATACCCTGGCCGCCAAATTCCGCATGCGCGGTCGAAAGCAGGCGGCAACCGTGCGCGTGGGCGCGATCGACAGTGCGGCGGCGGGACTGTTGCCGATGCTGCTGCACGATTTCCGGGAACAGCGCCCGGATGTGACGGTCCAGTTGGCCGAGGAGAAGACCATCCGCCTGCTGCCGCGATTGCTGTCCGGCCGCCTTGACCTTGTCTTTGTCCGCCCGCCCGAACGCCCGGACAAGCGGCTGGAGTTCATGTTCCTGTTCCACGAAACGGCTGTGGTCGCACTCTCCGATCATCATCCATTGGCTTCGAAGAAGCGGATCAGCATTGCCGAACTCGCGGACCAGCCGCTGATCGTGCCCGAACGCCGTTCGCGACCGCATAGCCACGATCTCACGATGAAGCTGTTCGCCGAAGCCGGGCTTGAGGCGCGCATTGCCCAGATTGCCGATGAAAAGCAGACCATCGTCAATCTTGTGTCTGCCGATCTTGGAGTCGCGATCGTCCCGAAATGGACGTCACGCATGGCGGCACGCGGTGTTCGTTACGTCCGGCTCGCGTCATCCGACATGAACAAGCTGCCGCTGGCCGCAGCCTGGACCCGTGGAACACGCGATCCGATCAGGGACGACATGCTGGAGATGCTCAAGGACCGGCTGTCGCACTATGCGCGAGAGGCATGAAGCGAGCGCCTCGGCCATATGGACGCCGCGCCCGTCTTGAGTCACAACATCTCTCGCTGGTGACCAGGGTTCGGACGTTCGAGAACGTGCGCCATCGTTCGCAAACAACGACTTGGAAAAAGCCAGACGACGGGAGGCCTGCATGCTGATTCCCCTGGCCGACGTGCCGCGCTGGTACGCCGAGCGCAAACCGAAAGACGCGGTTGCGGTCAGCCATGGCGCGGATACGCTGACCTGGGAACAACTGGAGCGCGGCGCCAACCGACGCGCCCGCGCCTTTGCCGCCAAAGGCGTCAAACCCGGCGATTTCGTCGCCATTGGGCTACCCAACAGCAATGCGTTTTTCGAAACCAGCTTTGCAGTGTGGAAGTGCGGCGCGACGCCGACCTCGCTGTCGTGGCGGTTGCCACGCGGCGAGGCGGCTGCGGTGCTGGAGATTCTCAAACCGGCGCTGGTGGTCGGTGGCGAAGCCGACTGGAATGCGCCGAACGCGCTGCCCGCCAATTTCGTACCCGATGGTTTTTCCGACGAACCGCTGAACAACCCGGTGGCGCGCTATTGGAAGGCGATGACCAGCGGCGGTTCGACCGGCCGGCCCAAGGTGATCCTCGATCATAATCCCGCGGTGGTCGACACCGCAGCCGCGCCCCTGCTGGGAATGCCGCTCGGCGCGTCGCTGCTCAATCCCGGCCCGCTCTATCACAATGCGCCGTTCATCGTATCGCACTCGGCCTTGTTTGCCGGCGGACGCGTCACCGGCCTGGTCAAATTCGACGCCGAGGAGACGCTGCGCCTGATCGAAGCCAATCGGGTGCAATGGGTCAACTTCGTGCCGACCATGATGCACCGGATCTGGGCGCTGCCGGAGGCGGTGCGCAACGGCTACGACCTGTCGAGCCTGCAAATCGTGTTTCATATGGCAGCACCGATGCCGCCATGGCTGAAAGAGAAATGGATCGGATGGCTCGGACCTGAGCGGATCTGGGAGCTCTATGGCGGCACCGAGCGGCAGGGCGCATGCGTGATTTCAGGCGTCGAATGGCTGGCGCACCGGGGCTCGGTCGGCAAGATCGGCGAGACCAGCGGCCTTCGGATCATCGGCGAGGACGGCCGCGATGTCGCGCCCGGCGAGACCGGAGAAATCTATTTCCTGCCCAATGACGGCGCCGGCAGCACCTATCATTATCTCGGCGCCGAGCCGAAGCGCCGCGCGGACGGCTGGGAATCGCTCGGCGATATCGGCCGGCTGGATGCCGACGGCTATCTTTATCTCGGCGACCGGCTGGCCGACATGATCCTGCGCGGCGGCGCCAATATCTATCCGGCCGAGGTCGAAGCCGCCGTGACCGCGCATCCCGACGTGCGCTCCTGCGTCGTGGTCGGCCTGCCCGATCCCGAATTCGGACAGCGCGTGCACGCCATCCTCGAACTGCGGGAGGCCGCCGACGCCAAAGATGTCGTCGACGGCATGGGCGGCTTCCTGGCCGACCAGCTCAGCCGCTACAAGCATCCGGAAAGTTTCGAGATCGTCTCGGTCTGCCTGCGCGACGATTCCGGAAAAGTCCGCCGCACCCTGCTGCGCGACGAGCGCGCGGCGTGGCTGCAGGAAAACCGCCCGTTCCGGCTGATGCCGCGGCGCGCACCGGCCAAGGCCGAGTGACAGCCCGCGCGAGATTTCGCCGGTCAAACGCCCCCCGTGCGTTGCAGCGGCAGTTGCTTTTTCATATTATACAATCTTAAGATAAGTACCGGCGTGATTGCTTTATCCGGTTTCGCTGGTAGCGCCGCCGCTTTGGCGCGGAATTTCGATTTTCAGGCACGAGATTTTTTAGAGGCGTCATCGCCGAACGACGCCTCAGCATTTGGGGGGACGCCATGAACGCAATGACCTGGGCAAAAACATTAGCCGCCATAGGCTCGGTCCTGCTGATCGCTTGCATCGTGTGGATGGCAAGGGAAATCCCCCCGCCGGTGACGTCGATCGGCTGCCGCGAAAGCCTCAAGGTGGAACTGGCAGACCAAACCCAAAAAGACAGGGATAATGCGGGCAACCTTCGCATTGTCGGCGTTTCGCCGAAATCCGTCACCCTCGGCAGCCGGTTGTGCGTCGTCGTCGCGGGCGTCGCCGCGGCTGCCACAGAGGCGCAAAAGCCCGGCGCGACCCCTCCCGCTTCCGTGGCCGTCAATTTGTTCCTGAACGAGGAGGTGACCAAGCTCTCGGCCAAGGCAGCACCGGTTCCCGGCCCGCAAATGCTGACCTATCAATTCGGCGAGCACACCGATGCGTCATCCGACGAAGGCAAATTCTGGCGCGGCTTGCTCGCCGGCAAGACCATCGACGGCGTCATGGCGTTGAGCGTCGGCGTCTCTACTACGCAAAGCAGTGCGCCTACCGCCCTGGCACCGGGCAATATCGAGTTGGTCGTCTACAAGACCAGGATTCTCGCGGTTGGCGGCCTTGCGATGCTCATTCTGCTCGTGGCCTTCGTGGTGTTCGCTGCCAACTCCACCGTTCTTCGCGATACCCCCGATTTCGGTCCAAATGGTCCAACCGGCACCTACAGCCTTGGCCGGACCCAGATGGCGCTGTGGCTGGTGCTGTCGGTCGCCGGCTTCATATTCCTCTGGCTGACGCTCGGCTTCTATCTGCACGTCATCACCACCGCGGTGCTGGTGCTGCTCGGCATCAACGGCGCCACCGGGCTGGCGGCGATCGTGATCGACCAGCCCAAACTCGCCGCTCAAGGTGCTCAGGCCGCAGGCGCCCCACCCGCCAGAACCTCGATGGGTTTCATCGAAGATCTGATCTGCGACGCTGAAGGCGCCAAACTGCAGCGGCTCCAGATGGTGATCTGGACCTGCGTTCTGGCGGTTATCTTCGTCTGGAACGTGGTCGGGAATTTCGTGTTTGCCGACTTCGACACCAATTTGTTGCTGCTGATGGGAATCGCCAGTTCGACCTATCTGGGATTCAAGATGCAGGAAAAGTAGCTCGTCTGGCCGAGGCTGATCCCGGCGGTATTCACTTTAGACGATCCACACTTCCTGAACGGCAGCCGCCGCGATAGACTGTGAACCGGCTTTGCGACGGTTCCACCGTTTTCGATCTTTCCTCTCGACGAAAGCCGCTGTTTACTCTGGTTCCGGCTGATTTGTTGAATGGAGATTCGGGATGGTTTCGTTGACCGAATGGAAGGTACCGCCGGCCAATCAGCCGCGCCCGGGCGATTACAGTTTCGACCTCGACCGCACGCTTTCGTCGGTGGTCGGACTGCATTCGATCATTCCGCCCGACGCCTTCAGCGCGGAGACGCTCGGCACCGAACGCGCCGGCAATGGCGTGCTGATCGATGACGGCCTGGTGCTGACCATCGGCTATCTCATCACCGAGGCCGAAACCGTCTGGCTGCATCTCGGCGACGGCCGCGTGGTGTCGGGCCACGCGCTCGGCTTCGACTTCGAAAGCGGCTTCGGCCTGGTGCAGGCGCTCGGCCACCTCGATCTCGATCCGCTGCCGCTTGGTTCTTCCGCCGCCACCAAAATCGGCGACCGCGTGGTGGTCGGCGGCGCCGGGGGGCGGACGCGATCGGTCGCAAGCCAGATCGTGGCCAAACAGGAATTCGCGGGTTACTGGGAGTACCTGCTCGATGAGGCGATCTTCACCCATCCCGCGCACCCCAATTGGGGCGGCGCCGGGCTGATCGACAGCCGCGGCGAATTGATCGGGATCGGCTCGCTGCAGCTCGAACGCGAGCGCGAGGGCAAGGCCGAACACGTCAACATGATCGTGCCGATCGACCTGCTCAAGCCCGTGCTGGACGATCTGCGCAAGTTCGGCCGCGTCAATCGGCCGTCGCGGCCGTGGCTCGGCATGTACTCGACCGAGATCGACCACCGCGTGGTCGTGGTCGGCATCGCCGAGAAGGGACCGGCGGGCCGGGCCGAACTGAAGACCGGCGACGTGATCCTTGCCGTCAACGGCGACAAGGTCACCAGCCAGACCGGCTTCTACCGGAAAGTCTGGTCGCTGGGGCCGGCCGGCGTCGACGTGCCGCTCACGGTCTATCATGAGGGTGTCACCTTCGACGTGACGCTGACCTCGATCGATCGCGCCAAACTGCTGAAGTCACCAAGACTGCACTAAACAAGGCTGCACTAGATACGAAATACGGGAGCCCTCGATGAGCGAGGCCGTGGTGGACGACATCGTGGCCGTGCTGCCGCCGCTGTTGCAATCGCTGGAATCCCTTGGCTTCATTGCGCGCCATCTCAACCCGCCGGATTTCGGCCGGGTGATGCACGCCGCCGGCGCGCCGGACCAGGCGTTGCGCGCGGTTCGGCCGCGGCTGGCGGAATGGCCGGAGCAATTCGCCGGCATCCGAACATCGCTCGAATCCGCCAGCGATGCAGCGCTGGCCGCCTACCAGGGCCTGCGCGCGGTGCAAAACGGCAATGGCGACATCGTCGCGGTGTTTCGCGCGCTGCGCCACGCCACGCGCGCGCAGGAGGCGCTCTATCCGCTGTCGGTGAAATTGCCGCCGGTCAGCGAGTTCTTTGTCGACCCCTCGCTGCGCGACGACACCGATCTGTTGGCGCGGCTCGCCCAGCCCGGCAACGAAAACACCGGCATCATGCATGACCACAACGAGCCCGGCAGCCGCGGCGGCTTCTCGCTCTATGTACCGGAATACTACACGCCGGATCGCGCCTGGCCGCTGGTGATGGCGCTGCATGGCGGCAGCGGCAACGGCCGCGGCTTTCTGTGGAGCTGGCTGCGCGATGCGCGCAGCCGCGGCGCGATCCTGGTTGCGCCCACGGCGACGGGAAATACTTCGAATAAGAGTACCTGGGCCTTGATGGGCGACGATACCGATACGCCGAACCTCGCGCGCATTCTCGATTCCGTGCGATCGCGCTGGAACGTCGATTCCAGAAAGATGCTGCTGACCGGCATGAGCGACGGCGGCACCTTCTGCTACGTGACCGGATTTGAGAGCGCCTCGCCCTTCACCCACCTCGCCCCGGTCGCCGCGACGTTTCATCCGCTGATGGCGGAAATGGCCGACGCCGAGCGGCTGCGCGGCCTCCCGATCCATATCGTGCATGGCCGGCTCGACTGGATGTTCCCGGTGCAGGTGGCGCGGCAAACGCAGCAAGCGCTCGCGGCCGCCGGTGCCGACGTCACCTACCGCGAGCTCGACGATCTCAGCCACACCTATCCGCGCGAGATGAACGGGCCGATGCTGGACTGGCTGCGCGGAGCATAGTCAACAAACCAGCGGCGCACGATGCGCCGCCGGTTCAGGATTTCACCCGTTGGCTTTGGGGTGGAGCAGGTCGGAAAATCCGACACGGTGCAGCATCTCGTTGCGAACCCGGTCGATCACGGCGAAGGCAACCTCGGCGCCGTCTTGCGTCGGATCGATGTGAACGCGGAACGGCCTCTGGCCGAACGGCATATCGACGATTTTGACGATGGCATCGGCCACCGACGCGGCGTCGGCCTCCGGTGGCACGATCGCCGAAAACGCCTTCATGATCTGCTCGCCGAAGCCGGCATAGGGGCCGGCTTCATATTCCGCGGCGCGCGCCCGATCGGCGGGCGAACCCGAATGCGCGAAATGATTGGTGCCGCCGGTGAACGCACCCGGCACGATGATCGAGGTTTCAATGCCCCAGCGCGACAGTTCGCGCGCATAGACCACGGCAAGCGCATCCATGCCGGCCTTGGCTGCAAAATAGGGCGCGAGATAGGGCGGCGTGCCGCCGGCCGAGCTGCTGCTCGACACCCAGACCAGCAATCCCCGGCCCTGCTTGCGCAGTTGCGGCAACGCCGCACGATTGACACGCTGGGTGCTCAGCACATTGATGTCGTAAAGTTCGGCCAGTTGTTCGGGCGTGAACGCTTCCGCCGGCCCGAACACCATATGGCCGGCGTTGTGCATCACGACGTCAAGATGCCCCTGTTGCGCGACGATCTTCGCAATCGCCGCGTCGGCCGAGTCCTGCGAACCGACGTCGAGTTCAAGCGCGCGCAGATCTACCTTGTTGTCGCGCGCAAATTTCTCGACGTCCGCGACGACAGCCGCGTTGCGGCCGGTGGTCTCACGCATTGACGCGTATACCGTGTGGCCGGCTTTCGCGAGCGCGTCGGCGGTCAGCCGGCCAAAGCCGCTGGACGCACCGGTGATGACGATAACCTGTTTCATGACATTTTTCCTTTTTGTGCGATTGCTTGATTTGCTTCAGACCATGCCGCCATTGGGGCGCAGCGTCTGGCCGTTGATCCAGCCGCCGTCCGGGCCGGCGAGGAACGAAACGCTGGCTGCGATATCCTCGGGCGTGCCGAGCCGCTCCAGCGGATTCATCTTCGCCATGCGCTCGATCAGCTCCGGCGATTTGCCGTTGAGGAACAGATCCGTGGCCGTCGGGCCAGGCGCCACCGCGTTGACGGTGATCGAACGGCCCCGCAGTTCCTTCGACAGCACCGCCGTCATGGTTTCGATCGCGGCCTTGGTGGCGGCGTAGACGCCATAGGTCTCGAGCTTCACCCCGACGACGCTGGTCGAGAAATTGATAATGCGTCCACCATCGCGCAGCCGTATCGCGGCTTCGCGCATCGCGTTGAAACTGCCCTTGAGGTTGATCGCGATCTGCTGGTCGAACAGCGCATCGTCGCTGTCGGCGATTTTTGCGAGCTTCATGATGCCGGCATTGTTGACCAGCACGTCGACCCCGCCGAAGGCGGCTTCCGCCGCATCAAACATGCCGCGCACCGCGCTGGGATCGCTGACATCGGCCTTGGCGGTCAGCGCCCGGCCGCCGTTACTCTCGATCTTACGCGCCAGCGCCTCGGCGGATTTGGTGTCGCCGGCATAGTTGATGACGACGGTAAAGCCGTCTTTGGCGAGCCGCCCGGCCACCGCCGCGCCGATCCCGCGCGAGGCGCCCGTAACGATTGCTACCTTGTTGGATTCGTTTGCCATTTCTGGTCTCCTCATGGTCTCGCGGCTGCTCCGCGTTCGATGGGAGAGAGCTAGACCTTTCCTCGTTCCGGATAATCATGCATTATCTGGCATCATAATTCGGGAATTACGAACAATAGGATGGACCGGTTCGACGCGATGCGGGTCTTCTCGCGGGTGGTGGAGCGACGCAGTTTTTCGCTGGCCGCCGAGGATCTCGGCCTGCCGCGCTCCACGGTAACGGACGCGGTGAAGGGGCTGGAAGCCCGCCTCGGGGTTCGACTACTCGAGCGGACCACCCGACAGGTGAGCCCGACGCTGGATGGCGAGGCCTACTACCGGCGCTGCCTGTCATTGATCGCCGATCTCGAGGATGCCGAAGGTGCGTTCGGCGGTGCCAGGCCGAAGGGACTGCTGCGTGTGGATGTGCACGGAACGCTGGCGCGTCATTTCGTGATGCCGCGCCTGCCCGAATTCCTCGCCGAATATCCCGGCATCGAACTCTACATCAGCGAGGGCGATCGGCTGGTCGATCTGATCCGCGAAGGAATCGATTGCGTCCTGCGCGTCGGCGATATCAAGGACAGCGACATGATCGCGCGCCGCGTCGCCATGCTTGATGAGATCACCTGCGCCGGACCTGCCTACATCGATCGCATCGGTCAGCCTGCGAGCGTCGACGCGCTCGGCGGCCACATCATGGTCGGCTTCCATTCGTCGGCGGCCGGGACGCTGCTGCCACTTGAGTTCGTCGTCGATGGCGCCGTGCGCGAGGTGAGGTTGCCGGCGATGGTTTCGGTCAACGGCGCCGAGAGCCTGGTCGCCGCCGCGCGCCTCGGGCTGGGGTTGATTCAGGTGCCGCGTTATCACGTCGAAGACGATCTGAAACGGGGAACGCTTGTCGCCGTACTGCCGGACTGTCCGCCGTCGCCGACCCCGGTCTCGTTATTGTATCCACGCCATCGCCAACTATCGCCGCGTGTCCGCGTGTTCATCGATTACGTAATGCGGGAGTTCGGTGCCGCGCGAGGCAGCGATCATGAGCGGAGCCCTGCCGATGTTGCTCGCACACGTTGGTGATGCCCTGCCGATCGCTGTTTCAAGGCATCGTGATGCCCGCATCATTGCAGGCGTCCTACATAATCTCGTCTGAATCTGGCTGCAGACATGCAGCATGTCGCGAGCAGCGGGGGCGCTGTTCAGTTGGTCTCGAACCTTACGGAATTTTCATGATGCCCCCGAACGACGCCTTCGTCCAACAACCCCTTCCTTCCCGCTCATCTGCTTCCGTGCTGCTATCGAAAGGCGTGGCGCGCCTCGAAGGCACGTTGAAACTAACGACCGCGATCCTTGCGCTCGCGGCCGGCGTCTATACTTTTCTCGGTGTTCGCGAACTGTTGAACGGCAGCCCGGGCATGGTGTTGTTTGCCGCGGTGATCTATTCGGTCGCGGTGTCGGTCGGCATCTATGCGTTCTGGGTGTTCCTGATGCATTTCATGCCACATGTGGTCTCTCGCAGCGGCCGTGGCCTGATGATCGGCTGTCTACTGCTGGGATCGCTGATGATCGTGGCGATGTCGTCCTGGCTGAACGCCTCGGCGCTCGCCGGCGCGGCGGCGATCCAGCAGCATCTCGCCATTACGGTGCAGAACTATACCCGTGATCTCGACACCGCGAACACCAACGCCATCGCGGCACAGGGACTGTTGCCGGATATCCAGCTGGCGTCGTCCCGCTTCGCGAAGCTCGCCGACGCCGAACGCGCCGGTTCGCTGACGGGCACCGCCGGGTCCGGCACCGTGGTACAGCTTCTCACGCAAATGTCCGGGCAACTCGATAGTCTCGGCCAGCAGGTCCAGGCTTCGGACAAACGTGTCTCGGCCTTGTACGAGCAGGGAAGTAAAAGTCTTGCCAGGATGCGGGAGTTGATTTCCGACCGCGGTCCGATTTCGGCGCGCAGCGATGCATTGGCAACCGAGTCCCTGACGCTGATGGGCGTGATCGCCAATCTGCAGCAGACCTCGGTTGCGCCGGCGGTCAAGCGCGCCGCGACGTCGCTGTCATCGAGCTTCATCGCGCCCGCCGCGGGCGGCCGTACGGCCGATCTTGCCGATCGCCAGAATGCGGTTGTCGGCAAGGTAGAAAGCTCGATTGCCGCGCAGGCGGCGTCGCTCTCAGGTGCCGCGGACAAGATCCTGGCAATGCCGAAGGTCGAACCGATCAGGTTTCAGACCTTGTCGCCCGCCGAAGCGGTGTTGCGTTATGCCGGCGATTTCGTCCCGAGCTGGGCCGGCGCGATCTCGATCGACCTGATGCCGGCGGTGCTGGTCCTGATCCTGTGCGTGGTTTACGCCGCGATCCGGCGCGAAGGATTGCCGGCGGTCAGCCCGTCCAACATGACGGTGGGCGAACTGGTCGCGGCCTTGCAGATGGCCCGCGAGGTCGGAGCGGCACAGCGCTCCGAGCCAGGGGTAGCGAAACCCGATTCCGAACCTTCTGCCGGGCCGGCCGAGGAGAACGTCACTGCGCTGTCGTCGGCCCGGTACACCAAATAGCACGGCGATGCCGACCCTTCCGCGACGCTTTCAGACTTGGCTGCCCGACAATCCGGATGAAGCCGTGCTGCGCTGGATTTTCCGCGGCGTCGTGACCGTCACGATCGTTTTGCTGGCGGCCGACCTCGCCCGCCTGAACGGATGGATCGTTTATTCCGACCTCGCGGCAGCGCCGACCGAGATCCAGGAGAATCTGCCCTCCCTCAATCTTCCCAGCCTGCCGTCGATCCTCGCGCCGCTCCTGCCGGATGGCGACAAACGACTGACGCCGCTGCCAAAGCCGGAAGGCATCCTGGCAAACCCGATGACGATCGAGTTGCTGGGCGGCGGCAAGTTGATGGTGACCGGCACCATCACGCCCGGAATTTCCAAAGCCTTCGCAACCGAGATCGACAAACGCGGCGATTACATCAAGACCGTGGTGCTGAATTCGCCGGGGGGTTCAATTGCCGATGCGATGGCGATGGGACGGCTCATTCGCGAGAAGAAGCTTTCAACCGAAGTCGAGGCCGGAAAATACTGCGCCTCCTCATGCCCGCTGGTACTCGCGGGCGGCATCGAGCGTCGCGCCGGCGACAGGGCCATGATCGGCGTGCATCAGGTGGCGGCGATCACCTCTGCAGCCAATAGCCCGCCGCGCGACGAGATGAGCGTGACGCAAGACATCTCGGCGCGCTGCCTGCGCTATCTCGCCGAGATGGGCGTCAATCTGCAGGTCTGGGTGCATGCGATGGAGACGCCACACGACAAATTATTCGTCTTCAAGCCGGATGAATTGAAGGCGCTCAATCTAGCGACGACGATACCGGCTGCAGCACCCGCGCCGCCTGTGCCCGCGAAGGTGCGATCGTCAGAGAGCGCCATCGCGGCCCCGCGATGAGCGCAATTGCGCCCACGCTGGGGCCGTATTCGCCGGACCATGCGGAACCATCCTCGCCTACCCACGTTGTCAGCGGTCATTGGAGGTTGCCATGCGAACGTTCTTCGGAATGATTTTGGGCGCGCTGCTGCTGGTCGGCGGCGTCTACGTCTACGACTCGATGCAGACCTCAAGCGTCGCCAACGGCCAGGTCGCGCAAGCCAATCGCACCATCGTTAACTGGGACGTCGCGGCAGCCGATTGGCAGGCCCTGAAAGGGCGCGCCCATGACGACTGGGTGAAAATCTCGTCGAAGTAATCGCGCGGCGATTCAGCACCAATCAGGGCGCCCTCGTTTCTGACGAGGGCGCTTTTTTGCCTGGCAAACGCTAAAGCATGATCGCGATCATGCTCTGGATTCTTGTGTTGACGCGTTTTCTACCGCAGATAAGTCTACGCAATCTGCGTAAACTTGATTGCTATGCGAACCGGTATCCACCCCGGATCAGGTCCCGGGCAGGCTTTCGCTCGAAAACGCTCTAATTGCTCGCCTTCGCCTTGCGCGCGTCGGCAATGACCATCTCGAATTCCGCCATGGTCAGGACGCCGGGCACGCGGAATTTGCCGACAATGAAGGAGGGCGTCCCGTTAAAGCCGAACGCCTTGGCCTGATCGTTGTTGCGCGCCAGGATGGTGTCGATCGCCTTGACATTGGCTGTAAGATCGCGGTTGAGGCGATCCATGTCGATGCCGGCGGCCGCGAGCAGCTCGCCGAGGCGCGGCTCGGTCAGCTTCGAATTGACGCCGATCATCGCCTCGTGGGCTTTCAGGAACTTGTCCTGATATTTGGCGGCCAGCGCCATCCGCGCGGCGACCTTGGAGACCGGGCCCAGGATCGGCCAATCCTTCAGCACCAGGCGGACCTTGCCGTCGTCCTGCACGACCTGGCGAAGCTCGGGCTCGAGCTTGCGGCAATACGGACAATTGTAGTCGAACCACTCGACGATGGTGATGTCGCCATCGACATTGCCGGCCACCGGGATTTCGGGATCGCGCAGCACCAGCGCTTCCGTCAGCACCTTCTCCTCGTCGTCTTCCGCGCGCGCCGAACGCGGCGCGATGCCGGTGCCGAGCGCCGCAAAGCCCGCGCCGAGCAAGCCAAGCGCGTCACGCCGGGTCCGCTCCGATCTCATCAAATCATTCATAGCTGTTCCGACTGGTCCCGTTGCGGCCTAGAGCCTCGGTTCTGATCCAATCAGAACCGAGGCTCTAGCCTATTGTTCTGACGCGTTTTCTTCACGCGAACCGGTACCCACTTCGCTCGAAAACGCTATAGTTCACTCTACGTTCAAGATAGGGATAAGTTACGCGCCAGCATATAGAGCGCCACCGCAATAATGACCACGGCAAACACGATATTGAGCGCGCCGCGGCGCTCCGCCAGGTGCTGCGCCGACCGCGTGCCGGCCACCCCGCCGACGATGCCGCCGGCGACGAACAGGCCCGCCAGCGGCCAGGAGACGAGGCCGGACCAGGCATAGCTGGCGGCGGTGGTCATGCCGAAGGTGGTGACGGCGACCAGCGAGGAACTGACCGCGTTCATGATCGGCATGCCCGTCGCCAGCATCAGGGCCGGCACGATCAGAAATCCGCCGCCGATGCCGAAGAAGCCGGACATCGTCCCGGTCGCCAGCCCGAGGCCGGCGATGGCCGGCATGTTGGACAGGCTGATCTTGACGTCGGGCAGCCCGATCCGCGCACGCGTCTTCAGCATCAGCATCGCGATGACGAGCATCACCAGCGCAAACAGCGCCAATAGTTTCTGGCCATCGACCATCTTGCCGAGGATCGATCCGCCGAAGGCGCCGATGATGCCCGCCGCCGCAAACACCAGCGCGCAGGACCAGACGACAGTGCCGCCGCGCGCATGGTTGGACAAATTGACCGCGGCATTCGCGGCCACCGCGATCGCACTGGTGCCGATCGCGACATGCGGCTCGGGCACGCCGACCACATAGACCATCAGCGGCACGGCCAGAATCGATCCGCCGCCCCCGACCAGGCCAAGGGAAAATCCGACCAGCATTCCCGATGCCAGTCCAAGCAGGCTTTGCGTTGTGGAGATGATCAAAATGGAAGACTCACTTTGAGACCGCTATAGAAGAATTTTCTGCGGACTGCCATGGCTACAGCACAAACCTGCACTGCAACAGGGATCAGCGCACCAAAAGCGTCGCCGCCAGCGGCACCAATAGCGATGTCACCAGCGCGTTCAGGCTCATGGCGATGCCGGCGAACACGCCCGCCACCGCGTCGACCTGGAAGGCGCGCGCGGTGCCGATGCCGTGGGCCGCGATCCCGACCGCAAAGCCGCGGGCGCGGAAATCGGTAATTCCGGTCCGGTTCATCAGCGGCGTGACGATGATCGCACCCATGATCCCGGTGAGGACCACCGAGACCGCCGTCAGCGACGGATCGGCGTGCAGGGATTCGCTGATGCCCATGGCGACGCCGGCGGTGACTGATTTCGGCGCCAGCGAGAGAATGATCGCGCGCGGCAGGCCTGCGGCCTCGGCTAGCAGCACCACCGAAACGATCGCGGTGATGGAGCCGACCACGAGCGCCACCAGCATCGGCAGGATTGCCGCCGCCACCACGTTTCGGTTTTCGTAGAGCGGCACGGCCAGCGCCACCGTCGCGGGTCCGAGCAGGAAATGCACGAACTGCGCGCCGCCGAAATAGGTCGTGTAGGACGTCTTGGTGAGCAGCAGGAAGGCGCCGATGATCCACATCGAATGCAGCACCGGATTGGCCAGCGGATGGCGGTGCGTCCAAAGCGACACCGCATCCGCGATCGCATAGGTCAGCAGCGTCACCGTCAGCCAGAGCAGCGGCGACTGCGACAGGTAGACCCACAGTGAAAACGGATTGTCGCTCATGGCCTGTCCTGTCCGCGCGCGAGGAAGCGGTTCGCCACCAGAAACGTCGCGACCGTCACCAGCAAGGTGATGACCACGGAGACGGCCAGGATTGCCAGGATGGCGATGCCGTGCTCGGCGAGCAGATCGAGCTTTTGCACGACGCCGACGCCTGCGGGGACGAACAACAGCGACAGATGCGCCAGCAGGCCGCGGCTGGCGCTTTCCACGCCATCGCCTTGCAGCGGCCCGCGCGCGAGCACGACGAAGCGGTCCCGCGCCAGCAGCAACAGCAGCAGAAGCACCAGCCCGACCACCGGGCCCGGCATCGGCAGGCCGAGGCCGCGCACGAAAACTTCGCCGATCAATTGGCAAAGCAGGATCAGGCTAAGGCTTGCGATCATGCGACCATCCGCGCCGAGAGGGCCCTATCAGGTGGCCGCCGCGGACGCTTGTCAATGTGCCCGTCAGGCCCGCGCGTGAGGGTTGTCGTGCTGCGTTGCAGGTTTGCGGCGCGGCAACGCCATCAAGGTGCCGGTCATGGTCGCGATCAGCGTTTCGACGCCGTCATGTTCGGCATAAGCCCGGCCTTCCCACACCGTCAGCGTGCGGCCGGGTTTGACGACATGAGCGCGGAACGCAAAACGCTCACCCTTCGCCGGCGCCAGCAAATTGGTCTTGAACTCGACGGTCAGGATGTCGGAACCGGCCGGCATCAATGTGAAAGCGGCGATGCCGCAGGCGTTGTCGAGCCCCGCCGTGATCACGCCGGCATGAACGAAACCGTTCTGCTGGGTGAAATTGGCCGAATAGGCCATCGACAGGTCGACCTCGCCGGGCTCCAGCCGCGCCAGCGAAATGCCGAGCGTGCGCATCGCCGGCTGCCGCTCGAACGTGTCGGTCGCGACCCGGCGAAAATCCGGGTTCTTGGGGACGAAGCGCGACATCTGCGTTCACGCCATCGCCGGCGCTGATGGAGCGAGATGTTTCGCCGCGGCGTCGCGGATTTTGACCTCAAACGACGCCGATTTGCGCGCCTGCCGGTCCATGTGCACGCCTGTTATCTCGCAGGTAGCGGCAATCTCGCCGGTTTCGGCGTTGCGCATTTCGTGCAGCAAGCGGATCGACCTGTCGCGGATCTCCAAAAGCCGGCTTTTGACCTCGACGATATCGCCGGCCAGTAATTCGCGCTTGTAGGCGATGTTCTGCTGCACGGCGGCCATGCCGCGGCCGGATTCGCGCAAATAAGTCGGCGTCAGCCCGAGCCGGGCGAACAGATTCCAGTTGGCTTCGTCGAATTTGCCGACATACCACATGATATTCATGTGGCCGACATGATCGCATTGCCACGGATAGACCGTGCCGCGATAGGTCGCCTCGTTTTCCATCGATCGCTCCCGCTTTCGACTGCTGATACGGTAGCGTATCACGGGAGTCATGGGTTAGCAATACGGTACCGTATCAGAAGGGGCCGATATGACCGACGGCAAGGGCGACGCCTGGATCGAGGCCGGTTTCAGGGAGATCGCGCGCTCTGGCGTCGAAGGCGTGCGGGTGGAGGTGCTGGCCAAGAATCTCGGCGTCACCAAGGGCGGCTTCTACCGGCGCTTCCGGGATCGCGCCGCGCTGCTCGAGGGCATGCTGCAGGGCTGGAGCGCGGGGCGCATCGCCGCAATCGAAAAGCAGACCAGCCTCGATGGCGCTACCGCCCGCGAACGGCTGAAGGCGCTGATCGCGCTTTATTCGGAGCGGATGAATACCGAGGGCATGGCAATCGAACTGGCGATCCGGCAATGGGCCCGGTCCGACCAGGCCGCCGCCGCAGCCGTGGCCAGCGTCGACGCGGCGCGCTTGAGGAATGTCGGACATCTCTATCGCGCGACGGGTCTCGCGCCTGACGAAGCCGATGCGCAGGCGTTCCTGTTCTACTGCTTCATCTTCGGCCAGAGCCTGCTGTTTCTCGAACGCGGACCGCGCAAGCGCGCGCAACTGGTCGCGAAGTCAGCCGAGAAACTGGTCGAGGAAGAACGCGCGACCGGCTGAAAGCCGGCCGCGCTTGTCGGTGAAGAGCCTCAGCCCTTCAGCTTCTTGGTACATTCGCTGTAATAGCCGCCGCCCTTCTGGATCCACTTCAGGCCACCATTGCCGCCGGTCGCCTTGTTGGCGTTGTACTGGTCGACGCAAGTGTGCATTCGGGCCTTGCCTGCGCTCTCCTTGGAATATTTCGCATCCACGGCGGACGGAAATACCGCGGGCCCGGACGGCGCCGCCGGTGCTGCCGCAGGCGCGGCTTCCTTCTTGGCCTCTTTTGGCGCGGCTGGCGCTGGAGCGGCAGCCGGAGCCGCGGCCGCCGCCGGCGCGGCGGTGGCATCGGCGCCGCAATTGGCCTTGCGGAAGTCATTCCACTTCTGGCCGTTCAGCGTGCCGGCGGCCTTGGCGGCCTGATATTTCGCGCTGCATTCCTGCGTGGTCAGCGCCTGCGCCGGAGCTGTTGCCGCGAACGCGGCGAAGCCCGATACCGCAATCGCACACAATAATTTGGCTTGAATGTTCATCCTTGGTCTCCCTCTTCACTTCCTGGGGGGTATCGACGATCCGGAGGCGCCCATCCTAGCGCAACCGGAACTCGCGACAACGCGCGGGGCCAATGGTTCGCCCAAAATATTGTAGCGACGAAAATGCCAGATCGTCCGCTTCATTCACCCGCGGTTCATCATCACCGCGCGACGGTTGTCCCGTTCCATTCCATTTGAGGTGTCCCATGACGAAGATTTCCTCCCTTGCGACTGCGGCCGCTCTTGCTTCGCTGCTGTTGACGGGCTCCGCATACGCGCAGACGGCGGCGCCAGCCAAGGACGCCACCAAGACCGAGACCAAGGCGCCGGCCGAAAAGAAGGCCGAGAAGCCGCGGACCGCAGCCTCCCTCGAATGCTCGAAGGAAGCCGACGCCAAGGGGTTGCACGGCAAGGAGCGCAAGAAATTCCGTTCCGAATGCAAGAAGGGCGCGACCGACAAGGCCAAATGATTTGAACCACGGTTTTGTCCCCGGCCGGTTTGCGCTGAAGCGTAAACCGGCCTCCCTTTTGACGGGGAGGCAAAGGCACGCATTGCAGCAATCGCCTGGTGCATTTGTCGCCCCAGCGCGGATTTGCCATAAGGCGGCGTGACCCTGATCCCCGCAACGATCGCGCTTGCCGTTCCCAGCCGCGCCAGGATTCTCAACACGCTCGAGACGCTCGCCATCGGCAGCGCCGGCGGCCTGCTGTTTTTGTGGGCACACCTTCCGGGCGGGCTGATTTCCGGCGCCATGATCGCGGTCGGCATCGCCGCACTGGCCGGGCGGCCGCTCGGGGTGCCGCCACTCCTGACCCAGTCGGTGTTGTTGCTGCTCGGCATATCCCTGGGCTCGCTGGTGTCGCGGCAGTTGATCCAGCATATGGGCTCCTACCCCCTGACCATTGGGCTGCTCGCGCTCGCGACCTTCTGCTCGACCTTCGGCAGCAGCCTCTATCTGCAGCGCGTGCACGGCTGGGACCAGACCTCGGCATTCCTGGCCGGGAGCCCCGGCGCGCTGTCGCAAATCACCATTCTTGCTGCCGAGCGGGGCGCGGACGTGCCGGCGATTGCCGTGGTGCAGACCATGCGCGTGATCATCCTGACCGCAGCACTGCCGCTGCTGTTGTCGCTGACCGGCGTGGCGCCGTCGTCGCCGCCGGCCGTGATCGCGGCGATTGCCTCGCCGCTCGAACTGGCCACGCTGATCGTGGCCTCGGTGGCGGTGGCCCTGTTGCTGCGGTTGGCGAAATTTCCCGCGAGCTGGATGTTCGGCGCGATGATCGCCTCGAGCGTGCTGCACGGCACCGCCCTGATCGAGGGCGGCCTGCCGCCATGGGTGCGCAGCGTGGCGCTGGTCGGCATCGGCGCCCTGATCGGCTCACGCTTTGCGCGGATGAAGGCTTCGACCTTGCTCAGCCACGTCAATGCGGCGCTCGGCTCCTTCGTCATCGCCATCATCATCTCGGCGATCTTCGTCGCGGTGATTGCACTCACCACCCATGTGCGCTTCGCCGACGTCATCGTGGCGTTCGCGCCGGGTGCGATGGACGCCATGCTGGCGCTGGCGCTGACGCTGCACATCGACCCGATTTTCGTCGGCGCGCATCATCTGTCGCGCTTCGTGTTCGTCACCATCACCACGCCCGGCATCATCCATCTGTTCGGACGGCCGCAGGATGACGTCGACGATTAAGCTCTGAACCTCAACCTGAGGAGCGCGCAAAGCGCGCGTCTCGAAGGATGGCCGCATCGGGGCCTCATGGTTCGAGACGGCGCAAGCGCCTCCTCACCATGAGGGATCAACGTCTGGATGTCCTGACCAGGCCCCACGCCGCGATCACGGCCATCAATAGCGAGATCAGCACATTGTAGCCGGCCAGCGACAGGCCGAGGAAGCGCCATTGCACCTCGTCGCAGCGGATCACTTTGACGCTGTCGAGCCGCTCCAGCAGATTGCCGGCGCTGCCGAGATTGCCGACCGGGCCGGTGCAATCGGTCGGCCCCTGCCAAAGCCCCCATTCGACGCCGGCATGGTAGGTGCCAAGCCAGGCGTTACCGAGGGCAGCTAGCGCGAGAATGGCGAGCCCCGCCAGCAGCACCGGACGCGGGGCGCCCTTCATGGCCGCGAACGCGACCAGCGCACCCAGCGGCACCGCGAGATAATAGGCGTAGCGCTGTTCGAGGCAGAGCGGACAGGGGCGGATATCCAGCACCAGCTGGAAGAACCAGGCGCCCGCCAGCGTCACCGCCGCAATGATCGCCACGGCCAGCGCCGCGGTCAGCGCGGGATTGGCTGACTTGCCGGCGTGCGGCGGGTGTGCGGTGGCGCGTGTCACGGTCAATCTCCTGCCTGTAAAGGCGCGTCGTATCCCCTGGGCATGAACCTGTCGAGGCACGGGACAATCACTTCCGCGCGGGTTGACCCGGGCAAGCCGCCCGCTATATTCCGCCCGCTTCGCGATGCCGGCCCCCAAGGCAAGCCTCCGAAGGCCCCTGTGGCGGAACTGGTAGACGCGCTCGACTCAAAATCGAGTTCCGCAAGGAGTGCTGGTTCGATTCCGGCCAGGGGCACCAACTAGGCTGTTCAAGCCCGTTCCAAAGCGTCCGCAACCGTCCGCGCAGTGCTCGGAAACCTTGAAAAATAGGCACTTCCGCGTACATCGGTGTTCGTCACCGTTTGCTCTCATCCGATCCCAGCCGACCGATTTGTTGGTATTTTTGTTGGTATCGGGAGAACAAACGTTCACGGCGACTTTCGCTATTCCGAACGAAGGGATTTGAGCAGATGGCCCGCAAGAACGATGGCGCGTGCGCTAACCCCAAGCAGATCAGGACCGACGTCGACTGCCGCGCCGCCCGACCGAAATTCGACAAGGGCGCGTGGAGCCCCGCCAAGATTTCCGACATGACCGGGAGCGGTCTCTATCTCTTCGTCACGCCGGACGTGAGCAGGCCCGGCAACGGCTGCCTCCAAGCTCTAGCGGATGGGCTACCGCTTCCACATCCGTCAGAAAACCTACTCCATCGGCCCATACGGCAACGGCAAGGATGGCACGTTCTCGCTCGCCGACGCGCGGCGCGAGCGCGACAAAGCCAAAGACCTGCTCAAGGAAGGCAAAGACCCGAGCACCGAGAAGCAGCTCGACAAGCACAGGCAGGCGGCCGCCCGTCCTTTCGAGCAATGGGCCGACGAGTGGCTCGCGAAGAAGAAGGTGGAGAAAGTCAAACGCGGCAGGATCGGTGCGGTGCGCGACCCCAAGACCATCGAGGTGCTTGAGCTGCGCGTCGGCTACGTCAAGGATCGCTTCGGCAAGCTATGCAGGCAGGACATCAAGCGTCCGGACGTGCTCGCTTTCATGCGTTCATACGAAGCCGAGGGAAAGCTGGAAACCCGCGACCGCGTGCGCAGCATCGGTGAGCAAATCTGCGACGATGCCGATGTCGAAGGCGACGGCTACAATCCATTCCGCAACCTGAATGGGCAGATGATTGCCAATATTTCGACGCCGCGTCCCGGCGTCACTGAACCACGCGACGTGACGCGCGTCTTCAAGCTCATCAGCGCACCGTGGACGAGAGCGAGGTTTAGTGACGTTGTTGGCCTTGCCTTGCGCTTCGATGCGCTGACCATTCCCCGCCCCGGCATGGTCAATGAAATGGAGTGGAGCGAGGTCGATTGGGATGCCAAACGCTGGACTATTCCAGCCGTAAAGATGAAGACCGGCTGGGACCATGTCGTGCCTTTGTCACGGCAGGCACTTGCAATCCTGCGTAGCGTTCAAAAGCTGACCGGCCATCGCCGGTACGCATTTTCCTGCCCGAAGGACGCGCCGCTATCAAACAACACGCTCAACAAGCGCTTGCGGCTGCTTGGCATTGACACCAAGACTGATCATTGCGCCCACGGATTCCGGACTACCTTCTCGACCCTGTCTCACCACGAAGAGATCAAGGACGCCAAGGCGTGGGATGGCGATGTCGTCGAGCTGCATCTCGACAACTCTACTGTGGAAGGTCTCTACAAGAAGCACGGACCGCTCGCGCTGATCGGCTCGCGCACGAAGCTGATGCAGCATTGGGCTGATCGGATCGACCACTGGCTCGATCCCAAGAAGGTGATGCCGATCAAGGGAGGCGCGCAGGGTTGAGTCACCTATCATCAGGCTGGTTAAGGTTGCCCAATTCAGTCCGTGGCAAACTCATGGGATAGGCGGAGCGTCGGTTGAGTGCCGCCGCCCCGCGAACTACCTGGAAGAGGCCTTTCCTGGCTGAGTTGCTAGTCTGATCTCGATAGGACCCAGCTCGCCGCCGCTCGTCGATCGGCCTTGCCCGTACGTCCAAGCGGTAACGCCTCGACGATATGGATTTGATCGGGGATCTTGAATTTTTCGATCTTCGTCGCGGCCCAAGCGCGCAACTCTTTGTCAGTAATGTTTGTTGCCGAGCGCAGAACAACCATCATGTGCAGCGCCTCGCCCAGATTGGCGTGTGGGACACTAAAGCACAGCGCAGCGGCCACCGCGGGGTGCTCACCGAAAAGATTATCGATTTCAAGCGGAGCGATCTTGTTTCCGCCTCTCGAAATGATCTCTTTAGATCGACCAACAAGTTCTACAAGCCCATCATCCCGTAGTCTCGCCAGGTCGCCTGTCTTGAAGAACCCATTGTCGAATGAGGTATCCGTCAACGTCGGATCGTCGAGGTAACCGAGCATTCGAGACGGAGTCTTGATCTGAAGCTCTCCCTCTCTCTCAGACCGAGATAACTCAGTTGGAACCAGCTTGAACTGCACGCCGGGGACTGGACGACCGATGGTACCGAGACCGACGGATTGGTCGGAAGGCGCTAGACAGAAGTCGCAAGATCCGGTCTCGGTCAAACCAAACAGATCGAAGTACTCCGCCTCGGGAAAATACTTCTTGAGCTTGCTCGGAAGCGTCAACCCGAGTGACTCGCCCCCGGTGAGGATCCTACGCAATTTGGAAGGGGCCGGCCTGGGCGCCGCCACGATCAACTTGAGCATCGTCGGGACGGCTGCAAGCGTCGTGCAGTCGCGAAGCAACCCGCCGACAGTGTCCATGGAGAATTTTGGCAACAAGACGACACGAGCACCGTTCGCAAGACCCAAGAAGGTGACCCACATTCCGAAGATGAACGTGAGCTGCAAAGGGCAGAGCACGACATCGGATCTTGCAAGCGGCAGAAGCTTGGAGAGCATCTCGAGCTTCGCTATAAAGCCGCCGTGCCCAATCACCACTCCCTTCGGCACGCCTGTGCTACCTGACGTGAAAACGATCAGGGCCGCGTCGTTGAGCAACGGCCTAGTTGCCGGGGCGCCTTCTGCAATTGCCCCCACAGAACCTGCAGCCACTGAAAAACGCGCTCCCGTTCGACGCACGACCATCTCGCGGGTTGATGCTGCAGCCCCGACGTGCAATGGAACCACGACCGCGCCGACAGCCCATATGCCCAGGAAGCCGATAACGTCCCACGGCCCGTTGCTAATTTGAAGGATGATCGGCTCAGCGTTGGCAACCTCAGCGTCTTGAAGTTTGCTAGCGAGCAGTGCCGATTCGCGAGCGAGTTCGGCGTGAGTGAACCCTAAGTCGGCGCCTTCTAGACCGATGTCGTTGCCTGATTGACGCAGGATCCAATCGTTCAAGCGGACTGTCATTGGCTGCGGCTCGGAAAACGGCTGTCACGCCAAATCAGGGCCGCCTTCAGCCCCTGCGAACGGGCAATCTCCATGAACTGGATCTTGTCAGGAGAGCCGCCCCCCTCGATCTGAAGATCAATATCAAGCGCCGTGTCAAGCGCTTCCGTCAGCCCACGCATTTCGAAGGACTTGTTGAGCGCACGCTTCGTCTGCTTAACGAGGTCGGGATCTATGGCCGCAATATGCCGCGCGACCCGGGCCGCGGTTTCTTCGAGCTTCGCGTCCGGAACAATACGGTTCACCAAACCAAGCTGGTATGCACGATCGCAAGAGATTCTATCCTCTCCAGTGAGAATGATTTCTTTTGCCACTTTAGGACCGACCAACCACGGCAAGAGCATCACGACGATCCCCGCGCCAAACTTCAACTCCGGTTCTCCGAAGAACGCTGTGTCGCTGGCGATCGTGATGTCGCAGGCCATCATCAGCTCGAACGCGCCGGCAAGACATGCCCCCCTCACGCTCGCAATAGTCGGCTTGGGACTTCGCCAGAAGCGCATGACGACGTCAAAATCCTTTTGAAGCAGGGGCCGCCATTGCGTGACGCCGATCGGCTGCTTCTCCATCTGTTCCTTGAGGTCGAAGCCGGAAGAGAACGAGGTCCCACTGCCGCTCACCACGATCGCGCGCACCTCGGCATCCGCCTCCGCCGCGTCCATTGCCAACATGATCTCCGAAAGCATTTGGCCATTGAGCGCGTTCGTTCTTTCAGGACGCGTGAGAACGATCTGCGCCGTCGAGTCGACGCGTTGATATTGGACGTACGTTAGGTTCATTGATTATCTCTCTTCATTGGCGTCCTTGGGCAAGCTTTTTTGATTCTGGCATGCGGCGAAGCTGCAACATCGCAATTGTGCCGAGAAACGGCCCAATCGCAAGTATAGAAAATGCGAGATGCCATCCGACAATTCTGACGACAAACGGCATCGCCTGGATGCTTACAAGAGTGATCAGGAAACCGAGGCTCGTTTGGAGAGTGAGCATCGTGCCACGCAAAGGCGCGTCGCATAGCTCGGCGACCGCCGCGGAAAATTGAGCAGAGTCTGCAATCACGGCGACGCCCCATATGACGCCGACCAAGATGGTGAAAGCGGGCGGAGCGCCAAACGTGAAACCGATCAAGATCGCGCAGCAACCGCTTACCGTCATGGATAGGCTGGTTACGGCCGTTCTTCCCCATCGGTCTGCCGACCAACCACCCAGCAGTGCTCCCACGGCTCCCGATCCGACTATTGCGAACGTCACAATATTTGCGCTGACTGGAGGCGTCTGTTGTGCGGCCGCAAAGCTCGCAAGGACAAACGTACCAATCCACGACCACATTGCGTAGAGCTCCCACATGTGGCCGAAATATCCTAAATTCGCCGCGCGGACCGCACGGTTGTTCCACCCCTGCAAGATATGGGAGACTTTGAATTTCGGCGCGGCCCAGACGTTGGGGCCAAGTCCGACGAAGCAAATTGCGACAGCGGCAATCAATGCACCACAACCGGCCGCCACGCATGGGACCGTCCAATCCGTGGCCGCCACAATGTGAGGGGCGGCGGAGCCTAAGGTAAGTCCGCCAACCAAGAGCCCGATGAGCAAACCTAGGTCACCGGTAGCCCAGGTGGCTGCGATGGCCATGCCCACAGGGTAGACCCCAGCCATGCAGGCGCCCGTGATAAAGCGTAGGGCGAGCACGAAGAGCGAGGTTGGCTCGAAGAAAACGATCGATAATGTCGCCACGGCAGCGATCAGAGCCGACCCGGCAAACAACTTCCGCAAATCCACGCGGTCCGGAAGTGCAAGGGCAGCGCTGAAGAGTGTTCCAACGACGAAGCCGGCTTGGACGGCGTTGGTGAGCATTGCTTCGTGAAACAACGAAAGGTGCCACGAAGCTTTAATGACGTTGATGGACGCGCTCGTCGCAAACCAGGTCGACATAGCTGCTGTCTCTGCCACCAGCAGCATAGCGAACGAAACGCCCTTCGAACCAATTCGGACCACCGGGCCCCGCTATTTTACTAGGGGACAGCCGCCTTGATCCATTGGACGAAAGGCTTCGTCTCCCGGGATCGTGGCAACGAGTTTGTAAAAGTCGTAGTCCATCTTGGACTCGCTCGGCTTTTTCACTTCGAACAGATACATGTCATGGATCGTGCGGCCATCCTGCCTGATCGATCCTCTGCCGAAGAGATCGTCTTCCGTCGGCATGTACTTCATCTTCTCAACCACAGCCGTTCCCGAGCGCGCCTTATCCTTGTCCATCGCGTCGATGGCCTTCATCCAATGCAACATGGATGCGTAGACGCCCGCTTGATTCATGGTCGGAAAGCGTCCCTCGTTTCGGGCCGCGAAGCGCTTGGACCACGCCCGGGTCTTATCGTTGAGATCCCAATAAAAGGCCTCGGTAAGAAGCAGCCCCTGAGCAGTTTGCAAGCCCATCGACTTGACGTCCGAGAGGAACACCAGAAGGCCCGCCAGCTTTTGGCCTCCGGCGGTCAATCCAAACTCTTGTGCTTGCTTTACCGATGTCACGGTGTCGCCGCCGGAGTTTGCGAGGGCGATGATTTGGGCTTTGCTGCTTTGTGCCTGGAGAAGGAACGAGGAGAAGTCCGTCGTTTGAAACGGCGCAAACACCTGACCGACGACGGTGCCACCCTGAGCCTTTACGATGTCCGACGCATCGCGCGCGAGCGCGTGCCCAAAGGCGTAGTCTGCGGTCAGGAAATACCAAGTCTTGCCGCCCGTCCCAACGACGGCTTTTGCGGTCCCATTAGCGAGGGCCCAGGTGTCATAAGTCCAGTGAACGTTGTTCGGCGTACAGGCTTTTCCAGTGAGGTCAGAAGAACCCGCAGCATCGATCAAGAACGTCTTGTCCTTGTCCTTGACAAGCTGAGATATGGCCAAGGCGACCGAGGAGGTGGGAACGTCGACGACAGCATCAACCTTGTCGACATCGAACCATTTCCGCGTGATGTTGACGCCGACGTCCGCTTTGTTTTGATGATCCGCTGCGAGCACCTCGACCTTAAAACCGCGCCTTTCAGGGTTGAAATCTTCTACCGCCATCTTCGCAGCGAGAACCGAACCAGGACCATCGATGTCGGCATACACGCCGGATTGATCGTTCAGCACACCAGCCTTGAAGGTAGGCACCGTCTGCGCGTTAGCGAGCGTCGGAAACAATGCGAGAGCCAGCGCGCACGCGGTAATCTTCATCTCATCCTCCCTAAATTTTTTCTTCGGTGGCTCGAGCCGCTCTTCCGGCGGCTCAAAGAGTTAACTTGTAGTGCACCCTTCGTGGCAAAATCAGCGCGCGATAGCTGTCCTTCACCTCAGGCACTGGAAGCCAAATCAGACACTCCGTTAGTTCGAAACGCCGAGGCCAGCTTCGGGAGCTCCAACCAGGATGGTCGTGTTGCCGTGGGCAAGCTTGCCGTTCATCATGTCCTGGTGAGCTTGACCAACCTGATCAAACGAGCGCACCTCTCCCATGCAAGGGCCAATTCGCTTGGCAATGACGAGGTCGTTGTAGGCCTTAGCTTGCTCGGTATTTGTGCCATGCGAGCCTTGCAGCCGCTTTTGGCGAACCCAGTGGTATCGAAGGTCGACTACGGCCGAGTAGCCGGTCGTCCCCGCGCAAATCACAACCATGCCACCCGCGTTGCACACGAAGATTGAGGTGGGGATTGTATCTTCTCCGGGGTGTTCGATAACGATCTGCGGGCTGCGCTTCTCGCCCAGGACGTCCCAGATCTTCTTGCCGAATGCTCGTGCTTGCACTGTCCAGGCCTTTTGCCCCTTGTCATCGGTCCAGTGCGGAGGCTGCCCCCAATGATTGAATTCTCGGCGATCGATGAAGCCGACCGCCCCAAGCGACTTGCAATATTCGCCCTTCCTCGCATCGGAGACTACGGCGATTGGCAAGGCGCCGGCTTCCTTGGCGATTTGGATTGCCTGTGATCCAACGCCGCCGGAACCGCCCCAAACCAAGACAACATCCCCCTTTTGGACCGTGTGCCCATGCCAACCGTGGAGCATTCGGTAGGCGGTAGTTCCGACCAAAGTGGGAGCTGCGGCCTCCTCCCAGGTGAGATGTTTTGCTTTCGGAAGGATCTGATGATCGTAAGCGAGGCAGAATTGCGCGAATGAGCCAAAGTTCGTGTTGTAGCCCCAGATTTGCGCACTGTTGGCTAGCATCGGATCGCGGCCGGCAAGGACGTCCGGATCATTGGGATCCCAAAAGCCTGGATGCACAACGACCTCGTCGCCGATCTTGATGTCCTCGACCCCGTCTCCCACCGCGTACACGATCCCGGAGGCATCGCTTCCGCCGATGTGAAAATCGTGAGTTGACCCTTGAGCCTTCCGAGCGGCAATCACGTCGATCGGGACGCCGCGGGCTGCCCAGACGTTGTTGAAATTGAGGCCCGCGGCCATGACTGCGACCAGGACCTCCTTCTTTCCAGGCCTTGGCGTCTCAATTTCCTCGACCCGGAACGCTTTCACCGGATCCCCCAACCGATCACTTCGAACGACCTGCGCGTGCATTCGCTGGGGGACATCGCCCACTGGCGGCAATTCACCGACCGAAACAACATCAACCATCCCTGTTTCCCTTCCCATCGAACATCGCATCGCGCTGGACACAATGTTACTGTGGCCTCTTGGGCCGCCCAATTCGGCCGCCCACTGATTTTTCGGAACGAAACCTATCGTCAAATGTCTATTTGTCAAACAAATATTAGATTTGGTGAGAAGCCGCCTTGTGGAACTTGCGGCTTGCCGGTACTGCTACGAGTGAGATTCTTGGCTGTAATTCAGAGAAGGTAGATGGCGAAAGCGGCAGACTCTGAGGTCGATCTAGGCGACGTGGTAACGGCAAGTGCCGCCAAACAAATTGCGGAGAATATTCGCGCCGCGATCCTTCAAGGCAGGCTCAAAGTTGACGTTCGACTGCCGTCGGAGGATGAACTGGCCGCGAAATTCAACGTCTCGAGACCGACAATCCGCGAAGCTTTGAAACGCTTGGCGGCCCAACACTTGATCAGATCGCGCCGCGGACCGACCGGCGGCAACTTCGTCACAGCGCCTGCGCCCCCGGAGGCAGGACGTTCGCTTGCCAATACGACCACGCTAATGGTGGCGGTCGGAGACATTAACGTCGATGAAATCGTGACTGCGCGACTGGAGTTTGAATCAGTCTGCGTCAAATTGGCGTGCGAACACCGCACCAATGATCAGTTGGAGCGCATGAGGACTGAACTTGAGTTGCAGAAGAAGGGCAACCTCAGTGATGAGGAGTTCTGCGATTCCGACGTGAGGTTTCATCGCGCCATTGTCGATGCCAGCGCGAATTCGCTCATGCAGTTTCTGATGCATTCGGTGATCGAAGGCCTTCAGCCAATCAGCAACATGATTATTTTCCGTGTGCGAGAGCGACAAGAGATCGTCGCGTTTCACAAGCGCATTCTTACGGCCATTGCCGATCGGAAAAAGACACTCGCCGTCGAGGCATTGACCGAACTTGCCGCCTACACCAGGGATCGTCTTGCAGCTGCGATCGAAAGGCGCAGCTAAAAATCCTCGCGCCTCGGCATCGAGTCACAGGCGCAATTCCAAGCATGTCAGGTCGAGCCAGCGTCCGAATTTCTGACCAACCTCAGCGAACCGTCCAACAAACCGAAAACCCAACCTCTCGTGCAGGCAGGGAGGCAGAGTTTTCTGCTTCGATACAGGCGATCAGGACGTGAACGCCTCGCTCCTTCGCTGTCGCGACGAGGGCCTCCATAAGCATTTGACCTGCGCCCCTTTCCCTTCCGATCGGAGCGCACATACACGGAATGCTCCATCGTGTAGCGAAAGCCTTCGACGGCGCGCCAAAGGCCGTAGGTTGCGTAGCCGATCACCTCGCCATCCTTTTCAGCGACCACGACCGGGAAATTCTTTGCCCTGCGTTCAGCGAACCAAGCTTCACGGTCGGGAAGGTCCACGAGAGTTTCATTCCAGATCGCCGTGGTATTTTGCACGGCGTCATTGTAGATGCCGAGAATCGCTTGGAGATCCGAGTCGGAAGCCGGGCGAATACGGACAGCAGGGTTCATGCGATTTCCCTGTATAAGTTACTTTTCGGTCTCTTTTAGTGGACGAAATGAGCTTGGCAGGTCAAGCTTGACCTAGCTCGGCCGGCGCTCGTTTATTAAAAGCGGATGACGTCCACTAAGTTAGATAGCCTCGATCAACGTATTGGAGCGCGCGTCCGTATTGAGCGGGAAGTGCGAGGATGGTCACTGACCGAACTCGCCAAGAGGTCCGGTGTCTCAAGGGCAATGATCCACAAAATCGAAAGAGGCGATAGTAGCCCGACTGCAATGCTGCTTGCACGATTGTCTGGCGCGTTCGAGATCAGCATGTCCACGCTCATGGTACGAGCTGAAATGCAGGAGGGGATGCTGCTCCGCAAGGAACAGCAGCCCCTCTGGATCGACCCGGTGACAGGATACGTCCGACGCCACGTTTCGCCTCGATCAGAGACGCCAATTGAGATCATCCACGTGGAGTTGCCCCCCGGTAAAGAAGCCTCCTTTCCAGCCTCGTCCTACACGAACCGAAAGCATCTCGTCTGGGTTCTCCACGGCTCGCTTGTCTTTGTGGAGGGTAGCGTCCGGCACGACATGAATGAGGGGGATTGCCTTGAGCTCGGGCCACCCAACGACTGCACCTTCAGGAATGAAAGCGTTGAAGCTTGCCGCTATTCCGTGACCGTACTGCGCCAGACTTGCACAGGCTTTCCAGCCGCTCGAACAGCGTTTCCATCGCGCGTGCGCGGACGGTCTCGGGATCGCTGACGATGGACTTGCGATCGGACATACTTCGAAGCTGCCTCGTTGACTTCCATTGTAGCAAGAGACCCGATGATTTCACAGCCCGTCATTGCGAGCCAACGGGTCGCGCGAATGCGCGCCCGATGACAGGCTCCGCGAAGCAATCCATGTCGCCGCAAAGAAAGAATGGATTGCTTCCGCTTTCGCTCGTTGAGCCACGGCGGACAAGTCGTCGCGGAGTTTATCATCGGGCCCGCCGGAGGCGGGACCCGGTGGCTCCTCGCAATGACGTGGGACCAGGCGAGCCTTCACGATCCCGCGGCGCGATGCGCCCGAGTCTTGCATGATCCGTTCCCTCGAAAATCAGAGGGCGCAGGAAACGCCGGGTGCCCTAAGCACCCGCGGCCCCTGTGCATTGGTAGTGAGCACAGGGTAGTCACCACAGGTACCCGGAACACCCGGCGCTTCCTGCGCAATGGTTTTACAAAGATGGGCTTGACAGAAAATCACTGATTTGCCCGTCGGGCACCTTTTCCACTAAGGTCGCCCGATGGACATGCTCGTGAAGCTCTATGCTCTGCCCGATTCCCGGCCTGCATACGATCGATTGCTTAAGGCCGGAATCGTCATGCGGCGCGCGCTCGCCCCCGAAAAGCACAAGGTCACAGCCTGGGTGCGGCAGGCATTTAGCGAGGCATGGGCCAGCGAAGCCGAGGTCGCCTTCAGCCGCCAGCCGGTCTCCTGCTTCATCGCGGTCCAGCAAAAGAAGATCGTGGGATTCGCCTGCCATGATGCGACCTGTCCCAACTTCTTCGGTCCCACCGGCGTCGACCCGAAGGCGCAAAAAAGCGGAATTGGAAAAGCCCTGCTGTTCGCCTGCCTCGAGGACATGAGGCAACAGGGCTTTGGCTACGCCATCATCGGCGGCGTGGGACCGGCGGAGTTTTATTCGAAAGCGGTCGGCGCAGTGGCGATCGAGGGATCGGAGCCCGGGATTTATCGGGGGCTGCTGTAGGTCCGTAGGGCGGATTGAGCCGACTGCGTCCGCCGCAGCTCATCGAGCGAAGGCGGAAGGCGCAATCCGCCAAGTCGGCGGCTTCAATGGCGGATTACGCTAACGCCGGCCACTTCCGGTTTTCCCCTAACTTCGGACAAATCGCTGCACCGCACTAAGTGACGCCATGTGCCAGAAGCGGACGTTGCCATGTCGGTCCATCGATCTGCCGTGAGCACAACAGACCAACGCTTCGGCTCAAGGTGCAGCAGCTGGCGGCTCATCGGAAAGCGTCACGAACCTCATCGATGGCCAGCATTGGATTCTGCAGATGGGGGAAGTGCCCTATGCCCGGAAGAAGAGTCAGTTTCGCGCGCACTCGTTCGGCGAACTCTACTCCCATCTCCTTGTTGATGTAGAGGTCTTTCTCGCCCCAAACGACCTTCACGGGCGTCTTGAGCCGGGCAAGTTGCGATTCGAAGTGATCCTGGTCTCGCGTAAAGTGCGAGTAGTAGTGGGAGAACGCGTCTGCCGACGTCATCGCTCCCTGGGTCCATCCTCGGAACATGTCGTCCTTGAACTCACGCGCAACTTCAAAATGCTCTTCCTCGGGCAAACCTCTCGTGAAGGTGTTCTGCAGGATCTCGTCGCGATTGCTGTTCAGGTTGGCGCGGACCTGATCCATCGCAGGTCCCTCCTTCAAGCTTTGCAGGCTCGCGTACATGAATTGGGGCCTGTTGAACGGGGCGAAATCGCCCACGATGATCGTCCTTGCTATATCGGGTCTTTCCACGGCCAGCAGGAGCGTAGGCAGCGCGCCGATATCGGTTGCGTAGATCGTCAGCTTCGATGTGTCGATCCCTGCCTTGCCGATGTATCGATCCAGAATTCGCGCGTAGTCTTTGGGCGCATAGGAAAACCTGTCGACCGTTGGCCTCGATGAGAGGCCATAACCCGGCCAGTCGAAAGCGTGGACCTCGTACTCATCGGCCAGAGCCTTGGCGATGGCCTTCCAGACGTACAAGGTCTCCGGAAACCCATGCAGGAAGAGAACGGTCCCCTTTGGGCTCGAGTTGCGCATAACCATGCGCCTGAGCGTGATATCTTGGTCGATCTCGAAGAAATCGATCGCGTCGTCGTTCACCGGCTGTGACATGATGTCTATCCTTTCGACGTTGTTACACCCGGCTCGGCAGTCAGCGCGGCGACCGTCGCGGCGACTGCGTCATCGATGTGAACGATTGCCATCATACAGTGCGACTGAACACCTAACGCCCGCGCATGACGTCCAAGTAAGGCCCTGCATATCTCAAGGTTTCGGCTGCATGCCCTGCAAAAAGCGAAGCGGGTTGAGCGGGCCAATGGGGATCAGTTCGAAGCTCATCATATGTGCTTTACCCAAAGGCAGCTTTTCGAGCATTTCGTGAGCGACGGCCGGATCGGTGACGTTGATGATGAACGCCACGCCCGGCTTTCCCTGTAGCGAGTACCACTGCTCGATCTTGCCATCGAGGTAGAGGTCGACAGTTTCCCGAACTTCCTCCGGTAGGACAGCAAACACCTGCGATTGTTCAAAACCAGGATTGATGGTCCCGATGGCGAGAATTTTGGTCGTCGGCGTCGTTTTCATAGCGGCTCCTTGTGCGTTTGCCGAATTGAAGCCGACAAGGCAGCCAATAAGTGCCAATGCGGCGGCAGAAACGAATTTCATGTTATCTCCCCTCTGTGTGTCGCTCAGGCGACCGGGTGAACCCGTTGGGAGAGCATCGCCTGCAAGGCAGGCCGGTTCTGCCTTCGCTTTCGCGTGCAACGCCTTCTGCAGTTTCTGAACAGTTTTCGGAGTTGATAGGTTGCCCAATCTCCAAATCCCTCAGCACTTGTTGCGTCTGTTTTGAACTGAGGTCCCTTCCCTCCACCGGCATTACCCGGCTTCAGCGGTACTACGAACCTCTCCCTCTGCCCCCAACAACGGACATAGGGCGGCCACGGCGGCATGACCGAAAAGTGCCACGACCGGACTCATGTGCCGCAGCAACTAGCGATACTATTCGATCATCTCGTCGGCGCGCGCAAGAAGTGTTGGCGGGATTGTAATGCCTAGCGATCATCGCACCGCCCCAATGCCGACCGCACCCATCCAAAACCAATTCCGCCTCAAGCGCGGAAAGCAGCATGTGCTTCCCGCGCGGATGACGACCGTCACTTCACAGGCGGAATGAACCGCGATTGCAATGGGCCGATCTCTTGGCAGTCAACAGCGACGCCGAGCGCTGTCTCACTAAGGCGTCCGTCCAGACGCTTGGTAGCGTCGGCACATTGCGGCCAGTCAGAACCGCTGCGGCCGATGCGGCTCACAAGAACCTCAATACTCGAAAGCAACGCTCGCAACTCTCAGCGGAGCCTCAGAGATCGATGCCAGGGTTGCCCCTGAAAGCGGACATTGCTCGATACAGTCGGCACGTCTCAAAGGTGCCACAAGCGGACATGACAGCCGCTGTGGCGCCAGGCTTCATTTCGGAAGGCATTCCACTTGATGACCTGCTTCGGGTCAGCCTTACCTATGCACTTCAAGTCTTCTAACCCACTTCTTAATTTGGCTCCCGCCTCCTTCAAACTGCCTTCAAGTGCCAACTTGGCCGCCCTGCATCGCTCTTCATTCGAGAACTCCTGAAACACTACGGTCGGAAGAAGCCTCCATTCCGCCCTGTCGTTAGTGGCGGCGGGCTGACTGAGTATGAGAACACGTACATCAAGACCCACATCGGCATGCTCCACTGTGATGCGACGACAGGCAGGGCCTCGCGGAGGAGCGGCGCGCGGATTCCGAACGGCCGCGGCGCTTCTTGATGGTAGGGATCGAGTGGCCGGGGCCGCCGAGGGGTGCGGTGCGCCAAGGGCTAGACTGCGGCCCCGCGCGGCCAGCCTGGCATCCGAAGGCAGAAGACAACGTTGATCTATGTCAACATCATCCATCCGAGGGAGCCGACGCTCTCCGCGACTTTTTGCGACTACGCTGTTGCGCCTGCGACTTTTCAGGAGGGCCGAGCATGACGCGGCACCCTTTCGGGCAGGAACGGTGAACTCACCCCGTCAATCGCATTGGAGTTCGCCAAATTATCGGATCAAACTGGATCGCCAAACTGACATTTCGAGAGCACCCTGATCATAAGCAGTTCGCGCGTGAGGTCTTGGGAGGATTTCGCAATGACAACAATGCCAGCCGCATCTTCCGGTGGTCCAGCCGAGCAAGAAGGTGCACTGGTTCGGATCGCAATCGGCTTCACCGCGTGGGCGGAGCGCTGGTTTCCCGACGCCTTTATTTTTGTCGCCATTGCCGTCGTGGTGGTCGCGCTCGCAGCACTGATAAACGGGGCTTCGCCGCTCGCTGTTAGTGTAGCCTTCGGCAACGGCTTTTGGAGTCTGATCACCTTCACCATGCAAATGGCCTTCGTTGCTATCGGTGGATACGTGGTCGCTACCTCCGCCCCAGCGCGGCGCCTTATCGGCTGGCTTGCTGACTTGCCCAGCACCGGCACCGGTGCCGTGGGCCTCGTCGCCATCGTGAGCATATTGGCCTCGTTGCTTAACTGGGGGCTCAGCCTGATCCTTGGTGGACTGTTGGTGCTTGCGCTTGCGGCGCGCCGCGAATTGCGGATGGATTACCGCGCGGCAGCGGCTGCGGCGTATCTGGGGCTCGGTGCGACTTGGGCGATGGGGCTGTCTTCGTCGGCAGCACAGTTGCAGGCAAATCCTGCAAGCTTGCCGAAGAGCCTATTATCGATCACCGGCGTTATTCCGTTTTCCGAGACGATCTTTCTGTGGCAATCGATGGTGATTACTGCTGCGCTTCTCGTGATTTCCGTCGTCATTGCGGTTCGGTCGGCCCCCGGACCCAACACCGCGGTCACCGCCGAAGCAATGGGGATCGATGCCTCACGCGAAGACGCGATTGTCGTGGCGCCGCCCAGGCAGCCTGGGGAATGGCTCGAACATTCACCCATCCTTACTATTCTGCTCGCGCTCCTCGCGCTTGGCTGGGTGATCAACGAATTCTCTCGCCAAGACTGGATGATCGCAATTTCTAGCCTCAATACCTACAACTTCATGTTTATCATGCTCGGACTTCTCCTCCATTGGCGGCCGAAGCGATTTTTGGCGGCGGTTGTCAAGTCGGTACCGGCGACGTCCGGCGTGCTGATCCAGTTCCCGTTCTACGGCGCAATCGCCGCCATCCTGACCCAAGCGAAGAATGGTGCAGGCGTAACCGTTTCCGATCAGATCACCCATGCCTTCGTAAGCATGTCTACCCAGCATCTCTATCCGTTGGTGATCGGAATTTATTCGGCGGTCTTGGGTTTCTTCATCCCGTCCGGGGGCGGGAAGTGGCTGCTCGAAGCGCCCTATGTCATGCAGGCGGCCACCGACCTCAAAGTGCACCTCGGCTGGGCTGTGCAGGTGTACAATGCCGCGGAAGCATTGCCCAATCTCATCAACCCGTTCTGGATGCTGCCGCTCCTCGGCGTTCTAGGTCTGCGCGCTCGTGACGTCGTGGGTTTCACGTTCCTGCAATTACTCGTGCATCTGCCGGTCGTGCTGTTCTTGCTGTGGGCGCTGGCCTACACGCTCGAATATCATCCGCCGGTGATGCCATGAGAAACGTCCCGACACTTCCGAAAGCTCGGAAGAGTTTAGTTCGCTAAATTCACGCCCGCCGCAAGCCATAGCTGGCTCCGATGGCAGCACGCGAAACCATGCCATTGCGGCATTTCCGGCCTGCTTCGTGCTGCTTGGAAAACGGCCTCATCACCGACCGAGAATTGTTTGGTGGGGATCATCCGCCAGGGCGGGCTCGTCGAGTGTGATCGGGCGCACATCCGGTCCGACGAGGGTGGGGTAAGGAAGGTCCATCAGTGATGGAGGAGATCCCCATGACCAAGCAGAAGCAGAACCAGAACCGCCAAACCAGCAGAGCAGAACTTAGCCTGGACGAACTCGAATCCGTTTCAGGCGGCGCCATCACCTGCCGCAAGGCAGGTCGAGATCAACAGGAATACCTGACGTACAAGCTCGATACGCTGTTGGTGAGCGGCTAATGCCGCATTGGAGCTCGCGTAACGGGCCTGTGTTCAGGGCTCATGGGGAATCCGCCAATTCGGCGGCCTCTAGCGGCGGATTACGCTACGCTAACCCTGTCAAGCGGCATTTTTGGTAGCCTTTACAGATATCTAGGGCAACGGCGCACAGGGCCGAGCTAACCGGGAGCTAACATTGCAGTTTTTCGGCTAAAGTTAGCCGATGAAGGCGAAAGCGAAGAAGCGCAAGGAGCCGGACGCCCGCTATGAGGCTTTTCGCGCCCAATGGGAGCGGGCGAACCCTTGGAACATGACGGCTGTGCAGGCTTGCCTGATGGGCCGGACGCAGTGGGTTCAAGTCGAGAGCCGGAAGGCGGACGGCGCCGAAGGCTACAAGATCGACCACGCCCGCGATCCTGACGCCTTTCCCGCGCCGAATTGGCCGAAGCGCACGCTCAATGACCTCGTGACGGTGACATTCAACGGCCGCATGATTGATCGGCATGATCACCCGGCGCTCCTGCGGCTGGTCGGTGCGAAACAGAACTTGACCTGATCTTTATGAGGACCAAGTTCAAAAATATCGTCGTGTGCGATTTCGAATACGAAGTCGCGCCCGGCGATCTACCTAATCCGCTCTGCATGGTGGCCTACGTGCTGGATGAAAACTGCCAGCACGTTCGCACCATTCGCTTGTGGCGCGGCGAGTTCGGCTATGCGCCGCCGTTCGACATCGGGTCCGACACGCTGGTGGTCGCCTACAGCGCGTGGGCCGAGATGACCTGCTTCAAGGTGCTCGGCTGGAACTTTCCCAAATACATCTTTGATCAGCACACCGCCTATCTCGCGGCCAGCAACATCTTGTTGCCGTACAGCCCTGACGAGGCGCGCATCAAGCCGCGCAAGCGGCTGTCGGATGCCTGCCGCATGTACGGCATTGAAGGCTGGGAAGGCATCGATAAGGGCGACATATCCGAGAGCATCGGCAACGGGACGTGGCGCGAGAAATACATTGAGCAGGAGGTTTTCGATTACTGCGAAGAAGACGTTCGCGCGAGCAAGCGCCTCTTACGCGCCCAACTGCGCGGAACCGACTATTACGAGCCCGCCAGCGTGCCGAAGGTGTTGCACTGGTCCGAGTACAGCGCGAAGGCTATTGCCCTGATCCAGGCGCGCGGCATGCCGATCGACATGGTTTTGTGGAACCTCGTGCAGGAGAACAAGGCCGACGTGATAGCCGACCTGATCCGTCGCTTCGACCCGAGCCATGGCAGCCCGCACCGGATCTTCTCGGATGAAGGTGAGTGGGAATACGTCCGGTTTGCGGAATGGCTGGCCTATGCCGGCGTCCCCGCTTGGCCCCGGCTCGAGAGCGGACAACTCGACGTTTCAGCCGACGCTTTCGGTCTGATGAGCCATGTGCCAGGCATTGAAGGCCTGTACGCGTTGCGCGACAGCCTCGGTTTCATCAGCAAAGCGCGGCTTCCGATCGGCCGCGATGGTCGAAATCGGCCGTCGCTGTTTCCATTCGGTACGTCGACCGGCCGCAATGCGCATGCGAAGAGTCCGTATAATGCGCATGCCGGCATGCGGTCGTTCATGCGATTCCCGGCCGGCTCGGTAGGCTTCTATCTCGACTGGCGCAGCCAGGAAGTCGGCATCGCTGCCGCTCGATCCGATGATCCGATGTTGAAGGCCGACTATCTGGCCGGCGATATCTATCACGCCCTCGCCGTCATGTGCGGCCTCGCCGATGATCCTGATCCTGTGCGCTGGAAGAAGGCAAACCGCGCGGTGCGGGATCGGATGAAGCCATTGCAACTCGGCATCAACTACGGCATGGGCGTGCCGTCTCTGGCCCGCGGTCTCAATCGTCACCCGCTGATCGCGAGCGAAATCATCCAGCTGCACAAGCGAAGGTATCCGCGCTTTTGGCGGTGGCGTGCCGACACCGTGACGGCAGCCATGCTCGATAGGCGGATCGAGAGCGAATTCGGCTGGCCATTGCGGATCTCGCACAGCCCGAACCGGCGCACGCTCTACAATTTTCCGATGCAAAGCGGTGGCGCTGAAATGCTGCGGCTTGCCACGGTGCGTCTGGTGGAAGCCGGCATCGTGCCGATCATGCTCATTCACGACGGCATCCTGTTTGAGGATACTGGGCCGGAGAAGATCGAACATGCGATCGAGATCATGAGCAAAGCCGGCCGGGAAGTTTGCGGCGGGCTTGAGATCGGCGTTGAACTGGACAAGCGGATCGACGGCGGCGAGCGGTATGTCGACAGCCGGCCAATGGCGCTGAAGATGTGGTCGACCATCATGAACACGGTCGAAGCCATCGGCGCGTTGCCGAAGAAACGGGGCGTTGCGTGAGCGGAAAACAGCGATACGCGTACAGCCCGGGCCTCGGCGAGCACATCCCCGTCGAAGAGGTTGAGCTCGACCAACAAGCGCGCAGGAGGAAGCGGCCGGAGTTCACCGCGATACCGTTGGTGTGGGCCACCAACATGGCGAAGGCGGCCGGAATTCCCGGTGCTGCGGTCCTGGTGCTGTTGCACTACATGGCATGGAAAGCGCGAAGCCCAACCTTCCCGCTCTCGAATGCACTGCTGACAAAATACGGCATTGACCGCAAGGTGAAATACCGGGTGCTGGCGCACCTGGAGGCAGCCGGCCAGATCAAGGTCGAGCGACGCGGACCCAAGAAAGCGCCGATCGTGACGTTGCTCACCCCACCGTGATTTGTCTCTTAAACGGCCATGCACTGTCCCTTAAACGGTCATGTGATCGTCCCTTAGACGGACATCAGGTCCTGTGTTCTCTTATATTGATCTCTTGTCTTAGTAGTATTGGTATTAGAAATGGGAACGTGGAACCAATGGCTCCTGTTCGATTGATTGACGAGGCCTTCAGTCGCCAGAAAATCTTGCCGGAGGAGGAGCGACGCAATCGAAATCCCCCGCCGCTATTTGATGGCAGCTTCCGCTGGTTTCGGTCACCAAACATCATCGATCTCTGGCACTACCGCAGTGAGGAAGAGAAGCGACGCATCGTCGATCTGATCTGGCGTCGACGTCTGGGACTGTAGTGCTATAGTCTACGCTGCAGCACCGAGAGGAGGCCTCGATGTCCGGCAAATCGCGCTACGGTGGCGTTATAAGCAACGCCACCAGGTATGACACCGCGGCCAAGGATAGCCCAAATGCCGCCGCTACGATCTCGACCGAGGCCATTCAGGCCTCATGGGCGCAGTATGTACAGAACCTTGTGAGCGAGCAGATCGCAGCGATTCATGATGGCGTCATCGGGGGAGTTGGCGAGGCCATCAACGAGCAGCTCGACCGCTTGTTTGATGAAGCCGACAAATATCTTCGACGCGCATTGGACGGTAATTCGGCGAAGTTGGAAGCGGCGCTGGCCGACATCCGCGCGGCCAAGGTAGAAATGCGTGAAGAAATCCGCACCGAGCTTCGTGCTGAACTGCGCGCCGAGATCACAGACCGAGTGGCGCTGATCAATCAGCCCGCCGATGGCACGGCGGGTCCGCGCGGCGAAAAAGGCGAGCCCGGTTCGCTGCCGATGGTCGAGTCGTACAACGCCGGCCGCGTCTATTATCGCGGCAACGTGGTTACCGATCAGACCGGCAGCTATCAGGCCAAACGTGACACCGCGACAGCACCCTGTCCGGAGAGTGAAGACTGGACCTGCTTGGCGCGATCCGGCGCAGATGGCAAGGACGGTCGTACATTCCGGCCTCGCGGCACCTATGATCCCTCAAAAGACTACAAGCGGCTGGACATCACCATGCTCAATGGGTCCAGCTTTGTCGCGCTGCGTGACGATCCCGGCCCATGCCCGGGCGAGAACTGGCAGCTGGTCGCTTCCGCCGGCAAGCGCGGGCAACAAGGTCCGAAGGGCGAGCGCGGCCCGACAGGGCCACTCGCGAGTGCGCCTCGCATCGCCAGCACCGATATCGATGCCGGGTACAATCTCAATCTCCTTTACACGGACGGCTCTAGTGAGACCATTCCGCTCCGTGCGGCGTTCGAGCAATTCTTTTCGGAGACAGGCGCATGAAGGAAGCAATCCAACCGTTTCACCGCGACGACTTGAAACGCGTCAGAGAATTAACTTATCTCCGCGCATCCACTGAGGCTTACTTCCTGCTTGGCGTCAAAGGCTGGAGATTCGACGGCGCCACGTTTAACCTCCCGCCCCGCGATATGGAAGCTCGCCTGCTGTTCGATCAAAGGTGCCGTGCAGGGCGTCGTTGGCTGCAGGATGGCCTCCGCCCCGTGGCCAACGAACGCCTGATCGAGCCGGCGCTGGATTTCAGCGCGGCTCACGACGAGCGCCGTCTGATACGCCTCTGCTGAGATAGCACCTCCGCCTCCCGGTAGGACCATGTGCCCCCACACCTCCCGAAGCTCGGGCTTGATGCCCTCGTAGATCGCCTCGAATGTGGTTGGGATATCGTAGCCGCGAAGAAACTCCGAGATCGCGCCCATTGTCTCATGGAAGAAAATGCTCCAGGTCGCGGTCTGAGTGAGGGCACCGAAGTCGTCGCCCAGGTCCACCTCCACGACCTCGGCGCCGGCTTCCCGCAGCTGCCGCACCACCTCGCGGAAACGGGCCTCGACCTCTGGATCGACCAGGTCGAGAAATTGCCGCGGCGCGTAGGCCAGCCGCCTCCGCTTCACGTCGTATCCGCGCCCGGATGGCTCCACGGCCCTTTCACCGGTCACCACCTGATCCATAAGAGCGCAATCCTCAACGCTGCGGGCGAACACGCCCGTTGTGTCGAGGGTATGCGAGATCGGCGCGACGCCATTGCGCGGCCATCGCCCAGTCGTAGGCTTGAATCCCACCACGCCACAGAGCGATGCGGGCACCCGAATCGATCCGACGGTATCGCCTCCCAGCGACGCGGGCACGATGTTGGCGGCGACGGATGCAGCGGAGCCGCTCGAGGAGCCGCCCGAAACGCGATCGCGGGCGAGCGGATTCTTCACCTGGCCATAGCGGGCATTGTGACCGGTCAACCCGTAGGACATCTCGACGAGGTTGTTCTTGCCGAAGACCAGAGCGCCCGCACCCTTGATGGCGCGGACAGCGTCCGCGTCTTCCCGCGGCACGAAGTGAGCGAGACCGTCGAGACCTAGCATTACAGTTGCCGTTTTGATTTGAAGTGAGCGCGCTGAGCAGCGGCTTGGTGAGCTCGGCGCCAGAGTGACCATGCGATGATGTGTGCGGGTTGGATGCGCTTTCGCGCGAGCCTGATAGCGATACGGCGAACTTCCTGGATTGACCAACGGATCAACGGCGGGATAGCGATGCTTTTGTTTTTGCCGTAGTTCGGCGTTGCGTTTTTTTTGGCGGCGGTGGATTGGCGCGATGGCGGATCACCGCCATCATGGCGAAGGCGAGCATCACCAGGGAAACGTGGCGGTGCCAGCCATGCCAGGATCTGCTCTCGTTGTCATCGAGACCAAACTCGTTCTTCGCAGTCTCAAAGCTGTCCTCGATCGCCCACCGATGGCCTTCGACCGTCACCAGCGTTTCGATCGATGTTGCCGTTGGGCACCAGGTGGTGAAGAAGGCGAGATCGCTATCGGCGATGCGACGACGGATCAGCAGACCTCGCGTCCAAAGACCGTGATTTGCGCTGTAAAATTCTTCAACCTCGAGATCAGCCAATTCGAGATAGCACCAATCATACAGCCGCGGTCCTTTGGTTCCGGCCCCTGCCGAGAGGCGTTTCCAGTCGGACGCGCGCAGCGTTTGGGCGATGTCGGCGGCCGTGCCGGCAACGGATCGCCGCTTGCCCCAGGATTGAAATACATGAGCGCTGCTGACCCCGAGTACATAGCCCTTGCCTGCGCGACGCAACTGCTGCTCAATATCGCCAACACCGTAGACAGTATCGCCAGCAACCCATTTGAACGGGACAGACGCGGCTATGGCGCGTGCGATCATTCGCGTCGCAAGCTTTGGTTTGGTCGCAAAGCCGGCATCGGGGGGCACGTATGCGGCTTCGAGGCGACCTGGATCGTCGGTCCATTCCTTTGGAAGATACAGTGCGCGATCGATGAAGGCATGACCGTGGCGCGAAACGTAGGCAGCGAAGACGCCGATCTGGCAGTTCGTGATCTTGCCTGCGGAACCAGTGTATTGCCGCGCCACTCCGCACGACGCCTTGCCCTGCTTGAGAAAGCCGGTCTCGTCGATCACGAGGACCGCGTCGTCATCCGCCAAATGTTCGATGACATAATCGCGAACGATATCGCGCAGGCCGTCAGCATCCCAATCCCTGCGACCCAGGATCGCCTGTTGCCGCCAAGGGCCGGGATCGCCAGCCGCTTCCGCTCGCATCCAACCGGTTTTGCGTTGCTCATCCCCGAGCAGACTCTCGAGAAACAAGCCTGCATTCCTCGCAACACGATTTTGATTGAATAACGGACGTATCCGTTTCTTGATCTCACGAAGCGACGCCGCCCACAGCGCAAGCGTCTCTTCAATTGACGCTGCCTGCGTCCACGATCTGCGAATCATGGTTGCCCATGGATTCAGAAATCGAGAGAGAAGGCAACTGTAGTACTAGGCTCGTAGGCAGCCCTTTCGTCAAATAGCTGTCCTTCACCCCGAGCGGCACGCCCAGGAGTGGGGCCGCCGACCCGGCCGCACGCGCTTTGTCCGCGTCCCTCGCGGCCGCGAGCACGGCGGCCTCGTCGATAGTGATGAAGGCATTGAGCTCGGCAAGCGCTCGGGCGCGCTGCAGAAGCGCCGTGGTGTAGGTCTCCGACGTGATGTCGCCGTTCCGAACTGCGGCTGCAACGGCTGCGAGCCCAAGCGAGGTGAGGTTCGTGGTTTCTCGCGATGCGGTGTGGCGTGAAGTGGCGGTCGTGTCGTCCATGGAATCCTCGCAAAGAGCTGAGACGCGGCATCTCACTGCCGCGAACGGCGGCGCAGCTCGATGCCATTACGATCATAATATTAAATTACGATCGTAATTCAATACAGATTCTCGCGGCGGCGCGGCGTCCCCGGACACATAAGCGTGAGGCGCCGACGATGCGGATTGATCGAGTCGGGCAATCAATCGTTTCGACGAACCACCTTCTTGGCATCGTCGTCATAGTGAGCGCAGGGCTTCTCAGTTTGCGGGACACGCCCTCTATTTGCTCGGGCATGCCGGCCGGCGGGACTGCTGGCCTACCTCACTCCGCCGCAATGGGTGACGACTGTCAGGCCGAGCACATGACTTCCGCTAGACTGTATGTCCCCCTCCACAAAATGAGGCGACTCTCCTCCTGCGCAAGACGGATAGGCTACCACGGTTTCCCTAGCTCTGGCGCGGCTATCGGCAGAAAGACCCGGCAACGAGCGACGCCCCTCAAGCCTGCTTTACAACTTGTACTTGATTTTAGTATTGATGCCTCCGAGCCCTTGGCGAATCAATCTAAGGGAGAAGAAAACTGGCTGGGGGGCGGCCGTGACAATCATCGAGAACATTCGTCTGCTCAAAGGCGCAGCCGTATTGGCGGAGCGTAAAGCGGTCACGCCGAGCCTTGATCTTAGGCGGTTCAATCTCTTCTACGGCTTCAACGGCTCAGGAAAGTCCACCCTTTCCCGTACATTCGCGGCACTTCAACACGGCAAGAAGCAGGACCGACTTCCCGAAGGGTGCACATTCGAGATCGAGATGTCTGATGGGACGAAATTCGGCTATCCCAAGGCGCTGACCGGCCTCGAGAAGCGCGTCTGTGTTTTCAACAACGACTTCATCGCCGAGAACTTCCGCTGGGAAACTGGCATGGCGAACCCTGTCTTTTATATCGGCGCTGACCAAGCGGAGGCGGCGGACCAGCTAAAGGCGCTTGAGGCGACCTTTCCGACCGCGCAAACGAAGCACGAGGGCGAGGCGAAGGTCTTTAGGGAGCGTGAAAAGGCGTTCAACGAGTTTAAGCGGCTTCTCGCGCGAACCGTCTCCGAACGTCTACGTCAGGCTGCCCGATACGAGGCACCGCAGTTCGTCGCAGACGTGGACAAGCTAGGTGCCTCGGCAGATGACAAGCTGAGCGATGCCGATCTCGACGCCGCCACTGCGACCTGCGCACGGTCCGAACCTCCTGCCAAGGTCAAACTCGTTGAAGTTCCGGTTTCCTCGCTGCTGGAGCTGATTGAGGCCGCCGTTGAGCTCGCTCCAAAATCCGTCGGGAGCATCGTCGTGGAGGGGCTCGACGTCCATCCGCAAATGGTCCCTTGGGTCAAGCAAGGCCACGAGTACCATGTTGGCCACGACTTGAAGTCGTGCCTGTATTGCGGCAAAGCGATTACCGATGAGCGCAAAAAGCTGCTCACCGAGGCTTTTGACGACAACTTTTCCAAGTTCATCACCGAACTGAACACTGCCGCACATCACGCGGGTGACTGCGTGGAAACTCTGGCTATCGCGAAGGCTGCCATACCGGCCGCCGCCCAACTATCAGCCGAATTTCAGCCGCCGTTTGAAACCGCCGCGTCTGCGTTCACCGCTGCGCTGGATAATGTCAGTCCCCTGTTGGTGACGGCATTAAAAGCATTTCGCGAACGTAAGGGCGCGCCAACTAGTCCGGTCACGATGGCGCTTCCACCGGCCGAAGAAGTGAGGGCTCGCATCAAGCTGCTCGATGAGAGCTGCAACGCGGTCAATGCGATCTGCAAGCAACACGCCGACATGGTCGACGGCTTCAACGAACATCAGAAAAAGGCCCGAGAAGCAATTCGCCAACACTTCGTGGCCACCAGTGCCGACGACTACGCGAAACACGTCAGCGAGATTTCCGACGCTACGGCGAAACAGGTTGCAGCTAAGGCGGCAGTCGAAAAGCTGGAAGGGGACATCGTCGCGCTGCGCGCAAAGGTCCAGCAGCACGGGGCCGCCGCCGACAAGATCAATGCGCTGGTCAAATCGTATCTCGGTCACGGCGAACTGACGATCGTCGCCGTTGCGGAGGGCTACGAGCTCCCGCATAATGGCAACTTAAGCGATAAGCTCAAAACACTTTGCGGGCGTCACAATGACTTGGACCGAGACCGCCTTAACGCGTTGGAGCGGCTTTCTCAGGTCGAGTCACATTCTGACAGTCTGGACGATTTGATCGCACAATCGTCGGTGACGGTGGAGGAGAGTCGGGACGCGAATGCAGCGCTGGTGCACCTCATGGAAGTGGTGGACCTAGCCCACCTCACCGACCTCCGAAAATACTGCAAACCGTAGCAGCTGCCATACAAGGGGAAAGAGCAACTTGGCCATAGCAGCAGCGCCGCAATGAACGCAATTATTCAGCTATTTCAAGCGTGCGGAAAATTCTCCGCTAACTTGCGGCCGCTAAAAGTGGAGCGGCCCCGCGCTCGCAAAAGCCACGACCTCCGGCTTTTGGACCTGCCCCCCGCGCCCACTGAACACGAACCATCCCGGCGCAAAGGAATTGGCCGCGAAAAAGTGGCGGAAACCGCCGGGGTTTGGGCAACCTTGCCCAGGTGACATGGGCAACCTTGCCCACCCGGTCCCCTTCTTATCTTCTTCTCTCTTGTTACTTCTCACCAATTAATAAGGTGAGGGATATCTACAGATGAAGGTTTAGAGATGGTATGGAATCGACCAGAGAGCGACGATGAGGACGAAGACGATGTATCGTTCTCTCGGAGGTACTGCATCTACGAAGAGGATCGACTGGCCCAGACCGGCAAAATGAGCACCGGATTAAACGGTCGACGCTGGTTCCGGAGTGAGAATATCATTCCTATCGAACAAGCCCGGGCGCGACGAAAGGCCCAGATATAACGAGGCGAGATGCAGAAACGCCTTCGATCGCTCGCGGATTACCGGGCTCGGAAACAGCGTCGGTACCGAGAACGCCTGGCAATGGCGCTCGTCGAAAAATGCAACTATAGTGGCGCCCGAATCTGAGGGGGAAAGGATCGATTGAAGAGGGCTGCTCCAGTTGCCGCTGCCGGGCCGGGAGGGGCCCACTTCGAAGGACAGGTCGGTGCTCACTACCTGCTTACGATGTTAGCGGGAGGTGCCCCACGAGGGTTGCCTGGTACAATCATCGATTCAGTGGCGTTCCAAAGAGCAGACACTCATCCGCTCGATGATGTTGTCGTGCGAGCCCACGACGCTATCGGCAACGGCGCCATCCAACGCAGTTGCGCAATTGGGTGAAGCAGCTGGCGGACGATCCGCAGCATGCATTCCCCGGCCAGGGCCAGATGAAGCCGGAGCAGTTGGAGATCGCGCAGCTCAAGCGCGAGGTCGCCAAGCTGAGAGCCGAACGGGACATCCTAAAAAAAGCCGCGGCCTACTTCGCGAAGGAATCAACATGAAGTTCGCCTTCATCGCGAAGCACCGGGGGATCTGGCCGGCGGAATGGTTGTGCGGGGCGCTCGGTGTCTCGCGGGGTGGGTTCTATGCCTGGCTGACACGGCCGCGCAGCCAACGCAGCCGGAGCGATGAGGAGTTGGGCGCGAAGGTTCGCGCCAGTTTCCTCGCCAGCGATCGAACCTATGGCGCGAGGCGAGTGTGGCACGACATGTTGGCGGAAGGCGGGTTGTGTGGACTGCATCGGATCGAGCGTTTGATGCGGCTATGCGCGCACTCAACTGCCGGGCTCTGATGATATGGAGTGGATTGATTGGCCTCTTTTGAAGAGAAAAGGCCTTCAACACCTTATTACGGGGTATGAGATACCTGTTATCGAGGTCGACGGTGAACTGGGCGAAATTATAGAAGTTTTCGTTCGAATAAACTCAACCGGCAAAGCGCTCACACGACAAGAGACGCGACATGCCCGTTACTATCGCAGTCCGTTTCTGAAGGAAGCTTCCCGATTAGCAAATAGGTTCAAGAAGCACTTTTTGAAGAATGGAATTTTTACTGCCGGTCAGATTGATCGGATGAAACACGTAGAATTTACGTCAGAGTTGATGTTGTCGCTGGTTCAAGGAGACGTCTTGAACAAAAAGACCGCTTTGGACAGAGTTATGCAAACGAATTCCTTCGACGGTCGTCAACTTAGAAGAGCTACTTCACTGGCAACGACCACGTTGAACCGCGTTTGCTCCCATGGGGGATGCGCGGCCAAACTGACTTGGGACGATTTTACAATCGATCACATCGATCCGTACAGCAGGGGTGGACGGAGTCAGTTGGAGAATGCTGCTCTGATGTGCAGACGGCACAATTCGTCGAAGGGAAACAGGAAAAACCGTAGAGCAGCGGCATAATAGCCATAGATGCTGCAAACGACACTGAGTTGAAGGCTGCGGCAAAAACAGGGGTAATAGATGGCATTTGAGGCCGAGCGTGGGGGCATTCCGTTGCCACTCCACCGCGTCATCCGCACAGATTTTTACATTGATGAGCAACAGCTTCTGCAGTCGGTTGATAATGACCGCCCTCTTCGGAGCTTGAGCGCCGTATGGCTAAAAGACACACAAAGTGTCGGTGGCTTCCTAGGAGAACTCCAACACGTCATGCTGTTCGACGAAGTGGGGCAAGCCTCGCCGGTCAGGAAGAGCATCAATGCATTCGCGTGCTTAGGTGCCATAATGCAGCTACAGAACCGCAATCCAAGGGAGGTGATCGACTACATCGATAGCGTCCGGTTTTCGCCACGTTGGACCAGCGTACAAGAATCCGGAGTCTTTCCACGACCAGCTTTGGCTACGGCAATCTTGCAATCGGACATCGTAATCGAGCGCTCGCCACCAGTCGCCGAAAAGCTACTGAGCTTGGTTCATGGAGCGACCTCTACATCATTGGGGGTGTTGCTAGGGACAAGTTTCACCAATGACCCTTACGTCATGATACTCACCATCCCCGCGGGGATTTTGGTGATGGGTACGGTGCTCGGTATCTCTAGAGGTTTGGAGCGAGGCCTCGCCAAGCGCGTGGAGAAGGCAGTGAATCCGCCTACGCGCCGCACAAAGTCGAAATAGACAAGCGCCAAGGCCCGCTTTCTGGCTTAACCAAGCGGATGATCTCGGTCAGACCCGAGTAAATCGTGGTAGATTGCTCCATGTGAGGCTGGAAAGGAGGCTCTCATGCCCGGTCCGCCGCCTGAACATCCACGTCTAAGTCTGCTCAAGGGGAACCCGGGCAAGCGTCCGGCCCGCTCACCGCCCCAGCCTGCATGTCCTGAGGAATGTCCTCCGCCGCCTCGGCACCTGAACGCCTACGCAAAGGAGGAGTGGCAGAACATTGCGCCCGAGCTGCATCGGCTGAACTTGTTGACTGTTCTCGACATCGGCCCACTCAGCGCCTACTGCAGCGCCGCAGCCCAGCTGCGGCAGGCCGAGGAGGCCATAGAGGAAATGGCGAAACGAGACCCGCGTGGCCATGCCTTGACGATCAAGGGAAGCGCAGGCAGTCAGGTCACCAACCCGCTCCTGCGCATCGCGAGCCAAGCGATGAACGACATGCAGCGCATCGGCGCTCAGTTCGGTCTGACGCCTACCGGACGGCTGAGGCTTTCTGGAGTCAAGCCGCCATCTGCGCCGTCGAAGTTCGACGGGCTGCTTGGATAGCGCCGGCACAGCGCTCAGTCATCTCGACTTCTGCGGCTGGTTCAGCGGTCTGCGGCTGGCATGGCGGCCGAGAGCTGCAGCAGCGACTGCAGGCCGCGCTGAACACCAGAAGGCCGCTTCACCCCTGAAAGCGGACATTTGGGCGCTGGACAGATTTTCCGCAGCTGTTTACCCTGAAAGCTTCGCTAGCGAGGGTAAAAATGAGGAGGGTAAAAATGCGATTGCTTGCGGCGGCAGCTTTGATTTTTGCATTTCATGGACCGGTGATCGCGCAAACGACGCAGTGCCAGTTCGTACCAAAGGCCAGTGATCGCCTTGCATGTTATGACAGGTTGACACCGCCCGAAGCGGCGCCCAAAACCCCGGCCGTGACAGGCAAGACTGCTGCGACAAACTCTCCCGCCGATCAAGCTCAGTTGGTCGACATACTTGCCGTCGAAAACTCAAAACTCGACGGCAAGCTGAAGTCGATCTGCCGCGGCTGCTAGTCAACGCGCCATCGACGATCGAGCAGCTTCGATCAACCAGCAGCCGCCAAGTCCGCGCCGCCGCCCATGCGTTTTTCCGAACCCCGCCGCACCCGACACAGCGGCCGACGCGCGAACCCCCGAAACGGTGTCTGACACCTGAGAACACCTTTGCCAGACCCCGACCGCTCTGTCACCCTCGTGTCGCTATCAAATTGTCAAACCAAAGGGGTTCAGGATCGCAGCGCGCAGTTCATGAATCGTGCGACATGGAGAAACCAAATGTTCAATCGCCGGAACCTCGTGACGCTCATCGTTGGCACAGGCATGCTCATCGTTGGCACCGGCATGCTAGTCACCGCCGGATTTGCTCAGCCAAAAATGCAGCATCACAACGATGGTCACAACCTTCTTGGACCCGAGCTCCACCAAAATGGAAAACATGAGGTCGGCAAAATCGGTCTCAATGCAGTCGTCGCAGAGGTGAGCAACGACAAGGTGGTCGGAATGAGCGTGGGCGACCTGCCGGCGCGAAAAGTCAAGTCGAACAAAAAACTGGCGAGTGGAGACGCCGGTACCGTGAAGATTGCAGCGAATGGTCCGATTCGACTCGCGCAGGTGGAGGTCTATTATGGATACTGTTTTGAAACCGGTATCGACGAGTACTGCTATTGGTATCCTGCCACTGACGTCGTCGTAACAGACGTATGGGTTCCGTACTGAGCGCGCAGGATGGGTCGAGCGACTCGTCCGCCGTAGCTCACCGAGCGTAGGCGGAAGCGATACCCATCTCAGGCCGAAGACCACATCCTACCACACTGTCGAGCTTGAACTGTCCCTCGGAGTGCACCGCCACAATAACGTCAACTGGCATTCCAACGAGTTCGACGATAGCCAATGCAGGAAGATTTGCGAACGCATCAGCGACGTCCGCGGGCGGTCTGAGACATGTTCATAAAAAGTGACGAGTCGCGGGTTGCAGCAGCGACTGAAGGCCGCGCTGAACGCCGGAAGGCCGCTTCACCCCTGAAAGCGGACGTGGAGGGCCCACACCGGCATGTCCGAAAAGTGCTGCCGGACATCGTATCGCTTATTTGGTCAATCTGAACGCCCCGCTATTCAGAGACGGCGGTGTTAGAACTAATCATCATTGTTCTTCGCAGCACTTCAAAAATAACGGCCGTCGACCATCCAAATAATAGCACACCATTCATCGCCGTCATGGGACCAAGCAGCTGCCAGTCCTCCACCGGTATGACATCACCATAGCCGAGTGTCGTGTAGTTCACGAATGCGAAATACACGAGTTTTGAGCCGACGGGCGCAACACCAACAATCAAATAAGCCAGCGACCAAACAATCACTTCGAAAGCATGCGCCGCCATCAAGACCGAAACAGTTGCAGTCATAGTGATGATCAGGAGCAGCGACGGGTGGCTTCTTTTCTTTGCATGCGATGCTTGTACTACACGCACTACCGCGGTCATCACCAACGCATGTATTATAATGTTACAAACACTAACGACGCCGCCTACTAGAAATTGGATCAGCATGACGATCAGGATCTCGTAAAGACGGCAGAGTGCCTATTCGCAAGACGCAAATTAGCATAGGTCAGTTTGAACATGTGAGGGAGTTAATTTAGCTCGGAGATTTCCGCTAATGGGATGGTCCGGCCGTGCTCCTGCCCCACCCGCCAGCAAGGCTGGTAAGGGTGCCAAAGACAAGGCGCCCGACGTCCGCTTTGCCCTCGAAAGCAGACTCCGCCGGAGCGGACGGCCGACAGTCCGCGCAGCGGATCAGCCCCGCCTCGCAGCGCGCCCCGCCCATGCGTTCGATCGACGTCGTCGCTATAGACACCGGCCAGCGAGCGAACGCATCAGCGGCCAACTGGCGTCGCCAAAAATGCCGATCCGGCAAGAATGGCAGCTACGCGCCGCCAGTTCACATGATCCGGCTGACCGAGACCCGCGTGATCACGCCTTACGTATGGGTTCATCCGGACGAGGAATGATAGGCCGAAAAAGCTGCTCCTTTCACTTGTAGTTTACTCAAACCCTTTTCGATCCTCGAAATAATCCCGCTGTGCAAGGGTATACCGTTTGGGGCGATCTCCAAGGGAGGACAAACAATGGTTCGCAAAACGATAATTGCCTTAATGGCGCTGGCTGCAATTGGTTTAGCCACTCCCACGGGAGCTTTCGCTCGCGGCGGCGGTGGCGGTGGCGGTGGAGGCGGCGGTGGCCACGGAGGTGGCGGCATGGGCGGTGGCGGTGGCGGCGGCCACGGTGGCTTTGGTGGCGGCGGCTTTGGCGGCGGCCACGGTGGCTTTGGTGGTGGCGGTTTCCACGGCGGCGGCTTTGGCGGCGGCGGGTTTCACGGAGGTGGTGTTGCCGCCTTCCGTGGGGGAGGCTTTCAGGGCGGCGGGTTTCAAGGACGTAACTTCGCCGTCTTTCACGGTGGCCGCTTTCATGACGGTGGCTTCCGTCATGGGTTCCACAGGCATCGTTTTGTAGTGTTCACCGGTTTCGGCGGCTACCCCTACGACGACGACGACTACTACAACGACGGCTATTACGATGATGGCTATTACGATGATGGCGGCTGCTACCTCGTCCGTCGCCGAGTGCTGACCCATCACGGCTGGCGCATTCGTCGGGTTCAAGTTTGCGGCTAAGCGTTTTGTACGATCAACGCACCCGTCGGCACGAGCAGTCGGGTGCAACGTCCTGCTTGCTCAGATGTGGCAGCCGCGCCGCGAGCCGCACGCGCCCCGCCCATGCGTTCGATCGACGTCGCCGCTACCAGACACCGGCCAACACGATCCACGCACCAGCGGCCGCTGCTAAAGACCGGTTAGCGCATCCAACCGCTTTTGGCTCAAGGTCTGCTTGGCGAGCAGCGCTTTGGCGACCGCCTCGATCCGCGCACGGTGACGGCGCACCAGTGCGCCGGTCATTTTGCGCAGTCGCCTCAGGATCGCACTGCGACGCTTCTCGTTGGAGTAGGTCCAGACGCCAGATGGCAATTGGACATCCGGACATCCGGTGATCTCATCGAGCAGCTGCTCGATCACGAGGCGGTCGTCGCCGTCGCCGCCCAGACATTTTCCGAGCAGGCACGCTTCGGCCTCGGCTCCTGCCATCCGCGCGATGATGTAGCCGTACCAAACCGCGTTGTCGGCCACCCGAAACTTGCCCCGCTGCTCCCATTGATAGAGCGTCAGATAGGGATTGTGGATGATCGCGTGGCCCGCGCTGTCATGATCCATCGCAATCGATGCGCCGCCGCAGGCCAAGGTCAGGACGCGCGCGATCACGGCATGGCCAGCCTCGTGACAGGCGGTATGTTTTGGATCGTTGAGGGCGCGTCGCGGTTTGGCGGCGGGTTTCCGCCGTTTCGGTTTGGCCTCTGCCATATACGACACCTCGCCCGATCGTCGTCGGCAGTCACGCATGCGACAGCAGCGCGATCAACGTCGCGCTACGACAGCGTGTCGTATGAAATCGATCACTTTTCGTTTCACGGCGTTTCAAAATAACCCGGCCAGCGATGGGCTGACCGGGCTGGTCAAATCGGACACAGTGTCCAATTTCGTTCGATCAGGCCGCGAGCCGTTCCTCGATGATCTCGTCGACAGTCTTGCCCCGCTTCGCCTGCCGCACTTTCCGCTCGCGGAAGGTCTCGGCCAGCGCCATAGCGCGCTGGCCTGAGTAACGGCGCGCCTAACCAGTAATTGTCCCTAGGGACAATTGCGCGCTTCGGTTTTGTCGCCTTTTATGGGCGTGCGTATCACCCGAGCCCGATACGCCCTAGGCAACGGTCCCGTAGCTGCCGCCCAGTTGTGGGACTGTTGTTGGGGGGGGCGCGACCACATGCGCACCGAAATCATGAATGGCGTACAGGGAGGCGCTCGTGGGATCGATGGAAGAGTTCATCCACTATGCGAACCTGATCATCGTCAAGCGACAGGTTGCCGATCCGAGCATCACGGACGAACAGCGGCGGATGCTCGCAAGGCTGCTCGCGCTAGAGGAAGCCAAACGCTTTCACGGAAAGGACGACGGTCACACTGAACGCTAGTCCGACTTGGTCAAAGCGGGATTGGTATCAGTCGCAACGGCACCGACCCAGACGCGCTCGTCAGTGCAGGGCCCATGCACTCGGGTTCTGGAATTAGCCAGTGCCGGTTTCCGTCAGCACCGCCCTGATCTCCGCGTCGATCTCGGCAACATCATGCTTGCCCGAACGCGGCGCGCGGGCGGCCCGGCCATGCGTTCGATCGACGTCGGGGCTACCAGACACCGGGCGAGGTGATCGACGCACCAGCGGGCTCGCCTCGCGATATGAGCGCAAAAAAAGGGCGGATCGCTGCCGCCCCTTTCCATATAATCTCGCGTCGTCATCCTTGGTTACTTGCAAATCTTGCCAGCAACAATTCCCATGTATGCCATCCAATCACCCGCATCCTTGTTATTTGACGGTTTGCCTTTAGTAGTGCCATCGATGAATTGAAGTATTTGGATACGTGCTTCTTCGGGTGTCATTCGTGGTGGGCAAAACCGCAAACTTGGGGATTTCTCTGCCATGGATTTGCTGATAGCAATTCCGTATTCGAGTCCTTGGATATATGCTAAACATTTATCCCTAGTCTTTTTTTCCGAACACATTGAGTACAGTGTTTGCGTTGTGAAAGGACCGGTATAGTCATCACCGGTATAGCCCCATTCATTTTGTTGCTCTGCTGACGCAACCGACATGCTTGCGAACATCGCCCCTGCACACGCCATCAAGAAAATCTTTTTCATTTGCTTACCTCCAAAATTTCCGGGGAACCGCTCGATTGCTGGGATTGCCAAGCCAGTGCTAGAGCGTTCCCGATGCCAACGTAAAGCCTACTAAGCGGCTCGACTGGTGAGGAATGACCGTTTCACCTGTGTCGGACGCCGGATCAGGCGGCGAGCAGTGCGGCTTCCGGCTTGTCCTCCGGTGTCTCGTCCAGCGTCTCGCGCAGCGACCGCTCGATGACCATCGCCATCTCGCGCCGCAGGCCGAACTTCTCCCACCGCGCATAGACCGCCGTCACACCCTTGCGGGTATGGGCGAGAATCGCGCCGATCTGTTCAAGCGAATAGCCGGACCTATCGAGAATCGTCGCCGCCGTGCGTCTCAGATCGTGCGGCGTCCATCGCTGCATGCCGAGTCCTTCGACGATGCGCTTGGCCGCTTCGTGCAACTGGTTGCGTCCGCCTACCTGCCTGAACAGCCGCACGTCCGGAGCGCTCTGCAGCGACGGCTGCAGAAGCTCCAGCGCCAAGCCGGTCAGCGGCGTCAGGAACGCGCTCCCGGCCTTCATGCGCTCGGCCGACAGCGACCAGTGCGGACCGTGCGCGCTCGGCCCGGTCAGGTCCCGCAGCTCGCTGCCAACCATGCCCGCCACCATGCCCGGACGCGCCGCTGTGACGAGGATCAGCCGCAGCGCGGTGGCGGCGTCGCGCGAGACCTTGAACCGTTCCGGCTCATCCAGTGCGCGCCAGACCTTCCGAATCTCGTCGCTGCTCAGGAAGCGGGCGCGCGGGGCGATGGCACCGCCGGGAGCCGCAAGGTCGGAGAACGGGTTGACGGTCGTAAACTTGCGACCGGGCTGCCGCGACCATTTGAACAGCGCGTGCAGGATATGCTTGGTCTGGTTGGCCGCTGCCTTCTTGCCGCGCTTGACGGCGATGTCCTTCAGCATATTGGCGGCGTCGTCGTCGGTGATCGAGCACAGCGCCCGGTCGTTCCAGCCGTAGACGCGCCCGATCCGCTCCAGCGTCTTGAGCGTCTTTTTCCCGGAGCGGAGCGAGGCCAGCTTGCCGTCGTCATAGAGCGCGACGACTTCGGCGTAGGTCTTAGTTTTTTTTTCTGCCTCGACGCGCTCGGCCTTGGGCGTTACCGGCGTGCCGCCCGCCGCGATGATCTTGCGGGCGTCGTTCGCCAGTTCGCGCGCTCTGGCCAGCGGCACGTCCGGGTAGCGGCCGAACGTGAGCCATTTGACCTTGCCCGTGCCGCTGTCGCGATAAGCGAAGGCGAACGTCTTGATGTCCTTCGGCGTGATGCGGATGCAGAGGCCGGGGCAGGCGGCGTCGCCGATGGCGTACTGGGTAGCGCGCGGCTGGTAGGACCGGAGGCCGGTGTCGGTGAGCTTCACTTTCATGATGACGTCTCTCAGGGCTGCTGTTAGCGTGGCTAACAAAAAGGGCGATACACTATGGTACGCTGAGTGACGACAAGACAAGGTCGAGATACGTCCGAAAGCCTATAACTAAAGGGGTTTCCTAGTCCCACACCGTATCAGGCCGTCACACTGCGTATCTCAAATTTATTTAGCTGACGCTAATCCGCCCTTGCGAGCTTCTACACGGTGTCAAAGCAGGGAAGCGATGCCGGCCCGTCACCGCCCCGGCGAACCGACCCGGTAGTTGAGGCCGAGCATCACGGAATCGATCCGATGACCGATCCGGACCGGCACCGGCGACGGATTAGTGCTGAGTGTCGTATCGAGCGTGCCGGATCCAAAATCCATGTGGCTGTATTCGGCGAAGACCGACCAATTCGTCGCGATCAGGTATTCGAGGCCGGCACCGGCCGTCCAGCCGGTGCGCGTCTCCGCCCCGGTGTAAGTGTTCGTAAGACCCATTGCGGTGATCGAATAATTCAGGTCCGAACGCACCCATGCCGCGCCGCCTTTGGCGTAGACCAACAGTTGCGGCAGGGCCACATAGCCGACACGCGCCGTCGCGGTCGCCACCCATGACGCGCGCGAACTCAGATCGTAGATGTCACCAAACTGCGGGTCGCTGGGGCCGGGCACGACGTGATTGCGGCCCTTGAAGTCGGTGGCGTCAAACATGCCCTGCGCGCCGACCACCCAATTGCCCGCCTGATAGTCGCAGCCGATCTGGCCGCCGCCCATGGCGCCCGTCGCACGTTCGGACCCCAGATCAATATTTGGACGCGAGCTTAGGGCGAGCCTCGGATCGACGTCGGTAAAGCTGTCGCGGTGCTCGCCGCCGCCGGCATTGGCGCCGATATAACAGCCCGTCCAGGTGTAGATGGGCGCCATGGCCGGCGCCTTCATCGACATCGAGGTCCGCAGATCGGCAGCGTCCGACGGCCCGCTTGCAATGCCGGCAACGAGCGCAATACCCAACAGAAGCAGCTTTTGCATGAGACCCCGACCAATCCTGTAAACGGCAGCCGCTGTTGGCATGCCCAGCGCGACTCTTTCGCGCTCGCGGAATTACGCTAATCGGCGCCGCGGAATCGGTCTTGGACCATGCGGAAACAACGGCAGGACTGGACGGAACTGGCGGAAGTTTAATTGTTGTGTTGCCGCGATGCCGCATGGCCTAGAGTGGCGCAGCAACGGAATCGATTCATGAATTCCCCGCCGGGCAACTTCTTCAGATTATCGACGGATCAGTTTGCGGAGCGGGATCGTGTCGAGGCTGCGCGCGAATTGATCGGGCGGTCGCTGATGAAGATGGAATTCGATCTGCTGCCCGATGTTCCCTTCAATATAGAGATGGTGTTCCGGGTGCTGCCCGATTTCGGCCTCGCGTCCGGCACCTGTTCCGCGATGGATTGCCTGCGCACGGCGCAGATGATCGAGAGCGACGACCTCATTCTGACGGTCGCACTATCCGGCGGCAGCGTTCTTCATGTACGCGACAGCGAAATCCCAATCGGCGGCGGCATGGCCGCGCTCACGCGCACGACCGACGTCAGCCGCTGCGCCATTCATTCGACCTCCGAATTCGTCAACTTCCGTCTTCCCTTCGACAAGATCGCGCCGATGATCGCCGATCTTGACGCTGCCGCGATGCGGCCGATTCCGGCAGACACCGAGGCGTTGCGGTTACTGGTGCATTACGCCAGCGCGTTGAAGAACGAGGCCATGCTGGCGACGCCGGAGCTCCAAAGCCTGATCTCCAGCCATCTGCAGGATCTGGCGGTGCTGGCGATCGGTGGGACGCGCGATGCCGAAATGATCGCAAGCCACCGCGGCATTCCCGCCGCGCGGCTGCGGGCGATCAAGGCCGACATTGTCAGGAATTTTGCCGACCGCGATCTCTCGATCGATGCCGTCGCGCTGCGCAACGGCATCACACCGCGCTACGTCAGCATGCTGCTCGAGAGCGATGCGACGACGTTTTCCGAATTCGTGCTGGCCCAGCGGCTTCATCGGGCGCATCAGATGCTGACCGGCCAACGATGGTCGAACCGAACCGTGAGTTCGGTTGCGTTCGATGCTGGTTTTGGCGACCTGTCGTATTTCAATCGGGCCTTCCGCCGGCGCTATGGCGCGACACCCTCCGACGTCCGCAACAAGGCGCGACGCGAGCAGTGAGGCTTGGGTACTCGAACGGCGGAAGAGCTTCATCATCTTGTTCGCAAGCGCGCCACGTCCGGCGGACGGCCTGCTCGATGCAGAAAACAACCCAATGTTGCAATGGAGCCACAGGCAGTTCGTTCCGGCTGTGACTATGATGCTACGGCGGGGGCCTTGGATTCGGAGGGCGTCTTCCTGGCGGCAGATCGGACATCGCCAGCACTGGGAATGTAGTGGGAATGAAACAGGTTGTTCTGGCCGGCACGGTGCTGCTGGCGACGGCGATCGGAGCTAACGCCGCCGATCTTCCGGTCAAGGCGTTCTTCAAGGCGCATCCTGTGCCTCCCTGGAGCTGGAGCGGCTTCTACGCCGGCGTCAACGCCGGGTACAGTTTTGGCAACGATACTTCGACGAGAATTTTGTCGGCGCTGCCCAGCTCCCGGGCGTCGGCCATGTTCTGCCGCGCGGGGCCGTGGCCGGCGGTTAGCTCGGCTACAACTGGCAGTTGGGTCATGTGGTGCTGGGCGTCGAAGCCGACGGACAGTGGACCGGTCAGCGGGATACCGGCTGCGGCGGCCTCGAATGTGTTCTCAACTTCAACGGCGAGGTCGGGGCCTTTTCGATGCGCCATGAGCTCAATTGGTTCGCGACCGCGCGCGGCCGGGTGGGCTTGGCCAACGAGGGCTACCTGATCTATGCCACGGGCGGCGCGGCGTGGGCCGGGGTGCGCGAGACGGCGATGGGCCAGATCGATGAGGCGCGCGGCGAAGTCGCCGTGAACAATGTGCTCACCGGCTGGGCGCTGGGCGGCGGCATCGAGGCGCGGCTGTGGGGCAATTGGAGCGCCAAGGTCGAGTATTTGCATCTCGACTTCAACGGCACGACCACGACGAGCCACATCGTCGGAGGACCCGTCGCCGGCGTCAGCTTTGATGTCATGAGTTTGGCCAAGACCCGCGTCACCGACGACATCGCCCGCGTCGGTCTGAACTATGGATTCTGGAACACGCCGGCGGTGGCTCCCGCGCCGATCGATCCATCGGCCGCGGCGTGGCGCTGGACCGGCTTCTATCTCGGCATCAACGGCGGCTATGGCACCGGCAACACCACGTTCCAGCAAACCAATTTCATCGATCCTGCGGTGCTGCCGCCGGGACCCGGCATCACCAATAATGTCTCCTCGTTTGCCCCCCAGAAGCTCGGACCGTGGGGCGGCCTGGCTGGCGGCCAGGGCGGTTTCAACTGGCAGATCGAGCATGTCGTTGTCGGCGTCGAGGCCGACGCGCAATGGACCCGTCAGGATGACGTCGGCTGCGGCCAGGCTTGCATCTCCGGCGATAGCGAGGCGCAGCGGCTCAACTGGTTTGCAACCGCGCGAGCCCGCCTCGGCTGGGCCAACGACGGTTATCTGTTCTACGTGACTGGCGGCGGCGCCTGGGGCGAGATCGAACAGACCAGCACGTTGGTATCCAGCGACATTTTCACCCTGCATTCGAAGCAGACCCGCAGCGGCTGGGTCGGCGGTGGCGGCATCGAAGCCCGGCTTGTCGGCAACTGGACCGTCAAAGCCGAATATCTTCATCTCGATCTCGGCAGCACCACCAACTCGCTTGCGGTCACTGACATTTTCTATAACTCGTTCTCGGTCAAATCTTCGTTCCGGGACGACATCTTCCGCGCCGGCTTGAACTACAAGCTGGGTGCAAACTAGAGCGTTTTCACGCGAAAGCCTGCCCCGCACTTGAAACGGGGGCAGGTGACCTTGCCCCCAAGTTTTATCCAATCCCGAGTTCGCTCGTGGCGTTTGGGTTGCCCGGTTGGACGGTGGTAGCGACGGGAGCTGGCGCGGAGCCATCGGCATAGCGCAGCGCCAGATCCCGGCGCGGATTGCAGGTGAAGGCGTACTCGGAAGGTGTCTTCCATCCGAGCTGAGAATGGGGGCGTGAGCCGTTGTAGTCGGCGCGCCAGCATCCAAGGGCAACGCGAGCCTGCGCCAGCGAAGAGAACAGCGTTTCGTTTAACAATTCATCCCGTAGCCGGCCGTTAAAGCTCTCGATGAAGGCGTTCTGCATGGGTTTGCCCGGCGCGATGTAATGCCATTCGACGCGGGCTTGGTCCGCCCATGTGAGGATGGCGTTACTGGTAAGCTCGCTGCCATTGTCGCTGACGATCATCTTCGGCTTGCCGCGCTCGATCATCAGCCGATCCAGTTCCCGCGCCACGCGGACCCCGGAGAGCGAGGTGTCGGCCACCAGCGCCAGGCTTTCTCGGGTGCAGTCATCGACGATGGTCAGGATGCGGAAGCGGCGGCAGTCGGTGAGTTGATCCGACACGAAGTCGAGCGACCAGCGTTCGTTGGGCGCCATCGGAACCAGCATCGGCGCCCTGGTTCCGATGGCCCGCTTGCGGCCGCCACGGCGGCGCACCGCCAGCTTCTCCTCACGATAGAGCCGGAACAGCCTCTTGTGGTTGATCACGTAGCCCTCCCGCTTGAGCAGAACATGCAGGCGTCGGTAGCCGAAACGGCGGCGTTCCTGGGCGATCGCCTTCATGCGCTGACGAATGCCGGCATCATCCGCCCGGGTCGTCTGATATCTCATGGTCATGCGGCAGCAGCCGATGGCTTTACACGCCCGCCGTTCGCTCATCCCGTGGGCTTCCACCAGATGAGCGACAGCTTTCCGCTTCCCCGCGGGCGTCACCATTTCTTTCCCAGGAGATCCTTCAGCGCCACATTATCCAGCATGGCGTCAGCCAGAAGCCGCTTCAGCTTCGCGTTCTCGTCCTCCAGCGACCGCAGCCGCTTGGCCTCAGAGACGTCCAGCCCTCCGAATTTGGCCTTCCATTTGTAGATGCTGGCGTCGCTGACGCCATGCTTGCGGCAGAGATCGGCGACCGGGACCCCGGCCTCGTGCTCCTTCAAAATCCCGATGATCTGTTCTTCTGTAAATCGATTGCGCTTCATGCTCTGGTCCTCGTCTTGGGCCAGAGCGAACTTCAAACTGGATTAAGCCCGAGGGGCAAGGTCACAGGTTCTCGCCCGTGTCGTCTGGAGTGCATGACGACCGACATAACAGCGAACCGTCTCACCCGATCTCCTTGGGCGCCACCATCTCTACCTGCGGCTGCCCCGCCACCGACGTCACCGCGAACGCCCGCGGCTGCGTCAGCACCTCCGGCTGCAGGATCTGGTCGAGCTGCTCGCGCGTCAGAAGCTTCTTTTCCAGCACCAGGTCGTAGACGCTGGCGCCCGTGACCAGCGCTTGCTGGGCAATCTCGGTGGCGTTGGCGTAGCCGATATAGGGGTTGAGCGCGGTCACGATGCCGATCGAGTTTTCGACGCCGCGGCGCAGATGCTCGCGGTTGGCGGTGATGCCGCTGACGCATTTCGTCGCCAGGGTCAGGCAGCCGGCGCGCAGATGATTGACGCTCTTGAACAGGCTGTGGGCGATGATCGGCTCGAAGGCGTTGAGCTGCAACTGGCCGGCCTCGGCGGCAAAGCTCACGGTGACGTCGTTGCCGATCACCTCGAAGGCGATCTGGTTGACGACCTCGGGTATCACAGGATTGACCTTGCCCGGCATGATGCTGGAGCCGGCCTGCATTGGCGGCAAGTTGATCTCGCCCAGGCCGACGCGCGGGCCGGACGACAGCAGCCGCAGATCGTTGCAGGTCTTCGACAGTTTCACCGCCACGCGCTTGAGCACGCCGGAGAGCTGCACGAACGCGCCGCAGTCCTGGGTCGCCTCGATCAGGTTCGTCGCAGTCACCACCGGAATGCCGGTGACCGAGCGCAAATGCCGGCACACCAGCCCGGCATAGTCCGGGTGCGAGTTGATGCCGGTGCCGATCGCGGTGGCCCCCATGTTGATTTCACAAATCAGGAGCACCGCCTCCTTCAGCCGCTGCTCGTCCTCGCCCAGCATCACCGCGTAGGTCGAGAACTCCTGTCCCAGCGTCATCGGCACCGCGTCCTGCAACTGGGTGCGGCCCATCTTGATGATGTCCCTGAACTCATCGGACTTGTGTTCGAAGGCCTCGCGCAGCACCGCCATGGCTTCGACCAGGCGCATGATGCCGGCATAGCCCGCGATCTTGAGCGCGGTCGGATAGACGTCGTTGGTGCTCTGGCTCATATTGACGTGCTCGTTGGGGTGCAGAAACTTGTAATCGCCCTTCGGCCGGCCCAATAGCTCCAGCGCGCGGTTCGCAATCACCTCGTTGGCGTTCATATTGGTCGAGGTGCCGGCGCCGCCCTGGATGACATCGACCACGAATTGCTCGTGCCATTTTCCGGCTCGCACTTCCTCGGCAGCGGCGACGATGGCATCGGCCAGCTTGGCATCCAGTAGCCCAAGCTCCCGGTTGCTCTTCGCCGCCGCCAGCTTGATCGAGGCCAGCGCCGTGACGAGATCCGGATAGATCGAGATAGGGGTGCTGCTGATCGGAAAATTCTCCACCGCGCGGAGCGTGTGGACGCCGTAGTAAGCGTCTGCCGGTACATCCCGGTCGCCCAGAAGATCGTGTTCGCGTCGCGTGCTCATCGGAGCCCTCTCGTCAGGGGTGTTCGTGAGTTCCCGATAAGATCAGGAAGGGGCGGTCTTTCCAAGACTCATCAAGTGTGACCGTCCGGAGACGCGCAGGCTTTGCCGCGGCGGCGGCGAGGCGGTCACGATGCGCCGCCGGGATGTGCGACGAATTCTCCGATCAACCCGGCCAGCCGTCATTCACTCCGCATCGAACAATCTGATCCTGGGTATATCGAGCTTTACCGGCTCGGCCGCGAAAGCTTGCGCGGGCTCGGTTTGCTCCCTGACCTTCTGCTCGACGTCACGCAGCTCCCGCTCCTGCCGCTGCTGGTACCGGCGCTTCTCGGCCCATTGCTGGCGGCGGTCGGCGCTGCGTTTCTCTGCGCCGGCCCGCTTCATGTCGACGTCGCGGACCTTTGCAGATGAGTCTTCGGCTGAAGCGGCCGGTGCACGTGCAGCTTGTGCGACCGGTTCGGCCGGCTGCACCGCGGCCTGAGAAGTGTTCGCCGGTTCTGTCTGCCGCGGAGTTGGCTGCAGCTGGTTCTCGGCGGGCGCCGCGACGACGACGGGATTCGTTGCCGCCGCCTGCGTCGCAGCGAGATACGACACCGGCTCCGAGGGCGCTGCGATCACAGGTATCGGCCGCGCCGACATCCGTTGCTCCAGCCTGCTCATCTCGGTGCCATTCCTGGACGGATGCGGGTTGACGATGTTGGCCATCAGCAGGCCGCCGCCGAGGCCGGCAACGATGGCCGCGATCACGGTTCCCGCTCCCGCCAAATAAGCTGTCGATGTGCGCATGGTTCGGCTCCTTCGAGCGGGCAACGTCCAACTCCATTCGATGTTCCTGCCGCCGAATCGCCGGCAGGGCCGTTCAGCCGGGATGGAAAGCGTATTGCGGCGATACGAGCCGTGTTCCCTGCCACCGCTCGCACAACACCGGAAATTTTGAATGCCAATTTGTCGCATTGTGATTGTACAGATTGACAATACAATTTTTGTGCGAACACTCTGCGACAGGGACGAAATTGCTGCCGCGGACTGAATTGAGGTGGGTGGAAGTTCATCGAGGAGTGATCGAAATGATTGCCAGATTTTTTCTTGTGCTCATCGTCTTGGTATTTTCGTTCAACCGCGCCGCGCTCGCGCAGACCATTACGCCAGAGCCGATTGCGCTCCCCCCGAGCGAATTTCCGCTGCCCAGTGCGGAACTGGACAAACAGGTGGCGGCCAATGATACGGCGGCGCTGCGCAAGCACGCCTGGATCCTCTGGTCGGGCGTGACCGCCGACTCGACGCAATCCTTTCAGGGGCAAAAACTCCCGATCTGGGAAACCTGGCTCTCCGAGCAGGAAGCGTTTTCCGGCCCGGCGCTGACGGCGTCGGTGGCGCGTCAAGCGAGAAGCCTGCGCCCGTTCGCAATACCCCGCCAACTCAGCCACCGCACCGTGCGATCCGGCAACCTTTTGTCGATGCAGATCGCGCCGAGCGCGGCGAAGAGCCGACTGCTCGCCTTCGTCAAGCTCAGTCCCGACTCGGCAAATTTCGTGGCGGTATCCCATCCGACGGCGAACCCGGGCGGGCCCGACACGAACTACACCAAGAGTTCCGACCTCGATCGGTTGAACGCGTATTTCAACCAGAACGCAACGCCGGTCGCGAACCGGAAGATCGTCGACTTTCCCGCGGCCGCGACCGATCTCAAGATGGTGTTCGTGCCGGCGAAAGCCGATCAGCTTTCGGCGATACCGCTTTGGGCCGGCCCGCAGAACAGTTCCAGCCCCAGCCAGCCGACCCCCGACACCTGGAATCAATGCGTCGCCGTCGATCCCAGCAACTCCCGGTCCGGCACGACGCAGATCGATTGCAACGGCAAAACGGTGACGGCCCAGATCGTCCCGCTGACGAGCTTTTATGCGATCAAGGTGGATGAGGATACGGCGAGTAGGATCAACGCGACGCTCAGCCTCAGCGGGGCTTCAAGCCTCGCGAGCGGCGATTACCAAATCCTGCTGGCCATGCACATCACGACCAAGGAAATCGCGAACTGGACCTGGCAGACCTTCTGGTGGCAGAACGGCCAGAACCCGCCCGGCAACATTCCCGGAAGCGTCGATGGCATGCTGGGCCCGGACCGGATCAAGGGGCCGTGGCGCAGCTATGCGATGTGCATCTCGGATTCGATCGTGTTCCCGCCGACCGATCCCAAGGGCAAATCGGTCGTCTGTTACAATCCATTCCTCGAAACCGCGCAGGCCGACGGCATCAATTCGAACTGCATGTCCTGTCATGCCCGCGCGACATATCCTGGAGCGCCCTATCCCGATACGTACATCCCGAACGGCTGGGTGGATATGGCCGACCCGACGCTGTTTTCGGATCAGGTGAAGACGGATTTCGTCTGGGCCATCCAGGGCTCGGCGCATTGAGGTGAATCATAACGTTTTCGAGCGAAGTGGAGACCGGTTCGCGTTAAGAAAACGCGTCAGATAAAAATCGTGGGAGCGGTGCGATGGCCAGATGGCGATCGCGTCGCCCTCGCCTCAAATCATCGCGGCGACTTTTTCCAGCCCGATGATGCGGGCGAGCGAGCGCACTTCGCTCTTCTGGTCTTCGCGGAGCTGGAACAGCAGCGGCATTGCCGCCGATTTCAATTGCTGGACTTCTTCGGAGTCGGGATCGATCGGCACGCCGGTGGCGCCCGGGTCAACCTGCCGCTTGGCGTGGATCTTGCGGGCGACGGCGCGCAACGCGCTCTCCACCGGCGGCCAATAGGATTCCTGCTCCGAGGACAATTTCAGGCGTTCCTTGATGCCGGCGATCTGCACGTCGCTCAATAGCGCGTAGGTCTTTTGCGGCTGCGGCTTGCTCGCGGCCTTCGGCTTCGGCGCCGCGGCCGGGTCGGCCAGCTTCGGCATGACGTTGTCGGCGGAGGTGCTGGAGGCATAGGCCTGACGCAGCGGCTCGGTCAGCAGCACAGTTTGAGGTTGGGCTTGGGTTTGAGGTTGGGTCTGGGCTTGCGGCTCGGCTTGAGCCTGTACCTGTGCCTGAATTTGGGTTTGCGGCGGGTCGAACGACGCCAGCGCCAAAGCGGCGATGGCAAGCCGGTCCTTCTTGGCTTCCTTGTTCGAAACAAGGGGCTTGTCGATCACCGCGGCAGCCACCTCGTATCGCGCCGCCGATACACTGTCGCGGCCGAGAATACTGGTGGCGGCGGCGCCGACCACGAGGAAACAGGTCAGCGCGACGAGGGTAATGGCTCTGGTCAAAAAGGTCTCCATTCGCGTCGACCGCCTCGGCCTACCCTCGAAAACTGGATGCCAATTAAGGCTTTACCATGCCGCTGAAGGGGTCACGGCATGGGGAACGAGCTGAAAATCGTGCTGAAATAACCGGAAATCAGGCCGCCGCGGCCAGATCATAGGCATCCTGGATATCCGCGACGATTTCGTGCGCTTCCCATACCGCGCCCGGCGCGACCGAGCGCAGGCTGACCGTCCAGTTGGTCCTGCGCGTGCGGGGCGTGCTGACGATGTCGAATTCGACGCTGCGGCACATCGGATGCCGCTGCAGGGCATAAAACACCCGGGTCTTGAGTTCATCGATTGTCGCCGGGGTTTTTGCAAAAAGCGCCTCGAAATCCATCTCGCATCCCCTTCGCTGTCGGGCGGTCCGGCGGTGGCGGCTGACCATCCTCTGGGGCTATTGTTGGGGCTGCCGTAGTTAACGGCGCGTTAAGGCCGCACAGCCTCGATAGGGCGCGAACCGCGCCGCGGGACAGTTTTGAATGGCGGGATCGACACATCAGAGCACGACGGAAGCGGCGGCAACGCCGTCGGTCCGCACCGCCTTGCTGGCGGCCACCACCGTCTCGATCGTCACGCTGTTGATCGCGACCTTCGAATTGGCGATGGCGGACTGGCCTTCGAGCTTTGTCCTGCTCGGCATCCTGCCGCTGGTCGCCTTGATGTTTTTCGGCTGCGGCCTGTGGTCCGCGACATTGCTGATAAGGGTCCGCCACGGCGGGGCCCAGTTCGCGGCACCGTTTTTCATTTGCGCGTTGACGCTTACGATCCTCGCCTGGGCGCCGCTGCAGCAGATCGCGTTACAGCGAAATTTCGACTGGCACCGCACTGAGCGCGAACGGATCGTGGCGCGGGTCGAAGCCGGCGATCTCAAGCCCAATGTCGACACCAACGAAAACCTGATCGCGCTCGGCGACGACGCGCCGAATGTCTCCGCAGGCGGTAACGACATCGTCGTCGACCAGACCGACCAGGGCACCTATGTGCTGTTCCTGACCTCGCGCGGCCTGAAGCACACTTTCACCGGCTTCCTGCACGTGCCGTCCGGCGGCGATCCCAAAAAATTCTTCGAGTTCGACGACAAGCCGCCGACCCGGCTCGTCCGCTACGGCAAGGTTTGGTATTTCGTGGCGAACTAGGGCGGCCTCGAACCACTTCTCCTCTCGTCGTCGCCCGGCATAGCCGTCCGAAGGACGGCGTCGCTTCCGCTCGCCTATGACCGGGGCATCCAGTACTCCGTGTCCCGCATCGTAATCACGACGTGTGCCGCGGTGTACTGGATGCCCCGCTTGAAGCGGGGCATGACAGTGAATGCCCGTTTACAAATTGAGCGTTTCTCTCAGCCGAGCTTCACATGCGCGCTCGCGGCTTCGTATTCCGCAATTGTCCGCGCCACGAGTTCGTCGACCGGGAGCACCTCGGTCACACCCGAGGTCGCATGGCCTGCGCTCCAGATATCCCGCCAGCGTTTCGGGCGGTTTTCGCGGGCACCGACGTCGATGTCCTTGCCGATATCGATTGCGCCGCGCTGCGGCAGATCGTCGGGGTCGAGGCCCGCCGCCTCAATCGACGGCCGCAGCATGTTGGTCTGCAATCCCGTGAACGCGGTGGTCAGCAGAATATCGTCGGCGCTGCTTTCGACCAGCATCGCCTTGTATCGCGCGTCCGCCATGCTTTCGCGCGTGGCGATAAACTTGGTCCCCATGTAGGCGAGATCGCAGCCGAGCGCCTGCGCCGCACGGAGCGCGTGGCCGTCGCCGATGCCGCCCGCGAGCACCACCGGCCCGTCGAAGAACGCGCGCACCGCGCGCACGAACACGAACGGGTTGAGCCAGCCGGTCTGGCCGCCCGCGCCCGCCGTCAGCAGCACCAGCCCGTCGGCGCCGGCGGCCACCGCGCGCTCGGCGTGGCGGATGCTGGCGACATCGGCGAAAACCAGCGCGCCGGCATCGTGCAGCGGCGCCAGCACCGGCGCCGGCGATCCGACCGACGTGATGACCATCTCGGGCCGGTGCCGCAGCAACACCGCTAGATCCTGTGCGAGCCGCGCGTTGGAGCGATGCACGATCAGGTTTGCGCAAACCGGCGCCGCGGGCTTGCCGCTTGCATCCGAATGCTGGCGCAGCCGCTGGTCTATCTCGCCAAGCCAGCCATCGAGCTCCTCGGGGCTGCGGCAATTCACCGTCGGGAATGAACCGATCACGCCGTTGCGGCAGGCAGCCGCCACCAGCTCGACCCCGGAGACGAGGAACATCGGTGCTGCGATCAACGGCAGGCTGAGGCGGTCGCGGAAGCGCGAAAGAGGATCGGCGGTTGGCAAGGGGCTTGTTCCCGGCTTGAGCAGCGGCTTTTGTGTGCTAGCGTTGCGGCCAACTTTGGCACGATCAAACGCCGAAGACAAAGCGACACAATCGGGAGGACGAGAGAATGAGCGATCCGCTCTATGCGTTTCCATCGACGTGCGAACAGACGCTGCGCGCGCTGGCGCGCTACCCACAGCGCACGGCGTTCAGCTGGCCGGGCGGATCACTCAGCTATCAGGGCGCGACCGAGCTGATCGGGCGGATCCAGAAAGTGTTCATGCAGCTCGGCTTTGCGCCCGGCACCCGCGTCGCGTTTTTGACCGCCAACCGCGCCGACACCTGGTGCGCGGGCGTCGCCGCGCAACTGGCGCGGCTGGCAATCACCTGGCTGCATCCCCTGGGATCGCTCGACGATCAACTGTTCCAGCTCGAGGATTCCGAGGCGCAGATGCTGGTGATCGACGGCGTCACGTTCCGCGATCGCGGCGGCGATCTCGCCGCCAAGGCGCTCGGCGTGAAAAACGTCTTTACGCTCGGTCCCGCCAATTGCGGTGTCGATCTGTTGCAGGCGATCGAGACTGCCGGCCACGCCAGCCCGCGCTGCTTCGCCGGCCCCGACGATATCGCGACGCTGAATTACACCGGCGGCACCACCGGCAAATCCAAGGGCGCGCTGCGTTACCACCGCGAATATGGCGGCTTTGCCAGCGCGATCCTGGCCGATTTCGAAATTCCGGAGACGCCGCGCTATCTCACGGTGGCGCCGATCAGCCATGTCGCCGGCACCAAAGTGCTGCCGACGCTGATGCGCGGTGGCACCGTGCATATGCTCAAGGGCTTCGATCCGGAGGCGGTGTTCAAGACCATCGCGCGCGAGCGCATCAACTTCACGCTGTTCGTGCCGACCATGATCTATGTGATGCTGGATCATCCTTCGCTCGACAAGACCGATCTGTCCTCGCTCGAATTGCTGCTCTATGGCGCGTCGGCGATGTCGCCGAGCCGGCTGGTCGAGGGCATCGAGCGGATCGGGCCGGTGTTCTCGCAGCTCTATGGCCAGACCGAATGCTATCCGGTCTCGGTGCTGCGCAAGGCGGACCACGATCCCAAGACGCCGGAGCTATTCCTGTCCTGCGGATTCCCGATTGCCGCCTGCCAGGTCAGGATTTTGGACAATGATGACCAGGAGGTCGCAACCGGCGAGGCCGGCGAGATCTGCGTGCGCGCCTCACATGTGATGGCGGAATACTGGAGACGGCCCGAGCAGACCGCGGAAACGCTGAAGAGCGGCTGGCTGCATACCGGCGACATCGCCCGCGCCGACGAGCGCGGCTACATGTTCATCCTCGACCGCAAGAAGGACATGATCGTCACCGGCGGCTTCAACATCTTTCCGCGCGAAATCGAAGATGTCCTGTCGCAGCACGCCGACGTCGCGATGGTCGCCGTGGTCGGCGTGCCCGACGACAAATGGGGCGAGGCCGTCACCGCCGTGATCGTCGCGCGCGACGGTACGAGGCCGAACGCGGACGAACTGATCAACCTCGTGAAAGCCAGGAAGGGTTCGGCGCACGCGCCAAAGCACATCAAGTTCGTCAAGGAGCTGCCGATGACCGGCGTCGGCAAGGTCGACAAGAAGGTGCTGAAGGCGGGCTTTTGGGTCGGCCACCAGCGGATGGTGGGCTGACGCTCGCGTGTCCCGGACGCGGTGCAGTGCTTCTTCAGCGCTGCTCCGCAGAGCCGGGACCCACAGTGCCGCTTGCTGGGTCCCGGATCAGCAGCGCACCACGCCGCAAACGCGGCGCGTTGCGCAGCATCCGGGACACGAGCGTGTCGCTCACCCCAGCAATTGATCGACCGGCTCATAAAACAGCACGACATTGCCATTGCCGAACGCCCGCGACTTCGCGAGCTTCATCGGCAGCTTGCGCTTGACGCCCTCGAACAGCGTGCGGCCGCTGCCGACGACCAGCGGGTTGAGCACGATCTGGTATTCGTCGATCAATCCGGCTTCCGCCAATTGGGCGACGAGGCTGCCGCTTCCCATAATCACGATGTCAGGACCGGGCTTTTGCTTCAGCTTGCGGACTTCGGTGGCAAGATCGCCCTTGAACAGCGTGGTGTTGCGCCATGAGGCCTGGTCCATCGTCGTGGAGAACACGTATTTCCTTAAGTTGTTCATCCGCTCGGCAATGGTTGGATTGCTTTGCATCGCAAGCGGCGTCGGCCAGAAGCTCGCCATCAAATCATAGGTGATCCGGCCGAACAGCAGCTGGCCGCCGCCGCGCGCGTTCTCCGCGACGAAGGCCTGCCACTCCGGGTCCTGCTTATGGGCCCAGCTCATGTCGCCTTTGGCATCGGTAAAGTAGCCATCCAGCGACATCGAATTGTAGACAACCAGCTTTGGCATTGATTGCTCCTTCCGGAATTTGGTGGTCGATCGCCCGCGAAAATTCGCGCTCAGTGCACTTCGGGCAGGTGCTCGTTCCGGCCTTCCACCCAGCGCAGCGATCCCGGCGTCGTCAGCATTTCGCCGGACTCCAGCAGCGTCTTGATTCCGGAAAGAATCATCGGCCAGCCGCCATAGAGCTGGTTGTTGGCGCCGTCGCGCAGCTGATCGTGGGTGACGGTGAGCCGGCAGGAATCGCCGACCTGTTCGATCTCCCAGGTCACCCGCGACGTCCCCTCGCCCTTGACGTCCTCGCCCCAGACCGCCCGAAAACTCTGCACCAGCCGGCGCGGCGGATCGATCTCCAGATTCTCGCCCTCGAAGATCAAATTGCCGTGGCCGCGGCCCTCGTAGCGTGAGCCCTGCGCCCAATCCGACGTGACGACGGCGCCAAACGTGTATTTGCGCCGCATCTCGGTGTCGGTTATGGCGTGCCAGAGGCGCTCGGGCGTTGTCTTGATGTAGATTTCGAAAACCTTCTCCATCGTCTTCTCCAATGTGCGCTTGAGTTCGCTCAAGTCGGCGGCCCAGGGTTCGGCGTATTTGCTCACCCAGCGGTCGTGGACCAGCCGGATCGGAACCGGGTTCAGGAAGTGCAATTTCTCGCGGCCGCGCCGCTTGCTCACGACGAGACCGGCCTCCTCGAGCAACTTCAGGTGCTTCATCACACCGAAGCGCGTCATCGGCAGCCGCTCCTCGAGTTCGCTCAGCGTCTGCCCATCCCGCTTGAACAATTCGTCGAGCAGGCTTCGGCGCGTCGGGTCCGCAAGGGCTCTGAACACAGCATCCATGGGACGGATAATAGGTGACCATTTGGTCACGTGTCAAGGTTGATGCGGCCGGCCCAGCCCTTGGCGCCGACGGCAGGACGCCTCGCCAGTTTTTGTTAGGGAAAATGCCGCTTGGCAGCGCATCGCGTGACTTCGACGCGTTACCGCTTCTCGATCACGAGGCTCTGGACGGCGCGGCCGAAATAGCCGCTTCGATCCGCGAGCCGCGACATCGCCAGCCCCGCGCCGTCAGGGCCGATCCAGCATTCCCCATCGAGCAGGATCCACTCGCCGACCGGCTGCCGCGCAAAATTGACGCTGAGGTCGGCGTTGATGAAGGTCCATTGGCGGAAGTCGAGCGCGGATGTTCCGTTGGAAAAGTCGGCCGCGACCACGGCGCGCATCGCCTGCGAGATCGGCGATCCCGCGATCAGCGGCTGGTCGATCCGAAACCAGATCGCGGCGGGGCCGACCATGCCGAAGCGGCCATGCGCGGCGCGCATCGAAATGCACTTTGTGAATGGACTGCCGGCATTGTCGGCGGGTTCGACCATCGATTGATCGGGCCCCGGCAGTTCGAGCGGCACATCCGCGATCTCGGGCGGCAATGCCAGCGACTGCGTCTTGATCTTCAGCACGGTCGCGCCGACCACGACAACGCCGTCGGCAAGCAGTTTGATCGCGCAAAGCTGGATCTTGCGGCCCTCGCGCAAGATTTCGCGCTCGATCGTCAACGGCGCCACCGGCACGGGGCGCATCAGATCGATGGTGACGCGCGCAATCTGCATCGGCACCGGCGACGGTATCGCCTCGGCCGCCCACACCACCAGCGCTGCCGGCGCCGAACCGTGCTGCATGCGCGGATCCCAGGGGCCAGCCGCGTCGGGGCTGGTGACGACGCGATCGCCGTCGACGCGAAAGATCGGATCCATCAAGCGGACATCACTTGGTGCCGAACATCCGGTCGCCGGCGTCGCCGAGGCCCGGCAGGATGTAGCCGTGGTCGTTCAGCTTTTCGTCGACGGCCGCGGTCCAGACCGGGATGTCGGGATGCTCCTTCTGGAAGTGCGCGATGCCCTCGGGCGCGGCCAGCAGGCAGACAAACCTGATGTCACGGGCGCCCCGCGACTTGAGCAGGGCTGCGGCCGCGCAGGCGGAATTGCCGGTCGCAAGCATCGGATCCATCAGGATCACCGTGCGATCCGACAGATCCTGCGGCGCCTTGAAGTAATATTCGACAGCTTGCAACGTCTTGGGATCGCGATAGAGCCCGATATGCGCCACGCGCGCCGACGGCACCATCGCCAGCATTCCGTCCAGAAATCCGACGCCGGCGCGCAGGATCGGCGCCAGCGTCAGTTTCTTGCCCGCGATCATCGGCGCCTGCATCGGGGTCAGCGGCGTCTCGATGTCCACCAGTTCGAGCGGCAAGTCGCGCGTGACTTCATAGCAAAGCAGCATCCCGATCTCGTTCGTGAGCTCGCGAAAGCCCTTGATCGAACGCTCGCGCTCGCGCATCAGCGTAAGCTTGTGCTGGACCAGGGGATGGTTGACGACGTTGAGCTTGCTGGCTGTCATGCGGGTCTTTGTGGCACAGGGGTTGCGTGCGCATCAAGTGGCACCAGGTCTCTACTGGCGTTCCCCGGATGCAGCGCACCGCGCAAGCGGTGCGCTGCTGATCCGGGGTCCATCTTGCTTTGCGAGGTGTGGGTCCCGGCTCTGCGGAGCAGCCATAGCGCGTCGAAGACGCGCGTAAACGCGCTTATGCACGCTGCGCCGCGTCCGGGACACGATGCATCCAACGTCACAGCGCGGGGTCGATGGCCTCGGCGTATTCTTGTCTGAACCGCGCGATCAGGTCGCCGGCGGGCAGCACTTTTGCGACGCTGCCGACGCCCTGGCCGCTGCCCCAGATTTCCTTCCAGGCCTTTGGCTTTGCCCGTTCGCCCGACGCGTCGGTGCCAAAACTCATTTTCGACGGATCCGAGGTCGGCAGGTTTTCCGGATCCATGCCGGCGGCGACGATCGACGGCTTCAGATAATTGCCGTGCACGCCGGTGAACAGGTTCGAATAGACGATGTCTTCCGCACCCGCCGCCGTGATCATCTGCTTGTAGCCTTCCACCGCATTGGCTTCCGCGGTGGCGATGAAGGCGGAGCCGATATAGGCGAAGTCGGCGCCGAGAATCCGCGCGGCGCGAATGGCGCGGCCGGTGGCGATCGCGCCCGACAGCGCGATCGGACCGTCGAACCATTGCCGCGTCTCAGCGACAAAGGCGAACGGCGAAATCTCGCCGGCATGGCCGCCGGCGCCGGCGGAGACCAGGATCAGGCCATCGGCGCCCTTCTCGACCGCCTTGTGCGCGAACCTCTGATTGATGACGTCGTGGAACACGATGCCGCCCCAGCCATGGGCTGCCTGATTGAGCTCCTCGCGCGCGCCGAGCGAGGTGATCATCATCGGCACTTTGTGCTTCTCGCAAACCGCAAGGTCGTGATCGAGCCGGTTGTTCGACTTGTGCACGATCTGGTTCACCGCGAACGGCGCCGACAGCCGGGCGGGATGCGCCTTGTCGTGGGCGGCGAGTTCCTCCTTGATCCGCGCGATCCATTCGTCGAGCAGCGCCGCCGGCCGCGCGTTCAGTGCCGGGAACGATCCGACCACGCCGGCCTTGCATTGCGCGATCACCAGGTCGGGTACGGAAATGATGAACAGCGGCGCACCGATCACGGGAACCGACAGACGCCCCTTGAACAAGGCCGGCATGGACATTCGAATAGTTCCTTCAGGTTAGTCAGCGGAGTGAGCGTTGGCCCTGGGGATGCCAGACATCGTACCAACTAGCCAATCTTTCCACTGTCAAGTATTGCGTTTTGACGCTGGATCATGAACCGATCGGATCATACTCTATTGGCACAGCGCCCGGATCACGTAATTCTCGGTCTTGCAGTCGCCCGGCTCGCGTTTGCGGCCTGGCAGGAACACTTTCGGCGAGCATTTTTCGGCCGCGTCGGTGTCGAGGCTCTTGCCTTCCTTGTAACCCTTGCTCTGACAGAGCCTGTCGGCGCCGGCCTTGCAGTCCGGTGCACCGTTGGTGGCCACCACGCACGCCGCGCGCCCGGTCACCATCAGCGACGGCTTCGCCATGTTCGACAAGCTCTCGCCGGCATCTTTTGCGCGGGCGTTGAGATCGTCGATGGTCTCGCCTGGGCTCTTCATTTTCGGCAGGATCGCGAGCGATTTCTCGAACAGCTTTCCCATTTCATTGATCAGGCCCGGATTTTCCTCGCGCACCGCTGGCGGCGGCGGCGCGGGCTCGATCTGCTGCGGCACCGGCTGCGCGGGCACCGGTTGCTGCGCCGGCGACTGCACGCCGAGCGAAGACGGCGGCGCGGCCTGCGGCCAGGAGGCCACCGGCGCCATCGTCAGCATCGACAACGCCAAGCCCGCGGTCGCGACATGCGCGCCGAACGGCCTGAAGAGAATGTCGATTCGATCGAGCATATTGGCCAGCGTAACCTGAAGGCCCGGACCGGCAAAGCTGCTTCCGGCTAGATCAACCGGAACGCGATGTAGAATCCGAGCACGAGGACCGCAGCCCCGAGCGCCACCCACAGACCCAACCGCTTTTCCAGTTCGGCCCGAATGACATCGCCGTAGCGGTTGAGCAGGACGGCGACCACGAAGAACCGCCCGCCGCGTGCGACAATCGAGCACAGTATAAACAGCCCGATGTTGTAGCCGGCGAAACCCGAGGTGATAGTGACGAGCTTGTAGGGGATCGGCGTCAAACCCTTCACCAGGATGATCACCGCGCCCCATTCGGCATACGACGCGCGGAAGGCGTCGACCTTGTCGCTGAGGCCGTAGAGCGTGATCAGCCAGTGCCCGATCGAGTCATAGAGCAGCGCGCCGATCGCATAGCCGAGCAAGCCGCCGGTCACCGACGCGACGGTGCAGATGGCGGCGAACCACCATGCCCGCTTCGGCCGCGCCAGCGACATCGGCAGCAGCATGATATCGGGGGGGACCGGGAAGAAGGAACTTTCGGCAAAGGCTACGGCTGCCAGAATCCAGAGCGCGTAGGGCTTGTCGGCGGCGTCGATGCACCAGTCGTAAATTCGTCTCAGCATGGGCGCGATGAACCACCATCGGGCGCATTTGTCCATGGCGGTCAATGAGGGATTTTGAGGCTTCTTGCAGCGTTTTCGAGCGAAAGCCGCGCGCTTAGCGTCGCTTGCGCAGGCGGTTTTCGAGCGCGACAATTCGCCGCCGCACTTCCGGGGTAGCGGGGACCGCGGACAGTTTCACCGTGGACTTCGGCAGCTTCTCGGCAATGCCCATCAGATGTTCCCGCCGCTCCATCTCGCGCCAGACGTCCTCGGGCCTTACCCCGGCCGACGCCCATAGAACGGTCAGGTTATAGAGCAGGTCCGCGCTCTCGCGGACCACGGCGTCGGTCTTGCCGTTGACGGCGTCGATCACGACTTCGATGGCTTCCTCGGCGAGTTTCTTGGCCATCTTGGCCGGACCGCGCTGAAACAGCCGGGCGGTGCGCGACGTTGCCGGATCGAGATCCTTGGCCGCGATCACCGCTTGATAAAGCCGCCCGAGCGAATCACTCATTGCTCGAACCTAATCGAAACTCATGGCCAGCGTGTTAACGGCCGGTTTGACAATCAAAAAATCCACCGGCCGGAACAGCCGGTGGATTCGTTTTTCCTAAAATTTTGTCGTTACCAGCCGGCATTGGGATGGCCGCGGAAATACGGCACGGATGCCTTGGAGCCGTAGTAGCCGCCACCGTAATACGGGCCACCCCCGTAATACACCGGGCCGCCGTAGTAGGTCGGGCCGCCGCCGTAATAACCATAGCTGTCATAATAGTCGCGGCGGTCCTGGGCCGCGGCAATCGCCAAGCCCGTGCCGACGATCCCGGCAAAGGCCGCCGCGGCCGCAGCACCGCCGCCGCGATAATATCTGCGGCGCGCGCTGATGTCGGTCGCGCCACTGGTCCCGGTCGCGGCCGTGATGCCCTTGCCTGAAGGTGCCGAGCCCGCGAACGCCATCGACGGTTCAACCGCCGTCAGCGCGACCGCCACAACCGTCGCCACCGCGCAGGCGCGGCCAATTGATGAAAACACAGCTTTTCGCGCAAACATCGCACTATCCTCCGTGGTCGCATGGCCCGACAGGCCTTGGATAGCTAACCACTGCGCCGATGTTAGGTTCCCCATTCCGAATGGGAGCTGAACGATCTCTGGCGGAATCGTGGCAGTCATCGACCATTCAGACTGGATGCGGCAAAATGCGTGCGTTCGGTGCTTGTTTCGGTGCTTGTAATGACGCGCGCGATGTCGTGAAACAGACACAGCCGGCGCGGCAACTTGCCCCACCCCATGCTGACGTAAGCCCGATGCGCGTAATCCGGACCAAAGCCATCCGCTCGATCCTGGCCGCGCTGATCGGCCTTTGCTCCATCGTGTGCGGCGATCCGAACCAGAGCCTGGCCGCCGACGAACCGAGGCCCCCGATCGCGATCCAGTTTTCGCTCGATCGGCCGATCGAGGCGGGCGCGGCCCCGTTCATACTGGCGTCGGCCCGCGGTCTGTTCAGTTCGGAGGGTCTGGCGGTCGCGATCAATCTCGCCAGCGGATCGCCGGACGCCATTGCACGGGTTGCGGCCGGCAGCAGCGATTTCGCGCTGGTCGATTTCAACGAACTCATTCGTTTTCGCGACAAGGCAAGCGCGCCGCCGATCAAGGCGGTGTTCGTGCTGTTCAACAAATCGCCCTATGCCATCGTCGCCCGCAAGAGCCGGGGCATCCACGCGCTCTCCGATATCGAAGGCAAAACCCTCGGCGTCGCCGAGGGTGACCTTTCGATCCGGCTGTGGCCCGGTTTAGCGCGGCAAAACGGAATCAAGGCCGCAAGCGTCAAGCAGAACAGAATCAGCGCCGCGGTGCGCGAGCCGATCTTGTCGGCGGGGCAGGTCGATGCGGTAGCCGGCTTTTCCTATCTGTCGGCGGTCAATTTGAGGGATCGCGGCGTTCCGGCCGATGACCTTGCGGTGTTTCAATATGCCGATTACGGCTGCGAGGCCTACGGGTTCGCCATCATCGTCAACCCGGCATTCGCGGCCAGGAAGCCCGAGGCGGTGAAGGGTTTTTTGCGCGCAGTCATTGCCGGCACCCAACTGGCCATCCGCGAGCCGGAGCGTGCGGCGGATGAGGTTGTCAGCCGGATGGACGGCGGATCGCGCGATCTCGAACTCGAGCGCCTGCGTACGGTGATCTCCGACAACATCCTCACCGGCGAAGTCAAACATAACGGCATCGGCGGCATCGATACCGCGCGGTTCGAGCGCTCGATCGACCAGATCGCGGAAGATTTCAAATTCCAGAAGCGGCCGACGGCTGCCGATATTTTCGACGATACCTTCCTGCCCCCGCTCAACGGCCGCCTGATCGATTGAGCAAAAGGCGTGGACGCTGGTTCTTGCGCTGGTTCTTGCGCTGGTTCTTGGCGGCGATCCCTGATTAGAATGCGGCTCGACCGCACGCGCCCGTTGCCCCCTCCAGCCATTCCGGCAGTTCCATGCTTCGCCTTTACACCCGCGTCCTGGAGTTGCTCGGCAAGGAGGCCGGGCTCGGCTGGATTCTCGCCGGCGCCAATTTGCTGCTGGCCGGCGCGCAGTTCGCGGAGCCCGTGCTGTTCGGCCGCATCGTCGATGTGCTGTCCGGCAAGCCGTCGACGGGTCCGCTTTCCTCGTCCTCGGCCTGGCCGTTGCTGGGGGCCTGGGCGGCGTTCGGCCTGTTCACCATCGGCTGCAGCGCCGCGGTCGCGCTCAACGCCGATCGCCTCGCGCATCGCCAGCGCCAGGCAGTTTTGACCGATTATTTCGAGCACATCATGCAATTGCCGTTGACCTTCCATACCGGCACCCATTCCGGCCGGCTGATGAAGGTGATGCTGAACGGCACCGATGCGTTGTGGCGGCTCTGGCTCGGTTTCTTCCGCGAGCATTTTGCCGCGATCCTGTCGCTGGTCGTGCTGTTGCCGCTGTCGCTCTACATCAACTGGCGGCTGGCGATCCTGCTGTTCGTGCTGTGCGTGGTGTTCACGGTGCTGACCACATTGGTGGTGCGCAAGACCTACGGCATGCAGAGCGAGGTCGAGGCGCAATATAGCGACCTGTCGGCGCGCGCCTCCGACGCGCTCGGCAATGTCGCGCTGGTGCAGAGCTTCGTGCGCATCGACGCCGAAGTGCAGGGCCTGCGCTTCGTCGCCGACAAGCTGCTGGCCGCGCAGATGCCGGTGCTGTCATGGTGGGCGCTGGTCACCGTCATCACGCGTGCCTCCACCACCATCACCGTGCTCGCGATCTTCACCGTCGGCATCGCGCTGCACGAACAGGGGCTGACCTCCGTCGGCGAGATCGTGATGTTCGTCAGCTTCGCGACCATGCTGATCCAGAAGCTCGAACAGGTGGTCAGCTTCATCAACAACGTGTTCATGGAAGCGCCGCGGCTGCAGGAGTTCTTCGACGTACTCGACGCCGTCCCCGCGGTCCGGGACCGCCCCGGCGCGATCGATACTGGACGGCTCTCCGGCCTGGTCGAATTCAACGACGTGTCGTTCTCCTATGACGGCAAGCGGCCCGCGGTCGAAGACCTTTCCTTTACGGCGCTGCCCGGCCAGACCATCGCGCTGGTCGGCCCGACCGGCGCCGGCAAGTCGACCGCGATCGCGTTGTTGCACCGCGCCTTCGACCCGCAATCCGGCGTCATCAAGATCGACGGCATGGATATCCGCGGCCTGAAGCTGACCGCGCTCAGGCGGAATATCGGCGTCGTGTTCCAGGAAGCGCTGCTGTTCAACCGCTCGATCGCCGACAATCTGCGCGTCGGCAAACCGGACGCCACCGAAGCGGAAATGCGTACCGCGGCCTCGCGCGCCCAGGCGCTGGAATTCATCGAACGCGGTGAGCGGAAATTCGAAACCCATGCCGGCGAACGCGGCCGCATGCTCTCCGGCGGCGAAAGGCAGCGCCTGTCGATCGCACGCGCGATTTTGAAGGACCCGCCGATCCTGATCCTCGACGAGGCGACCAGCGCGCTCGACGCCGTCACCGAGGCCAAGGTTAACGCCGCTCTCGATGAAGTGATGAGGGGACGCACCACCTTCGTGATCGCGCACCGGCTTTCGACCATTCGCAACGCCACCCGCATCCTGGTGTTCGACAATGGCCGCGTGATCGAAAGCGGAACTTTCGATGAACTCGTGGCCAAAGGCGGCCGTTTTGCGGAACTCGCAAGGGCCCAGTTCATGGTGCAGGAAAATGCCCGCGCCAGCATCGAGGCGAAGTAGGCCGGCGCGACCATCATCGCGCTTCGGATTTTGCCGAAATTGCGTCCAATTCGTCCACGATTTAATCCCCGGGCCTCTGTTCTGGATCGGCAAGCCGGTATAGGTTTGCGCTGCGGTAAGCGACCGCGCCGGACACGCTTGAAACCCGAAAGTCAGATGTCAGACCTCCTTTGCCAAGGCGGGTCTCAAAGGACCGGAATCGGATAGTGCATTTTCTTCAACCACTGCTTCGCAACTCATCGTTGATCCGGATATTTTTCGTCGCAGCGCTTGCTGTCGTTACGTCGCGTATGGTGCACGCGGAAGCGTTGCTGGTCGTCGAAGCCGATACCGGAAAGGTGCTGCAGGCGGATAACGCCACGATGCCGTGGTATCCCGCCTCCGTCACCAAGATGATGACGGCCTATGCCACGCTCAAGGCCGTCAAGGACGGCAAGCTGTCGCTCGATACGCTGTTCACGGTGTCGCCCGTCGCCGCCTCGCAGTCGCCCTCCAAGATGGGCTTGCGGCCGGGCACGCAGGTCACCGTCGAAAATGCGCTGGCGATGATGTTGGTGAAATCGGCCAACGACATGGCCGTGGTGCTCGCCGAGGGCGTCGGCGGCTCGATCGACGGATTCTCGGCGATCATGAACGAGCACGCGCAGCGGCTCGGCATGACGCAGACCAGTTACGTCAATCCGAATGGCCTGCCCGCCGACGGTCAGATCACCTCGGCGCGCGATCTGGCGATCCTCGCCCGCGCCATCATTCGCGATCTGCCGGAATACGAATATTTCTACCACATTCCCTCGATCCGCTACGGCCGCCGGGTCACCAACAATTTCAACCATCTGATCGGACGCTATCCCGGCGCCGACGGCTTCAAGACCGGTTTCATCTGCGCCTCCGGGTATAATCTGGTGGGCTCGGCGACCCGCAACGGCAGGCGGCTGATCGCCGTTGTGCTCGGCTCTTCATCCGGCCATATGCGCGCGGTGCGGGCCGCGCAGTTGCTCGAGCGCGGTTTCGCCGCCAACGGACTGTCGTGGTTGCGTCCCTCGCTCGGTACCGTCGACAATCTGGCGCCGATCGATGCCTCGCCACCGAACCTGCGCGACGAGATGTGCGGCGGCAAGCGCCACAAGCCGGCCAGCGACGAGGATGAAGAGACCAGCGCCGCCAACGCCGGCGGTTCTGCGAGCGGCGGCGAGAGCGCTGTCACTTTCTTCACCGCCGGACTGCAGCCGCCAATGCTGAAGCCGTCGGCGCTGCTGGCGGAGGGCCCCGTGGCCTCCGAACCCATGGTGGTGTATACCGGCCCGAAGCGAACCGGAGCGGCCCTGATCGCCGCGGTCGCGGCGGACACCGAAAAGCAGGCGACGCCGCGGCGCGGAAAGAAATCGCGGGTCGCGGCCAGGAAGCCGGACGCGGCGGCTTCGCCCAAGAACGAAGCCAAGACCGAAGCGAAGACCGAAGCCAAATCCGATGCCAAACCGGCCCCGGTCAGGCATGCCAACGCCAAGCCCGATGCCGCCCCGAAGGCGGCCGAAAAGCCCGCCGCCACCGCCGCCAAGCCGGCAGCAAAACCGGCCAAGCCCAAGGCTGCCGCCAAGCCCAAAACCGAGACCAAGCCCGCCGGCTAATAGCTCCGTCGGCCCCCTCGCTTAGGCAAGTTTTTGGACTCCCTGACCGGTTGTTTTTGGCCGACAATGCGTCGATAGCGCGCAGCCGCTTGCCATCGGCCGCGGCATTCTAAATACTGCCAAAAACAAGGCGACCCGGCCAAGAAACGGGGGCTCTAAACCAGAGGGGAAATACCATGGAGCGAATCTGGCTCAAGCAATACCCGGCCGGCGTGCCCGCCGACATCGATGTTACGCAGTATTCATCGCTGGTTGAGCTGCTGGAAGAAAGCTTTGCGAAGTTTTCCGATCGCAAAGCCTTCATCTGCATGGACAAGTCGATCAGCTACCGCGACCTCGACGAGATGTCGCTGGCGCTCGCTGCCTATCTGCAGAGCAAGGGCCTGCAGAAGGGGGCCCGCGTCGCGCTGATGATGCCGAACGTGCTGCAATATCCGGTCTCGACCGCCGCCGTGCTGCGCGCCGGCTATGCGGTGGTGAACGTCAATCCGCTCTACACCCCGCGCGAACTCGAACATCAGCTGAAGGATTCCGGCGCCGAAGCGATCGTGGTGCTGGAGAATTTCGCCACCACCGTGCAGCAGGTGATCGCCAGGACCGCGGTCAAGCATGTGATCGTCGGCAGCATGGGCGACCTGCTCGGCTTCAAGGGCGTGATCGTCAATCTGGTGCTCCGCCGCGTCAAGAAGATGGTGCCGCCCTATTCGATTGCGGGCGCCGTCACCTTCAACGACGCGCTTGCGGCCGGCCGCGGCCTGAAATTCACCAAGCCTGCGATCACGCGCGAAGACGTCGCTTTCCTGCAATATACCGGCGGCACGACGGGCGTTTCCAAGGGCGCCACCCTGCTCCACCGCAACGTGCTCGCCAACGTGCTGCAGAACGACGCCTGGCTGCAGCCGGCGCTGAAGAAGCCGCCGATTGTCGACCAAATGGTCATCGTCTGCGCGCTGCCGCTTTATCACATCTTCGCACTGACCGCGTGCTACCTGCTGGGAGTACGCAGCGGCGGCACCAATCTGTTGATTCCCAACCCGCGCGACATGGCCGGCTTCGTCAAGGAACTGGCGAAGTACCAGGTCAGCTTTTTTCCGGCGGTGAACACGCTCTACAATGGCCTGTTGAACACGCCAGGCTTTGACAAGCTCGATTTCTCCAAGCTGAAAATCGCCAATGGCGGCGGCATGGCGACGCAAAAGCCGGTCGCCGAGAAGTGGCTGGCGGTGACCGGTATCCCGCTGTCGGAGGGCTATGGCCTGTCGGAGACTTCGCCGACGCTGACCTGCAATCCCGCCGACACCGACAAGTTCTCCGGCTCGATCGGCATTCCCGTTCCCTCGACCCATCTCTCGATCCGCGACGATGACGGCAACGAAGTGCCGCTCGGCCAGCCCGGCGAAATCTGCGCCAAGGGTCCGCAGGTGATGGCCGGCTACTGGAACCGGCCGGAAGAGACCGCGAACGTGATGACTGCCGATGGTTATTTCCGCACCGGCGATATCGGCGTAATGGATGAGAACGGCTACACCAAGATCGTGGACCGCAAGAAGGACATGATCCTGGTCTCCGGCTTCAACGTCTATCCGAACGAAATCGAGGAAGTGATCGCGAGCCATCCGGGCGTGCTGGAATGCGCCGTGATCGGCGTCCAGGACGCCAAGTCGGGCGAGGCCGTGAAAGCCTTCATCGTCAAGAAGGACCCCAATTTGACCGCCGAGGAGGTGATCAAATTCTGCGCCACGCAGCTGACCGCCTACAAGGTCCCCAAGCAGATCGAGTTCAGGACCGACCTGCCCAAAACCAATGTCGGCAAGATCCTGCGCCGCGAACTGCGCGACGAGAAGAAGGCCGCGGCCTGAAGCCCCCCGTCGTCATCGCGCGGAGCGGGAATAATTCAAGCCTCGTCATTCCGGGATGGTGCGCCAGCACCAGACCCGGAATCTTGAGATTCCGGGTTCGATGCTTCGCATCGCCCCGGAATGACGGCTTCGCCCATCAAACCACGGTGAGGTAGTTTCCTCCCCACCCCAAAATGCTCTAAGACACACCCGCACATCCCAGGGAGAATTGACGATGACGATCAGCGTTGGCGACAAGTTGCCGGAAGCCAAGTTTCGCGTGATGACGGCGGAAGGTCCGCAGGTCAAAACCACCGACGATATTTTCAAGGGCAAGAAGGTGGCGCTGTTCGCGGTGCCCGGCGCCTATACCGGCACCTGCCACAAGATGCACCTGCCCAGCATCTTCCTCAACGCCTATGCGATCAAGGACAAGGGCGTGAACACGATCGCGATCGTCTCGGTCAACGACGCCTTCGTCATGAACGCCTGGAAGCGCGACACCGACCAGCGCGACGAGGCGGTGTTCCTCGCCGACGGCAATGCCGACTTCACCAAGGCGATCGGCATGGAGCTCGACGCTTCCGGCAACGGCCTCGGCATCCGCTCGCACCGTTACTCGATGCTGGTGGAAGACGGCGTGGTCAAGAAGCTCAACCGCGAGCCCGCTCCCGGCAAGGTCGAGGTTTCCGGCGGCGATACGCTGCTGGGGCAGCTATAAGCAGAGGCCGTCGCCGCACACACAACTGTCGTCGCCCGGCTTTGCTTCCCTTCTCCCCTTGTGGGAGAAGGTGGCGCGCAGCGCGCCGGATGAGGGGTCTCTATCCGCGGAGAGAACCCCTCACCCATCCACGATACTTCGTATCGTGGCCACCCTCTCCCACAAGGGGAGAGGGGAAGAGCCGCTTCGCTCTCCCCGCCTACGCCTTCAACCGCGCCATCGCGACGCCCTCGCGGGCGAGCTGGTCGGCGCGCTCGTTTTCCTCGTGGCCGGCGTGGCCCTTGATCCAGTGCCAGTGCACCTGATGCGGTTTCAGCGCGGCGTCGAGCCGCTGCCACAAATCGACATTCTTGACCGGCTTCTTGTCCGCGGTGCGCCAGCCGTTCTTCTTCCAGCCATGGATCCAGCCGGTGATGCCCTGGCGGACATACTGGCTGTCGGTGGTGAGGTCGACCACGCAGGGTTTCTTCAGCGCTTCCAGCGCCGAGATCGCCGCCATCAATTCCATGCGGTTGTTGGTGGTGTGCGCCTCGCCGCCCTTCAATTCCTTCTCGGTATCGCCGAATTTCAGGATCGCACCCCAGCCGCCGGGGCCGGGATTGCCCGAGCAGGCGCCGTCGGTGAAAACCGTCACCCGGGGCAATTCGCTCACGCCGCACATCCCGGCTGCGTCACGCCGTAATCGCGCAGGCTGGAGACGCTTTGCTGGAAGCGCAGCTTGCGGACATATTCGAGCGGGTCTTTCGGCTTCACCAGCGCGCCCGGCGGCACGTCGAGGAAATCGACCAGACGCGTGAGAAAAAAGCGCAGCGCGGCCCCGCGCGCCAGGAGCGGCAGCGCATCCTGCTCGGCATCCGACAGTTTGCGCTCGCGGCCATAGGCGTTGAGCAGCGCGCGGGCCTTGGTGACGTTGAAGGAATGATCCGGCTCGAAGCACCAGGCGTTGAGGCAGATCGCGATGTCGTAGGCCAGGATATCATTGCAGGAAAACGGAAAATCGATCAGGCCCGACAATTTGTCGCCGAGGAAGAACACGTTGTCGGGAAACAGATCGGCATGGATGACGCCGACCGGAAGGCTCGCAGGCCAGCGCGCTTCCAGATGATCGAGTTCGCGGCCGATGAAATCGCGCAGGCCCGCCTGCACGCTGTCGGCGCGCGGTGCGGCCAGATCGAACAGCGGCCGCCAGCCTTCGACCGACAGCGGATTTTTCCGGAACAGCGGAAAGTCGCGGCCGGCGAGATGCATTTTTGCGAGCGCCTCACCGACCCCGCCGCAATGCGCCGCATTGGGCCGCCGCGGCCACATGCCTTCGAGGAAATTGATGATGGCCGCCGGCCGGTCCGCCAGCGTCGAATAGACTTCGCCCTTGCGGTTCCTGGCCGGCTGCGGGCAGCGCACGCCGCGCTCGGCCAGATGCGCCATCAGAGAAAGAAAGTACGGCAGATCATCGGCCGCCACACGCTTTTCATAGAGCGTGAGGATGTAGGCGCCCTTGCTGGTGTGCATCAGAAAATTGGAATTCTCGACGCCTTCGGCGATGCCCTTGTAGGACAGCAATTCGCCGATGTCGTAGCCTTTGAGGAATTCCGCGAGCTCTTCGGCGGCAACGTCCGTGTACACCGCCATGGGGACGCGCCTTACGCCGCGTCGGGTCGCAATGAACGCGGCAGCGGGAAGAATTCATTCTCTTCGGCGGCCGACACCGTCTCCACATGCAGCTCATAACGCTCGGCGAACGCGCCCATGATCTCCTCGACGATCACTTCGGGCGCCGAGGCGCCCGCGGTGATGCCGAGGCTCCTGATGCCCTCGAAGCGCGGCCAGTCGAGATCGCTGGCGCGCTGCGCCAGCACGGCGATGGGACAGCCCTCGCGTTCGGCGACTTCGCGCAGGCGCTGCGAATTCGACGAGTTCGGCGCGCCGACCACGATCAAAGCATCGACCACCGGCGCCACCTTCTTCACCGCCAGCTGGCGGTTGGTGGTGGCGTAGCAGATGTCTTCCTTGTGAGGTCCGGAGATGTTCGGGAACCGCTCCTTCAGCATCGCGACGATCTCGGCGGTGTCGTCGATCGACAGCGTCGTCTGGGTCACGAAAGCGAGGTTGTTGGGATCCTTCGGCGTAAAGGTCTTGGCGTCTTCGTTGGTCTCGATCAGCGTCACCGCGCCCTGCGGCAATTGCCCAAGCGTGCCGACCACTTCCGGGTGGTGGGAATGCCCGATCAGCAGGATTTCGCGGCCGCGCTTGAAATGGATCGCGGCCTCGCGGTGCACCTTGGTGACCAGCGGGCAGGTCGCGTCGAGCGAGAAGAAATTGCGGGCGCGGGCGTCGGCCGGGACCGATTTCGGCACCCCGTGGGCCGAAAACACCACCGGCGCGTTGGTATTGTCGGGGATTTCGGCCAGTTCCTCGACGAAAATCGCGCCCTTGGTCTTCAGGCTGTCGACCACGTAGCGGTTATGCACGATCTCATGGCGGACATAGACCGGAGCGCCGTAGATGGTCAGCGCCCGTTCCACCGTGTCAATGGCCCGGACCACGCCGGCGCAGAAGCCCCGGGGTGAACAAAGCACGATTTTCAGGTCTGGTTTGGCTGGCATAGGGGCTATCTCGGAGACCGAATCACCCCTCGCCGGCGGGCGGGGAACGGCCAATTCGCATAAGGACTTGGGGCTGCTTTGGGGCACTGTCAAGGCACTTTTGCTGGGCCATTGCGCCAATAGCCCCTCCGGGCTTATATAGGGCCTCAATTCCCGTCATCACTGATGACCACTGACTTCGCCTCCAAAAGAGGTGGGCGGAGCACAAAGGAGATTTGCCATGAGCAATGCACCGCTGATGCCCAAGGCGACGGCCGTGTGGCTGGTTGATAATACCGCGCTGACCTTCGACCAAGTGGCGGATTTCACCAAAATGCATCCATTGGAGGTCCGCGCCATCGCCGACGGCGACGCCGCCCAAGGGATCAAGGGCATGGACCCGATTTCGACCGGGCAACTGACCCGCGACGAGATCGAAAAGGGCGAAAGGGACCCGAACTACCGCCTCAAGCTCGGCGAGAGCAAGGTGGCGCTGCCGCCCGCCGCCAAGAAGAAGGGCCCGCGCTACACCCCGGTGTCGCGCCGCCACGAGCGGCCGAGCGCGATCCTGTGGCTGGTGCGCAACCACCCCGAATTGAAGGACGCGCAGATCATGCGCCTGGTCGGCACCACCAAGACCACGATCGCCAGCGTCCGCGACCGCACCCACTGGAATGCCTCCACCCTGACCCCGATGGACCCGGTGACGCTCGGCCTGTGCTCGCAGATCGAACTCGATTTCGAGGTGCAGCGCGCCGCCAAGGAAAAGCCGGTCCCCGCAGCCTATGGCGGCGCCACTCTGTTGCCGGCCTCCGAGACCACCAAGAAGGAGCCGGAATACGAGCCGACCGAAAAGCAGCGCGACGACCTCAACGTCGACGCCGTGTTCGCCAAGCTGAAGACAATCGGCGGCAAGAAGCAGGACGACGAATAAGGTATTTCGCATTCCCGTTGAGAGATTTTCGAACGCGGCGGGGCAACCGGCCGCGTTTTTGTTTTGGGATGGCGACAAGGCGCTTGCGGCGCGCCTGCCAAGGATTTTAATCCGCAAAACGACTGGTCGGAACGGCGAATGCTTCCGGGGACCGTCCCTCCCGGAAGCCCTGTTACAGATGAGTATTTGTGCCGCGACCGCAACCGGAGTAGCTTTTCCGCGTATTTTGAGAAGCCCTTTGCGGTAAGAGGCCTTTGTGCGCACGGTTCTGATTATTCTGGGGATTTGGCTACTGTTAAACGTGCTGTTCGTGGTGGTGATGACACCTCCGCGCCGGCCGCGAAAGTACGGCGCGCCTCGCTCTTCCGATGCCAACCTCGCGCCCGCAGCGATCGACCAGGAAACGCATCGCCACGATGCCGAGGAAAAAACCTCGCTCAGCTTCATTATCATTTCGGTGGCGATGGGCGCCTTCTTTGTGCTGGCCGCACCGATCGCCGAGGCCGTCGACGCGCTCAAGGGCGCTTTCAGGAAGCAGCCGCCCGCCGAGTGAGCGGCTGCCTCACGCCTTCTTCAAGAACTCCGTGCGCAGCACCAGGCCATTGACCTTGTCGGTGCGGTGAAGCGCTTTTTTCTTCCTTCTCCCTTTGTGGGAGAAGGTGTCTTCGCGAAGCGACGACGGATGGGGGGTCTCTATCGGCTGAGGCAGACCCCTCACCCGTCGCCTCACTTCGTGAGGCGCCACCCTCTCCCACAAGGGGAGAGGGAAGAAGGAGTCCCCTCGCCCGGCTTAGCCGAGTTCGATCTCGCCCAAGATCTCGTGACTGAGACTGACGCCACCGATGGTGAGCACCATTTTGGCAGGCAGTTTCTCATGGCCCTTCAGGCTACCGCTCGCGACGGCGTCGCGGACAGCCTTTTCGATTTCACGCTGCGAGGTGATGCCGACCTTCTTGAGGAAGCCGCGCAGGCTGGTGTTGAAAACGTCCTCGTTCATGGTGCTCTCCCGATGTCACGGTCGGTCCGGATGATTCAGCATGTATTCGCCGAGATCGCGCTGGCGGCGGTCGGCGCGGGCGTTGGCGTTGTTGCGCTGGACGTCGCGGTCCTTGCGGCAGGCGATGTATTCCGACGAGCCGACCGCGACATTGTTGGCGCGGCAGAAGGCGTCGTCGTCATCGCCGCCCGCAATGGTCATGGTCGGCTGCCCCCGCTCGAGGCAGCCTGCGAGCAGCGGGGCGATGAGCAAGAGCGGGATGAGGGGTCGTGCGAATTTACGTCGCATGCATTGTCCGTTCGTCCGGTTTCGTCATTGCCGGGGGCCTGTCCCCGACTTGATCGGGGATGACCCGGCAATCCATCGAAATAAAGGCAATTGCCCGATAGTGGAGGTGGAATATAGGCCTTGTTCCGTCATTGCGAGGAGCGAAGCGACGAAGCAATCCATTCTTTCTTTATGCGGCACGATGGATTGCTTCGCTTGCGCTCGCAATGACGGCACGCGCGGCTACACCCTCCCCTTCAGCGCCTCCCCGATCTCATCGAGCACCTTGGGATCCTCGATGGTCGCGGGCATGATCCAGGCCTCGCCGTCGGCGATCTTCTTGATGGTGCCGCGCAGGATTTTGCCCGACCGCGTTTTCGGCAGCCGGCCGACGGTGATCGCGAGCTTGAAGGCGGCGACGGGGCCGAGTTTTTCCCGCACCAGCGCCACGATCTCCTTTTCGATCTCGAGCGGGCTGCGCGTCACGCCGGCCTTGAGCACCAGGAAGCCGCAGGGCACCTCGCCCTTGATCGCATCCTTGATGCCGAGCACCGCGCATTCGGCGACATCGGAATGCGAGGCGAGAATTTCTTCCATGCCGCCGGTCGAAAGCCGATGACCGGCGACATTGATGATGTCGTCGGTGCGGCCCATTACGAACACATAGCCGTCCGCATCCTTGTAGCCGGCGTCGGAGGTTTTGTAATAGCCGGGGAATTCGGTGAGATAGGCCTCCCTGAAGCGGTCGTCCTGCTGCCACAGCGTCGGCAGGCAGGCCGGCGGCATCGGCAGTTTTATGACGATCGAGCCCATGGTGCCGGCCGGCAGCGGCTTGGCCGCTTCATCGACCACGTCGACCTGATAGCCCGGCATCGGCACCGTCGGCGAACCGTGCTTGACCGGCAGCATGCCAAGCCCCATCGGATTGCCGGCGATGCACCAGCCGGTTTCGGTCTGCCACCAGTGATCTATGACAGGCACCTTCAATTGCGCTTCCGCCCATCCCACCGTCGGCGGATCGGCGCGCTCGCCGGCCAGGAACAGCGTGCGGAATTTCGACAAGTCATATTTGCGGATGAACGCGCCCTCCGGATCCTCCTTGCGGATGGCGCGGAACGCGGTCGGCGCGGTGAACAGCGCCACCGCCTCGTGTTCCGCGATCACGCGCCAGAACGCGCCGGCATCCGGCGTCCCGATCGGCTTGCCCTCATACATGATCGAGGTCGCGCCGTGGATCAGCGGTCCGTAGACGATGTAGCTGTGGCCGACCACCCAGCCGATGTCGGAGCCGCACCACCAGACTTCGCCGGGCTTGACGCCGTAGAGATTGAACATCGACCATTTCAGCGCGACCAGATGCCCGCCATTGTCGCGCACCACGCCCTTGGGGATTCCCGTGGTGCCCGAGGTGTAGAGGATATAGAGCGGATCGGTCGCGAGCACGGGGACGCAGTCGGCGGATTTGTTCGCCGCCATTGCCTTGCTGCGCAGCCCGGCCCAGTCATGATCGCGGCCGGCGGTGAGATCGCAGCCCTGTTGCGGCCGCTGCAGCACGATGCAGGTCTCGGGCTTGACACTCGAAAGCCTGATCGCCTCGTCGAGCAGCGGCTTGTATTGCACGATGCGGCCGGGCTCGAGCCCGCAGCTCGCCGAGAAGATCAGTTTTGGCTTGGCGTCCTCAATTCGTGTCGCAAGCTCCTTGGCCGCAAAGCCGCCGAACACCACGCTGTGCACCGCACCGATCCGCGCGCAGGCCAGCATCGCGATGACAGCCTCCGGCACCATCGGCATATAGAGGATGACGCGGTCGCCTTTGGTCACGCCGAAATCGTGCATGATCGCCGCGAGCGTTTTCACCTCGTGCAGCATCTCGGCATAGGTCAATTTGGTGATGCTGCCGGCCAGCGGCGAATCGTGGATCAGCGCCACCTGGTCGGCGCGACCACCCGCGACATGGCGATCGAGCGCGTTGTAGCAGGTGTTGACCATGGCGCCCGTAAACCAGCAGCCGTAGGGGCCCATCGAGGGATCGAAGATCTTCATGGCCGGCTCGATCCAATCGATCTCGGCCGCCGCCTCCGCCCAAAAACCCTCGGGATCCCGGAGCGAGCGGGCGTAGACCTCGTGATACCGGCTTTTCTCGTGGATGTTCATGGCGTGTCTCCCCGTAATCTGCCCTCCGTCATGCCCGGGCATAGTAGTCTGCTTTGCGCAGACTACGTACACTTGTCTGCGCTCCCGGGCATCCACGTCCTTGCTTCCTTTGAAGAGGTAGGACGTGGATGGCCGGGACAAGCCCAGCCATGACGATGCGAGCAAATAGCGTTGTTCTTTGAGCCATTGTCACGGGAAGCGGCGCCAGATCAAGCCGGAACAGTGCGTCAGAATGCGCGGCGAACGCGACTCTTGCCTCTCCCATTGGGAGAGGTGGAGGCACCCGCCTACTGCTGGGCGGCGGTATTGAGCTGGTCCAGCCGATCCACCATCGCCTGGCGCAGATCGTAGCCGCGGCGGCCGAAGGACGCGTTGCGCTTGTCGATGAAGTCGCGCTGCTGCCGGGTCAGCGCCAGCGCCGCGCGATGGCTGTCGGATTCTGCGCTGGCGATCACCCTGAGGAACACATCGTTGATGTTGCGGTCGAGCTGGGCGAGGCCGGGGTCGGCGCAAATCGCTTTCTCTACCTGACGCTTCGCGGTGGCGCAATTGAAGCTCGGCAAATTCTTCTGGTAGGCCAGCGTGCCCAGCCGTTCGACTTCGAGCGCAATCTCCTGATGGTTGGTGGCCGCGGTCTTGTCGGAGGGATCGAGGCGGATTGCCTCGGCGTAATCCTGCAGCGCGCGGGCCCGATCGCCCTTGCCGCGCCATGCCGCACCGCGGTTGTTGTAGGCACGTTGAAACTTCGGATCCAGTTTCAGTGCCGCATCGTAATCCGCAATGGCGCGGTCGTAGTTTTTCAACGCCTGATACGCATCGCCGCGGTTGGTCAGGAATTTTGGCTCGGGACGAATTCCAATCGCCTCGTCGTAATCGGCGATCGCGCGGGCGTAATCGCCATTGCCGGCGAGGTGCAGCCCGCGATTGTCGAAGAATTCCGGCTGCGACGGATCGATCCGGATCGCCGCGCTGTCGTCCTCGAGCGCGCGCTCGGAGTGGCCGAGCTTGCGATAGGCCGAGGCCCGGTTGGTGTAGGTCCGGGCCCGGCTCGGTTCGAGGCGGATCGCCTGGTCGTAATCGGCGATCGCCTTCTGATACTCGCCCTTGAAATACCAGGCGGCGCCGCGGTCCGAAAACGCCTGGGCGAAATCCGGCTTGAGCCGCAGCGCCTCGTCATAATCCTCGATGGCGCGATCGTATTTGCCGGCATTGTTGAAGGCGTTGCCGCGGCTCTCGTAGCCGTTGGCATTGTCCGGCTCGAGCCTGATGGCCTGGTTCAGCGCCTCAAGCGCAGCCTCCCTCTTGCCGGTCTGGCGAAGGATTTCGCCGCGGGCGCGAAACGCGCGCGCACGGTTGGGGTCTTTGGCAATGACCGCATCGATCTCGGCCAGCGCCTTTTCGCTCGCGCCGTTGCCATAGTGCGCAACGGCGCGGGTAATCATGGCATCGAGGCGGTCGGCGTCCGGCGTCGCCGGATTGTCGATCAGCGCGGTGCAGCTTGCGATCAGCTGGGCGGGAGCCGCAACCGTCAGCGCCGCGCAGGTGACCGGCGGTTCCGCGGGCGTTTCGGCGCGTGCGCCGGCCGACGCCAGGATGGCGATGGCAAGCACCACGCTTGCGGCAAAGGGTGAAATCGATGATCGCATGGCCGGCTCTCAAAATACGGGCACCTCGCGCGGACATGCCGCGTTTGACGCTATGTCGCCGCAGCCTGCGCCGAGGTTCGAAGAGCCTTCGGAATCTCTAAGCGAGCGAACCAGAGTGCGCCGCGAGCACCACTTCACCTCTCCCTTCGGGAGAGGTGAAGCAGCTAATACCCGTCGACGCCCAGCAATTTCTGCAGCCGCTCCTTCATCGCCTTGCGCAGATCGTAACCCGGCCGACCGAACGCGGCATTGCGGCTTGCGATAAACGCGTTCTGCTCTTGCTGCAGCGCGCGCGCTTCACCGGGACTCCTCGCCTCGCCGATCACCCTCATATTGGCCGCGTTAATTTCGCGGTCGAGATCGGCGATCTCCGGATTGGCGCAGATCGCCTTCTCCACCGCGCGGCGAGCGGTGGCGCAATTGAAGCTCGGCTTGCCGGCAACCGCCTTCAGCGCGCCGAGCCGCTCCAGCTCCTGCGCCAGCGACTTGTAATTGCCGCGTGCGGCCGGATGATCGGGCTTCAGCTTGATCGCCGCGCCGAAATCGGCCAGCGCCTTCGGCCGGTCGCCCTTCTTGCGCCAGAGTTCGCCGCGCGCGTTGAAGATATCGGTGAGCGTCGGATCGAGCCGCAGCACCGCGTCATAGTCCGATATGGCGCGGTCGATGATATCCTTGCGCTCAAAGGCGCCGCCGCGTGCGATCAGCGCCTTGATGCGGTCGGCTCTTTCAGTCTTTTCGTGGTCGATCAGCGCGCCGCAGGTACTGACGATCCTGTCGTTATCGTCGCCGGCGGCGGCCGCGGCCAGGCATGGCGCGGGATCTATCAGCAAATCCTTGGCCGGCTCGACGCCGGCCGCGAAGGCGCCGGGCGAGAGTGCGACCCACAGGACGGACGCGAAAACAGCCCTCGTCATATTGAAGCAACCTCGCATCGACTGCCTGGCAAGAAGTTTTCGATATAGGCGTGATCGTAGCAAGCGGTCCGCCGTTCGGACAGCGGCAGATTTGCAATTGATCGCGTCGTGCCGGCCCATATGCGCAATTGCGCATCAGGAGCCGGGACCCATACGCCGCGGCTTATCGGTTCGAGAGAGCTGTTCGACGGCCTTCGCGCTACACAAAAGCCTGTGGCTATGGGTCCCGGATCGGCGCTCGCTATCGCTCGCTTGTCCGGGACGACGAGAGATGAGAGTTAACCCGCCCGACAGGTGAGCCCGCCATCGACGACGAGCTCGATGCCGGTGACATATCTGGACTCGTCCGACGCGAGATACAGCGCCGCGTTCGCGACATCCCAGGCCTCGCCCATGTGTCCCATCGGCACCTGCGCATCGCGGGCGCGCCACATCGCTTCCACATCGCCCTTGGCATAGCTCGCCGCCAGGCCCGCCGAGTGTTCGACCATCGGCGTCTTCATCAGGCCCGGAAGGATGGCGTTGACCCTGACGTGCCCAGCTGCAAATTCGACCGCAGTGGTGCGCGTCATCTGATTCATCGCGGCCTTGCTGGCGCCGTAGCTGACGTAGGAAATGCCGACATGGCGGATCGAGGCGATCGACGAAATGTTGATGATCGACCCGCCGCCCTGCCGCACCATCACGGGAATCACGTGCTTCATCGCGAGATAGGCGCTCTTGAGATTGACCGCGAAGACATGATCCCAGCTCGCCTCGTTGACCTCGACCACGCTGCCCATCTCGGCGATCCCGACATTGTTGTCGAGCACGTCGATACGGCCATAGACCTTCAGGCACGCCGCCGCCATCGCCTCGACCTGATCGGCTTGCGAGACATCGGCGGTGAACGCCGTCGCCTTGCCGCCTTCACTCGCGATGATCTTCACGGTCTCTGCGGCGGCGGCCGCATTGCGGTCGACGCAAAACACCTGCGCGCCCTCGCGCGCAAAGGTCACCGCGGTTGCCTTGCCATTGCCCCAGCCCGGACCGATCGAGCCCGCGCCGACTACCATCGCGATCTTGCCCTTGAGCCGTTCCATCGACTTCTCCCTAATGTTTTCCGTTATCGTTCGCAGGCGCGCATGGTCGTGACGTTGGCACCAATGGGATGCTCGAAAATCTCCGACAGCGTCCGGCAATTTCCGTCCACGCATAACCGCCATTCGCCGGCGGCGCCGGAATTACCGAGGATGACTTCCGGCATCGGCGCCCGCTTCGGCTGCCATTGAAACCAGCCGTCGACGAGGCGCGCGTCCGGCGGCGGCTCCATGCCGGCGCCAAAGCCCTTGATGCGCGCCTGCACCAGTTCGAGGCCTTGTGGCGTGATGTGCCAGTCTTCCTGCCAGGCGGTCTTTTCGATCGAATGGGTCCATACAAGCGTGAACGCCGCGATCGACAGCGTTTTCACGACGCCTAGGGAGGCGAGGCACAGGCTCAAGCCGCCGCCACCGCGTTGCGCGGGCGCTGCCGCCATTGCCAGAGCACGAGAGCCGCCGCGAGCGCAAAACCCAGCGTGTCGCTGAAGCGGAAATCGCCGAGCAGGCACAGCGCCGAGACGAAGGCGAGCGCGATTTCAGGCCACGACAGCCGCGTGAACAAAAAGCCGATCGCGACGATGCCGAACAGGCCGATCGCAACCAGCGCCTTGAAGGTGGCGAGCGCCACGGCGCCGTAGAACCCGAGCTGGGCCGCCATGGGATCGCCGGCCTGCAGCATCAGCGCCGGCGAATACACGAAGATGAAGGGAATGACGTAGCCGGCAAGCGCGATGCGCATCGCCTCCCAGCCGATCTTGTCGGGATTTTCCCGCGCGATCGGCGCCGCCGCCAGCGCGGCCAGCGCCACCGGCGGCGAGAGGTCGGCCATGATGCCGTAGTAGAACGCGAACATGTGGCTGGAAATCAAGGGCACGCCGAGCTTGGCGAGCGCAGGTGCGGCCAGCGCCGCGGTGATGATGTAGGTCGGAATCGTCGGAATGCCGGTGCCGAGCAGGATCGACAGCAGCATGGTCATGATCAGCGCCAGGAACAGGCTTTTCGCGCCGAGCCCTATGATCCAGCCGCCGAAGATGGTGCCGACGCCGGTCTGCGTCATCATGCCGATGATGGTGCCGACGATGGCGCAGGCCATGCCCACCGTCAGCGCCGATTTGGCGCTGTCGGCGAGCGAGTCGCGACAGGCGGCGAGCGTGGCGCGGCCGCCGCGCGTGATTGCCGCGATCAGGATCAGTCCGCCGACCACGCTTGCGACCGGCAGGATCTCCAGCCCGTTGCGCGACACCGCGGCAGCCACCAGCGCCAGCCCGATCCAGAAAACGTAACGCACCACGAGGTTGGAGAAACCGAGCGTGATGCTGGTACCCAGGATCAGCGCCACCGTGAGCGTGAGACCCATGCTGCCGGCGTAGAGCGGCGTAAAGCCTTCGAACAGCATGTAGACCAGTGCCGCCAGCGGCAGCACCAGATACCAGCGCGCCACCAGCGCCTTCCAGGCGCTCGGGATTTCCGAGCGCTTCATGCCGACGAGGCCGTGCTTGCCGGCTTCCAGATGCACCATCCAGAACGCGGAGGCGAAATACAGCATCGCCGGAATCACCGCGGCCTTGACGATGGCGGAATATTCGACGCCCAGCGTCTCCGCCATGATGAAGGCGACCGCGCCCATCACCGGCGGCATGATCTGTCCGCCCATCGAGGCGGTGGCCTCGACGCCGGCGGCAAAGGCGCGGCGATAGCCGAACTTGATCATCAGGGGGATCGTGAACTGGCCGACGGTGACGACGTTGGCGACGCCGGAGCCCGAAATCGTGCCCATCATGCCCGACGCAAACACCGCGACCTTGGCCGGTCCGCCGCGGGTGCGGCCGAACAGGCCGAGCGACACATCGGTGAACAGCTGGATCATGCCGGCGCGTTCGAGGAACGAGCCGAACAGGATGAACAGGAAGATGTAGGTCGCCGACACATAGATCGGCACGCCGTAAATCCCTTCCGTGCCGTAGGAGAGATGGGTGATGATCTGATCGAAATCATAGCCGCGATGATTGAACGGCGCCGGCAGATACTGGCCGAAGAACCAGTACAGCAGGCAGGCACCGCACATCAGCGGCAGCGCCAGGCCCATCAGGCGCCGCGTGCCTTCGAAAATCAGCACGGCCAGCAGCGCGCCTACGGCAAGGTCGGTATTGGTCGGATCGCCGTCGCGCGCGATCAGGTCGGCATAGAAGATCCACTGATAGAGCCCGCACAGGAATCCGACGCCACCGATCAGCCAGCCGACCGCGCGGCCGAAAGCGTTCTTGGCGGTGAAATTGCCGATCAGGCCGAAGGTCATCAGGATCAGGAAGCCGACGTGCACGCCGCGCACCACCTGGCTCGGCAGCACGTTCCATGCCGCGACCACGAGCTGGAACACCGCAAACGCGATGCCGATGAGGTAGGCCAGATGGCCCCAGCCGCCGGGGCCAAAGCCTTCCGGAAACCCGTGCTCGAAATTGTCGAATTCGACCTTGACCTGCGCTTCTGCGCCCTCGGCCTGCAGCATGTGAATGATTCCCCCGCCCGTGCCCGCGACGCTTATATCACCGGTTCGACCCGGGGAAAGGTCATGGCAGGCACGGCGGACGCGGAGGGCGCTACTTGATCAGCCCCTTCTCCTTATAATAGCGGATCGCGCCGGGGTGCAGCGGCACCGGGCTGCCGGTGGCTGCCGTCTCGAGCTTGATCTCCTTGCCGGCGGAGTGCGAATTCGCCAGTTCCGGCAAGGATTCGAAGATCAGCTTGGTCATCTGGTAGGCGAGGTCGTCGCTGACGGCGGAACTCGTCACCAGATAATTGATCACGGCCGCGGTCGGGACGTCCTTGTCCTGGCCGGTATAGGTGTTGGCGGGAATGGTCACGGAGACGAAGGGCGGGCCGATCTTGTCGACGATCTCCTTCGGCACCGACACCACGGTGATGTCGGCCGAGGTCGAGAGATCCTTCAGTGAGGCGACGCCGAGGCCGGCCGATTGCAGCGTCGCATTGAGCTGGCGATTCTTCATCAGGTCGACGGATTCGGCGAACGGCAGATATTCGACCTTGCCGATGTCCTTGTAGGTCATCCCGGCGGCGGCCAGGATCGCGCGCGAGTTGAGCTCGGTACCGGATTTGGGCGCGCCGACCGAGAGGCTCTTGCCCTTCAGATCGGCCAGCGTCTTGATGCCGCTGTCGGCGGTGGCGACGATCTGGATGTAGTTCGGATAGATCGCGCCGATGGTGCGCAGCTTGTCGAGCTTGGACTTGAAGCCGGCCTCCTCGTCGCCTTCCCATGCGGCCTTGAGTGAGTCGCCGAGCGTGAACGCGATCTCGCCGCGGCCCTGCTGCAGCAGGATCAGGTTTTCGACCGACGCCTTGGTGGCCTGCACCTGGGTTTTTACGTTCGGGATCTTGTCGCCAAAGATTTTCCCAATGGCGACGCCGAGCGGGTAATACACGCCGGAGGTGCCGCCGGTCAGCACGTTAATGAATGATTGGGCTTGGGCGGCAGGCGCCGCCAAAGCCGCTGCCGCCACAATTGCGGCCGCCATCAACTTCGAATTCATGAGCATTATTCCCCCTAAAAATTCCGCCGGAAATTGGACGGGGCGAGGCCCCCGGTCAACCCATCCAAACGACGCACGCGAAGGTCAAATACGCATGCGCGGTCGCGCCGGACGCATGCGGGAACCGGCGAGACCGGCAGTATCGAGCCGGAGTGACGATCGGGCAGCGAGATGCGACACGGCGTTCCGCGCCATCCGCCTCGCGCATCGAAACGTCGCGCAGCTGAAATAATCCGAGGCGCGATTCTCGCCTCGAAGAGCTCGCTGCAGTGGCACGAACTGTGGACAAGCCGACAAGCGAACACAGACGTTAACGCGCATCCAGCGATGAGACATCGGCGCGGGCGCGCGCGTCGGTTCATGGGGCAAGCCCAAGGCGTCAACCGACAACGGTTGGGCGCTGTCCTGGTATCTCGCAGCCCGATTCGTTGCCGATTTCGTTACAATTTTATTCTCAATGCCGGTTTTAACCCTACCAAAGCAATCATCGCTGCGTCCCTAAAACTCCAAGATTACAGCCGCCGCGCGGATGTACGACTATCGTCGGCATCTTTGGAGACGGCGAGAATGATTCACATCAATCCCAGCGAACACGCGCGACCCGTCGGGTTCGGACAACGAAAGGTAATGCCGCGCGCATGCGTCACCGACGGCAAAAAGCACCTTCGAACCTTCCTTTCCGACGCTCTCGAGGAGTTGGGCTTCATTACCAGCGAATGCGGCCAGGCCAGCGAGCTGGCTGCCGTCCTGGACGCGCAACAGCCCGATTTGTTCGTCCTCGGCGTGTCTTTCGACGGGGTCGAGGTCGGTAAAATTCTCGAGACCCTGGTCAGGAAGAATTTCACCGGCAAAGTTCTGGTCATCGGTCAACCGGGATCGATCATGGTAAAGGCCATCAGGCAAATTGGCGAGGAATACGGTATCGCGATGCTGCCCTGCCTGCAGACGCCTTTCAGCGCGGGGACGCTGCGCGACAGCGTCGCGACGCTGCTGCCTTCAGAACCGGCGCCGAGCCCGGCGGTGGACGTGGCCGAGGCGTTGAAGGCCGGCTGGCTCGAATTGTGGTATCAGCAGAAAATCAATGTCCGCACCCTGGTGCCCAGTGGCGCCGAAGCGCTGGTGCGGATGCGGCATCCCGCCTGGGGTGTGGTTCCGCCGGCCTACTTCATCCCCGACGACAAGGATCCGCATTTTCGCGGCCTGTCGGAATTCGTGATCGGCCGCGCCATCGAGGATTGGCGCTACCTTCTCGAGCAGCAGGGGCCGGTCGATCTCTCGATCAATATGCCGGTGTCGTTTCTCGGCGATCGGCAGGCGGTACGCGATCTGTGCCGCGCGATGCCCGATCATCCTGCGTTCAGCGGCTTGCTGATCGAGATCGACAGCGCCGAGGTGATCGGCAATCTGGATCTCGTGATCGATGTCGCACGCGACGTGCGCCTGCATAATATTGCGATCGTGCTCGACAATGTCGGCGCGGAATGGCCGGCGCTGATGGGGCTTCGGAGCTTTCCGTTCGTCGAGTTGAAGGTCGATCATCAATTCGTCACCGGCTGCGCGGATGACCGGCTGAAAGCGACGGTGTGCCGCCGAATCGTCGAACTGGCCCAGGACCATGGCGCGCGCGCGGTGGCCCAGGGCGTCGAGACCCGCGCCGATTTTCTCGCCGCGCACGGCATGGGCTTCGATCTGATGCAGGGCTACCTGTTCAACAAGCCGATGGGGATCAGAAAATTTGCCCGGTCGCGCTCCTTGCTGGCGTCCAGCCCGGACAGAAGGCCATGAGCGGCCCCCGGCAGGTCCGGACCTGCCGCCTTCACTGAAACGACATGTCGAGGCATTTCGAGATGTCGGAGCCGAGTCCGTTGATGATGCAACCGCGTACCTTCAGCGCATTGTTGTCGCTGGCCCACACCGAATAGCCGCCGGGACCGAAGAACGAATTGGTGTTCGGCTCGGCTCTGGCAACAGTTCGGTTCCCCGCGTAGTCTGAGTGCGACCCCGGCCCATCAGAGGCCGGTTCTACCGGGAGAACGCCACATGCATCTCTATCGCGCCGTTGGATTGTCCTATGGATTGTTTTTGGGATCTGCCATCCTGCTCTGCAGCTCCAGCCTCAATCTCGCTTATGCAAAGCCGTTCATGATCGTCGGGAACGACGAGAAAGTCTGGTGGGACGACGATGGAAAGACCGTCCTGTCGGCGCCCGGCAAGGATACGGTTCTGATCGTCGATCTTGCCGATCCTGAAAATCCCAAGATCGTCGCCACCCTGCCCCTTAAGAATTCGATCGTCGGACCGCCGGTCAATGTCGACATCGACCCATCAGGCTCGGTCGCGCTGGTAGCGGATTCGGTGGACGTCACCAAGGACGGCGACGCGCTGAAACAGGTCCCCGACAACAAGGTTTACGTCATCGACCTCAAGGCCAGCCCGCCCAAACTGGCGGCGACGATCACCGCGGGCAAGCAGCCGTCGGGACTGAGCATCAGTCCGTCCGGCAAGATGGCGCTGGTTGCCAATCGCGGCGATAACTCGATCAGTGTGCTCTCGCTCAACGGCACCGACGTCAAGGTCACCGACACCATCTCATTCCCCGACAGCGTTGCGCATGTGGTCTTCACGCCGGACGGCAAGCGGGCGCTCGCGGTACGGTTTCCCGCGCACAAGGTATCGGTACTCGACATCGTCGGCGACAAGGTATCCTACAACAAGGTCGATTTGCCGACCGGCCAGTGGCCCTACAATGTCGTCGTCACGCCCAATGGCAAGATCGCACTGACCTCCGACAATGGCGGCGCCGGCTCGTCGGACGGCAGCGTCGACACCACAAGCGTGATCGATCTCGAGGCCACTCCGCCACGCGTCATCGACCGGGTGGTGGTCGGTGACGGGCCCGAGGGGCTTGCGATGTCCCCGAAGGGCGATCTTGCGGTCGCCGCCATCCTGCGCGGCTCCAACATGAAGAAGGCGTTCTTCTACCAGAAGAACGGCAGCCTCTCGATCTTGAAGATCGACGGCAAGAAGGTGACGAAGACCCAGGATATCGAGGTCGGCGGATTGCCGGAGGCCGTCATGTTCACGCCTGACGGGAAGTACATCCTGGCCGGGAACTACATGACCCAGGATTTCTCGATCTTGAAAGTCAATGGCACCAGGGTCACGGATACCGGCAAGCGCTTCAAGGTACCGGGACATCCGGCTTCGGCACGCATGGGACACTGAAGCAGCGCGCCTGGTTCGCAAACCGGGCAACAGGCCAAATCTCCCGCGATGCGCTGACCGGCGCTTGAGCCCGGTCAGCGTTCGACGCCGCAACACTCACTGAAACGACATGTCGAGGCATTTCGAGATGTCGGAGCCGAGTCCGGACGAAATGATGATGCAGCCGCGTACCTTCAGCGCATTGTTGTCGCTGGCCCACACCGAATAGCCGCCGGGACCGAAGAATGAATTGGTGTTCGGCGGCTCGGTTTCGGTGGCGTCGAACGAATAGCTCGAGTCGGCCTCGAAGATGCGGGGCTTCTTGGTGCAGCCGCCGTCGGTCTGCACGTTGATGACTTCCTTGTTGTCCCGCGTCAGCGCGAGGCTGACCTGGCAGCGGAAATATTCGGAGGTCTTGACGTTGAAGACATACGCATAGGATTTGCAGGTCGCGGTGTTGAGCTTGCCCGCGCTCAGGCCCCGGCTGCACGAAATTCGCTGGTTGTTGCTGAGCTTGAATTCATCGGCCGCGGCCGCTTGAGCCAGCGTCATGAACGACAGCGCAACACCGAAACCGATTTTCATGACGAGGTTCATCCGAATCATCCCTATGAGGTTTTTTGCAATACACGGTTGTAGACGGAAAGGGGAACATAGTCGCGAAGCGGGACGTGGGAAATCACAAAGTCGCAGGGAGCGACGTGATGGCCCGCGTGGGTGCGGCTAAGGTGCCATTGACGGAATCATGACGTTCGTGATTTGTTCAAGAAGGTGGACAAGAGAGGCATTTTTCGGCCGCCGGGAGGATGACGATGACGGGATTTTCGACCAAAACCTTTTTGTTGGCGGCAGCACTGGCCGCACTGACGACATCCGCATTTGCGCAAGGGGCGGAGCCGGCGCCCTGGGAGCTGAAGCCGGACACCGGCTATGGCTACGGCAAGGACGGCAAAACGTTCGCCTACAAGATGGGGACCAACAATGCCGGCATGCTGCTGAAGGGCGCCAAGAAGGTGCCGAAGGGCACGTTGTTCTTCATCGGCCAGAACGGCCAGTTGTACATGCGCACCGGCCCCTATCTCGAGGGCGACGGCAAATTCATGTTCGGGACGAATTGAAGGGGCTTGGTCGTCCCGGCCAAGTGAGCGCAGCGAACGCTGAGCCGGGACCCATACTCTTTCCGTCCTCCGTGAAATATCCCGAAGCGATTGATTGGCAATGGAAATTGCGGGGATTGCTGTGATTGGATTTGCCAGCAATCGTAGCTGCTGCGTCGATTTTCTTGCAAATTCGTGTTGAGGATTCCCTCGAATCTGAAGCTGTGATTCTCTACCGATCATGTGATCGGAGGGGATTCGATGCGGCCACGGGAGCGGCGGGAAAGCGGCGAGCAGGATCTGTTTCGTTCGCGGCTGGACCAGGTCATCAACATGGATCACGCGCTGGCGAAGCTGGCGCGGACGATCGACTGGGGATTTCTGGAAGAGAAGTTCGGGGCGGTTTACGCCGACGGCTCCGGCCGGCCGCCGCTGCCGACCCGGCTGATGGCGGGGCTGGCGATTCTCAAACACACCTACAACCTCAGCGACGAAGTGGTGTGCGAGCAGTGGATCGAGAACCCGTATTACCAGTACTTTTGCGGCGAGGAGTTTTTCCAGCACCGGCTGCCGCTCGATCGCTCCTCGATGACCCACTGGCGCAACCGCATGGGAGAGGAGCGGCTGCAAGCGCTGTTGCAGGAGAGCCTGGCGGTAGCGACGCGAACCGGCGCGATGAAGCCTTCGGAACTCTCGCGCGTCATTGTCGACACCACGGTGCAGCCGAAGAACGTTGCCTTCCCGACTGACGCCAAGCTGTTGAACCGGGCCCGTGAGAAGCTGGCGACGCTGGCCAAAAAGCTGGGCGTGGAGCTCCGGCAGTCCTACACGCGGGTCGGCAAGTCCGCGCTGATCCAGCATCAGCGTTACGCCCATGCCAAGCAGTTCAAGCGCGCCAACCGGGCTCTGCGCACGCTCAAGACCTATCTGGGCCGCGTCATCCGCGACATTGCCCGCAAGATCGACGGCGACCATGGGCTCGAGGGCAGCTTCGCTCACCTGCTCAGCCTTAGCCGGCGGGTGCGCGAGCAGGAACGCGGGCAGCGCGGCGCCAAGGTCTACAGCCTGCATGCCCCCGAAGTGGAATGCATCGGCAAGGGCAAGGCCCACAAGCCTTACGAGTTCGGCGTCAAGGTCAGCGTTGCCACCACCCTCAAGCATAGCAAGGGCGGCCAGTTCGTCGCCCATGTACAGGCGCTGCCGGGCAATCCCTATGACGGCCATACGCTGGCCGAGGTGATCCCGGGGATCGAGAAACTCGTCGGCGCTACGATCGATCGGCTCCACGCCGATGCCGGCTATCGCGGCCACAACGCGCCACCCGACTACAAGTTCAAAATCTACACCTCAAAACAGAAGCGCCGCGTGACCCCGGCGATCAAACGAGAGATGCGTCGCCGCTCTGCCGTCGAGCCAGTCATCGGCCATCTCAAGGACGAGCACCGAATGGGCCGCAACTATCTCGCCCACCGCAATGGCGACCTCAACAACGCCATCCTCGCCGCCGCCGGCTACAACTTCCGCCGCCTCGTCAAGTGGCTCAGGATTTTGTTGTGCCTCTTCTTCGCCAGCCTCTTCCCTCAGCTAAATCCGTTGCCTGCGTGAAAAGGCCATTCTTCACCGGAGACTCTTTCACTGCCGAAACGAGAGGCCGCGGCGTATGGGTCCCGGCTCGCGCTTCGCTTGGCCGGGACGACATCAAACCTAAAACGCCGCCGCCAATTCCTTTGCGCCGGGCTTGTTGCTGTTGCTGTCCATCCGATCGTCGGTCACGGCCAACAGCTTCGCCACCGTGTTGTGGCGGATCGCGACCGGATTGCGTTCGTAGCCGCCGCGCTGGAAGAAATTCGAGGTCGGCACCTGTTCGCGCATCGCCTGCGGCATCGTCACCATGTCGAGCCCGGTGCCATCCCCGGTCAGGTTCATCATTTCAAGTTCGGCTGCGGTCAGCGGGCGATTGTACCCCTTGGCGCGGGCGAAGATCACCGAGGTCAAGAGTTTGTGGGTCTGCAGCAGCGGCCCGACGTCGATATCCAGCACCATGGCGTGCACCGCCCAGCCCTGCGGCGTATCGGCGAGTTTTTCGTGCGCCGACCAGTCGTCGGGCACCGTGCGCGTGAACGCCACCATCTTCTTCAGGACTGCGATCTTGTGCTCCAACGCCTTGCGCGGCGGACCGGAAAGCGTGGCGGCCTTCTCGGTCAGTTCCCTGACGAATTCGTGGCCCTGTTCGGCGACCAGTTCGATACTGTTGGTGGTGAGCAGCTGATTATAGCCGATCGCGCTCGAAATCGCGCGCTTGCCGCCATGCTCGATTCCCGACTGCACGTCGTAATTGCCGGTGCCGCCGGTCTCGAACGAATAGACCCGCACCGCCTGCTCGCGGGTCAGGCCGGAGGCCAGCGCGTAGCGGGCATACGCACGTTTGAATTCGGCTTCCGTCGCCGGCCGTTGCGGCGTGAACTGGAAATGCTCGGCGGCCGCCTTCATGAGATCCGCGACCACGGGAATAGCCTTGTGCTCGCGCGGCGGCTTTCCCTCCTCGGGCTCGGGATTTACCGGCCGTTTCGGGCCGGTATAGACCGGCGGCTGCGTCAGCACGTAATCGTCAAGCGCGATGGTCAGGTGCTCGCGCCGCTTGGCATTGCGGCCGCGGCGTTTTTCGGAGATCGACGCCCAATAGGCGCCGGCCTCCTCGTCGAACGCCGCGCGTGCTTCCTGATATTCCCTGAGCTTGCGGCGATATTCCGCGATCGCCTGCGGCGAAGCCGCCTGGGCCATCGCATTGGCGGTCGAAGCCGAAAGCGTGCCGAGCTTGACCGCCACGGCCGGCGGCGCACCCGCGAACCACGCGAGCGCGACCAACCCAAATCCAACGCGAATCAATTGCGGGCGCATCGCCCTGTTGTAGCAAGCGCGCGGCTTAAGTCAGCCACGAAAAACACCTCTTCCTGAGGGAGAGGTAAAGGAGAGAGTCTGCGTCAGTCGAATCTACTTCCACGCGAACACCGGCTGTTCCAACTCGGCAACGCGGGTAGCGCGACCCGCCAGCACTTCGCGGAACTGATAGATCAGCGCCGCGGTCGGCGCGTGGATATGTTGACCGGCGAGGCGAAAGCGGATCACGCGCCGGGTGCTTTCGGGGATCGTGGTGAAGCTGAACGCGTCCTCCCGCTCGATCTCCTCCAGCGCGATCCGATGCACGGACGCGACCTCCGCGGGATTGGGTAAAATCGTCGCCCTCCCCGTCACCCACACCACGACCGGCGTGATGAGGTAGCCGGACCGGGTCGGATAGTCGTCGAGCAGGCCGAGCACGTCACGCGACCCAAGCTCGAGGCCGAGCTCCTCGTGCAGCTCGCGCAATGCCGCCTCGGCTTGCGTCTCGCCGGGATCACAGCGCCCGCCCGGCAGCGCCCATTGGGCGCTGTGCGAACGCAGGCTCGCCGCACGCCGGGTCAACAGAAACGTCGTATCGCCGCCGGCGTCACTTTCCGTAAGCGCGATGGCGACCGCGGCGCGCTTCAGCGCCGGCGCGGCTTGATCCGGCTGGGTGCGGGGGAATGCCGCGCAGAGCTCTGCGATATTCCGCCGGGTGGCATCATCAAATGAACGGGCCATTGCGCTTGACTACAACAGTCCTGCGACCGATGAAATGACCCGGAAAGCATGACCACCTGCCGGGAACGGAACGCATCACATGACGACGAGCAAGGCCGCGGACAAACTCAAATCCGACGGCTGGAAGATCGTCGAAACATCCGGGTTCCTGCACCTGATCGGACCGCTGTGGCAGCGGGTCGCGGACGGCGAGCATGAATATGCGCTCGTTACCGAGGACAAGCACCACAACCGCCGCGGCCTGGTGCAGGGCGGTGTGCTCATGACCTTCGCCGACCGCACCTGCGGCATGACCGCGCGCTACGTCTCGGGCAAGCCGACGCTGGCGACCGTGCAGATGGATACGCATTTCGTCGAGGCCGGCAAGATCGGCGAGGTGCTGGTGTCGCGTCCGCACGTGGTGCGCTCAACCCGCAGCCTGATCTTCATCACGACCGAGGTAACCGTCGACAAGCGCTGTATCGCAATGGCGTCCGGCGTGTTTAAGATATTGAGGAACGAGTGAGGGAGCGCCGTCCCCCCGCGTCATTGCGAGGAGCGATAGCGACGAAGCAATCCAGACTTGCTTTGCCGCCCGATGGATTGCTTCGCGGAGCCTGTCATCGGGCGCGCATTCGCGCGACCCGTTGGCTCGCAATGACGACCCAAAGAGTGAGGACCACATGCAATACCGCCAACTCGGCCGCAGCGGCCTGAAGATCTCGCCGATCTGCCTCGGCACCATGATGTTCGGCGGGCCGACCGACGAGGCGACCTCGTCGCGGATCGTGGCGAAAGCGCGCGAGGCCGGCATCAACTTCATCGACTCGGCCGACGCCTATAATGGCGGCAAGTCCGAGCAGGTGGTCGGCCGCGCGATTGCGAACGTCCGGCAGAACTGGGTGCTCGCGACCAAGCTCGCCAACCCGATCGGCGACGATCCCAATCACGGCGGGCTGTCGCGGCGCTGGGTGCTGCAGGCGGCGGACGAAAGCCTGAAGCGGCTCGGCACCGACTACATCGACATCTATTACCTGCACAAGGAGGACCATGCGACGCCGCTGGCCGAGACCGTGCGCGCGATGGGCGACCTGATCCGGCAGGGCAAGGTGCGCTATTTCGGCGTCTCGAACTACCGCGCCTGGCGCGTCGCCGAGATCTGCAACATCTGCGACCGGCTCGGCATCGACCGCCCGATCGTCAGCCAACCCTATTACAACGCGATGAACCGGATGCCGGAAGTCGAGCATTTTCCGGCCTGCGGCTATTACGGCCTCGGCATCGTGCCCTATAGCCCGCTGGCGCGCGGCGTGCTGACCGGCAAATACCGCCCGGATACCGCGCCCGACAAGGACACCCGCGCGGGACGCAACGACAAGCGCATGATGCAGACCGAGTGGCGGCCGGAATCGCTGCAGCTTGCGCAGGAGATCAGGCGCCACGCGGAAGCCCGAGGCATCACCGCCGGACAGTTCGCGGTGTCGTGGGTGCTGAACTCCTCGTTCGTCAGTGCGGTCGTCGCCGGTCCCCGCACCGAGCAGCAATGGGACGATTACCTGAAGGCGCTCGACTATCGCTTCACCGCGGAAGACGAGGCGCTGATCGACCGGCTGGTGACGAGCGGACATCCGTCGACGCCGGGGTTCAACGATCCGGCCTATCCGATCGAGGGGCGGCGGGCGAAGACGGCGAGCTGATACAGACAAACCGCGCGTGAGGCATCGATGTCCCATCAGGATCGCTACGGCCTGACCCTGTCGACCACCTCCTCCGAGGCCGCGCAAGCCTATCGCGACGGCATCGACCTGCTGCTGTCGGCATGGACCGGTGCCGCGGAGGCGCTCGATCGCGCGGTCGCGGCCGATCCGGAGTTTGCGCTGGCGCAGATCGCCCGTGCCCGCATCCATACTTTCTATCAGCAGGGCGACGTGGCCCGGAAAAAGGCGGCGCTCGCGCGCGAGCTGGTCGCCCGCAACGGCACTGAGCGGGAGCGGAGCCATGTCGAGACGCTGGCGCTGGCCGTGGAAGGCCAGATCCCGGCGGCGCTGGCCGCGGCACTGGCGCATCTCGAAACCGCGCCGCGCGATGCGCTGGTGATGTCGCTGCCGCTCGGCGCGTTCGGGCTGTTCGCGTTTTCCGGCATGGCCGGTCACGACCAGGCGCGGGTGGATCTGTGCGAACGCCACGCCCATCATTACGGCGACGACTGGTGGTTCCTCACCTATCACGGCTGGTCGCTGACCGAAAATGGCGAGCTCGCCCGTGGCCGCGCCATGACGGAGCGCGCCTTCGGCCTGCGCCGCGCCAACGCCAACGCGGTGCACTCCCTGCTCCACGCGATGTTCGAGGACGGCTCGCTCGCCGACGCCGATGCGCTGGTGACGGAGTGGGTCCCGGGCTACGACCGTACCGGCATTTTGCACGGCCATATAAGCTGGCATCAGGCGCTGGGCGCGCTCGAAGCCGACGACGCGACCCGGGCGCTCGCGATTTATACGGATGTCCTGAAACCCTCGGTCACCTCGGCGCCACCGATCAACGTCATCTCCGACGGCGCATCGCTGTTGTGGCGGCTTTCGGCCTACGGCCACGACGTCCCGCGCGAGCTCTGGACCGAGGCGAACGCCTTTGCGCAGCGCGCCTTTCCGAAACCGAGCATTCCGTTCGCCGATGTCCATATGGCGCTGTTCGCCGCCGCAACTCACAACTCCGCCGCGCTGGAACAGCACCTTGGCGTGATCGAGCAGCGCTTGTCCGAGGGCAAGCTGGCGGCCGGACCTGTGGTGCCGAACATCTGCCGGGCGATGCACGCCTTTGCCGATGCGGACTATCAGGGCTGCATCCGCCATTTGGCGCCGGTGCTCGACGATGTCGTGCGGATCGGCGGCAGCCACGCGCAGCGCGAAATCATCGAGGACACCTTTGTCGTAGCCCTGATGCGCGGCGGCGAACTGGCCCGCGCCCGCACGCTGCTCGACCAGCGCCTGCATCGCCGGCCCTCGCCGCGCGATGCGCGCTGGATGGCGGCGGCGGTGGGTTGAGCCATTTTGGCGTCTCCCGGGAACAATAGCCCGAGCGCGCCGTTGAATACTTTGGCGCGCGGCGAACAATTGTCGGCGTCAGCGGAAAATTCCGATGGATTTGATCCCGATAACCGGTGTCGTCGTGCTGTTGCTCGGCGGCGGCGGGTATTGGGGTCGCCATCGTGGTTACTGATGAGAATTACAATGATCGATTTTCCAAACCATAGCCGATCCTATGACGTGACGCGGCACGCCGTGCGGTTCTGGGGATATGACAGCGCGATCGAGGCGTCGTTTTTCGTCGACGAAGCGGCGCTGACGCGGATGCAGCCGGGGGTCCCGCCCGACGAATCAGGCTTCCTGCATGCCTTCGACGCCAACCGCGACAAAATATGCGCCGCGGCGGCCAGGGTTTACGTTCGCGGCAGCCGGGGATCTTACGATCTGGGCCCGTCCAACTTTTGAAACGGCCGGCCTCAATCCGCCGGGCATAGCCCTTCTTCGATCGCAACCGAGTGCAATGTGCCGGCATCGGTGACGCCTTCGGCCGCGGTCGCAAGAATCCGCGACGCCATCTTCGCCTTGGTCGCCGGTGTGGCGGGCTTGCCCGACGCGGTGTCGATATGGGCCGAGGCCTGTTCCAGCACGGATTTCATCATGGCGACGAGTTCCGGCTTGAAGTCGATGGGCGAAATCTTTGTCATGCGTACTCCGTTGACGCGGACATAGCGCGGCAACGTGACTCTAATGCGACCATCGTGTGGACGTTCGCCTTGGAGGTTAATGACGAAGCCGTGACGTTGGATCGCTTCTGATTCAATTGTCAAACAGCGGCATCGTCATTGCGAGGAGCGTCAGCGACGAAGCAATCCATATTTCCGCAAACCGCGAGATGGATTGCTTCGCTGCGCTCGCAATGACGAAGAGTTGACGTACACCCACGTTCTCGCGGCGCGATGCACCCGAGTTTTAGAGTCACTAATCCGAGGGGCCGATCCAGACCCCCCTGGACGGCCACGCGCCTTCCCTGACGTTCGAGACCCGGCACGTCGTCTCGTCGAGCATCTCGATGCAGGCGGTGCCGCGCAGGACGGCGCCGTCAGGCTTGACGACCAGCACCGGCGCTTCCGGGGAGTGCATCCGCGACGTGACGATGAGATCGCCGTTCGGCATGACGACCACGGGGCCGGCGCCCCAGCCCGGGGTGCTCTGCGCGTTGCAGGCGACCCGCGCGGCAGTGGCCTTGTCGGCCGGCGACATCGCGGTCTGTGCATTCAGGTCATCGATCAGCGGGCGCAACACGCCTGCCCCGCTCACCCCTTGCGCGCCTGACGCCGCCACGAAGGCGGCGCCGTAGGCGACGCCGGGCCCGGTGTCGGGCGTCAGCGTCGAGGTCGGCGCGCTCATCGCGAGAGGTGGCCTGGTCGTGGTCGGCATGGCTGGCATTATCGCAAGGGCTCGACCTCAGGTCGAACCCGATCTTTTGGCGAACCGCGCACCTCACTTCACCATGGCGCCGTAGACGATGTCCTGGACGTTCTCGCGGTAATATTTTCGGAGTTCGCCGGGCGCCGCCGTTCCGACCACCACGACGAGGCGCTCCTTCGGGTCGGCGAAGAACTGCGTGCCGTAGGCGCCGTTCCAGGTGAACTCGCCGGGGTTGCCGGGGACCGAGGACAGGCCCTCGCTGGTGCGCACCGCGACGCCGAGGCCGAAACCAAAGCCGCCGCGATGCGGCTCGACGGTCGCGACGTTGTTCTTGATCTCGGGTCCAAGGTGGTTGGAGGTCATGAGATGCACGGTCTTCGGACTTAGGATGCGCTGACCGTCGAGTTCGCCGCCGTTGAGCAGCATTTGCCCGAAGCGGACATAGTCGCCGACGGTGGCGAACGAGCAGGCGCCGCCGCAGTCGAATTTGGTCGGCGTGTCCAAAAGCTTGATGCTCTGCGGCTTGCCGGTGACGGGATCATTGGGAAACGGATAAGCGAGACGGTCGCGCTGCGCCTCCGAAGGGTGGAACGTGGCATCCTTCATGCCGAGCGGCTGCCAGACATTTTTCGACAGATAGTCGCCGAGCCGCTGCGAACTGACTTTTTCGATCACCGCGCCCAGCACGTCGATCGAAAACCCATATTCGAATTCCGTCGAGGGCTGGTGCACCAGCGGCAGCTTTGTGATGCGATCGATGAAGGCCTGGGTGTCGCCCGCGATCGCGGGGTCCGTGCCACCCGGGTACATCCGCGCCAGCGGGCTCGAAGAGTCCGGCCGCCCGCCATACATCAGGCCCGAGGTGTGGCGATAGAGGTCGTGAATCGCGATCGGCGACGCCTGCGCTTCCATCTTCAACGAACCGTCCGCCTGCGGAACGCCCACCTTCATGTCGGCAAAGCCCGGATAGTAGTCCGCGAGCCTGGCCTGAAGCGGCAGGCGGCCTTGCTCCATCAGCGTGAGACCTGCGACCGCCACCATCGGCTTGGTCATCGACGCCAGCGCGAACACGGCATCGATCGGCATCGGCGTGCCCTTGGTCGCATCGAGCTGGCCATAGGCCTTGTAATGGACGAGCTTGCCGTCGCGGGCGATGGCGACCACGGCGCCGGGCACGCGTTTGGCTGCGATCTCGCGCGCGAAAAAATCGTCCAGCCGCGCCAGCCCTGCCTGCGAGAATCCGACATCGTCCGGCTTTGCCTCCGGCAACGGCCCGGCCTGCGCCGCATGAGCAGCGATGCCGGCGACCGCAGCCGCGGCCAAGATGAGTTTCTTCATGATTTCCTCCCAGGGCGGATTTTTTTTACCCGCGATTGTCGCGGTTGTTATGCCAATTCGGCTCCGCCACGGGCATGCTAAAACACGCCCGCCAGGGCAACAAGCCGTACGCGGTCGCAGCGGCTATGCGTCCGTGCGCAGCGATTCCACCGTCACGCCGGCATCGGTTCACTGAAAATAAGCCGCGTTGCCGAATTTGGTTTCGGTGGCTTTGACGTAGTCCAGCACAAAGCCGATATTCCGCGTCAGCCGCTGCGCATAGACATCGGCGCCCATCAGCGAATAGAAACCGAGATCGACCACAAAGGCCTTGGGATCGGTGTAGCCGAGATAGCCGGTGGCCGGCGCGTCCAGGAATTTCTTGATATCGGCGAGCTTCTGCACGGCGGAGCGGTCGAACCGGCTGAACCAGTTCAGGTTACGCGGGCTCCAGCTGCTGGCGATATCCGCGCCGCCATTATCGGTCGCGTAGAAATGCGCATGACCCTGATCGTCCTTCCGAATCACGACGTTGCCGCCGCTGTAGCGGTCCCATTGCTGGGTCACCGCGTCGATCAGCATGATCACGGAAAATTCACGCGCCAGTTCGAGCTCGTCGCCGACATAGCCGTTCTTGAGCGTGACGGTCCTGCCCTGCACCGGCTGCGGTGAGGATGCCTGCAGCAATCGAATGATCGGATGAGACGAGTTCGGCGCGCCGTTCGGCGCGGCGTGGGTATTGGCGATTTCGTCGAGGGCGACGTTGGTGTCGTCCTTCTTGGCCTTGACGCAGCCTTTCAGCGGCGCGCCGCTCTGGATCGCCTTCAGTATATTTGCCTTGTTTTCGAGCCGCTGCCGGTTGCTGATGTGCGCGTTGTCGATCAGCGACTTGAGCGCCTTGCTGCCGACGGGACCCAACTCATAGGGCGCGGCCGGACGATAGATGGAATCGAAACCCAAGAGCGCGCCGAGCTGGGAGGCCCCGATCTCGACATCGGGATTGGCCGCCGAGTTGTGCGGAATATAGGATCCGCGGGATTTGTAGCCTTTCGGGTCCGAGCTATCGATCTTCTCGATCTTCATGTTGATCGATGTCGACCCGGACAATTCCTTGAATTGATAGCTCGCGCTGTCGTCGAGATTCATGCCCTTCCATTTTTTCATCCAGTCCGTGGTATCGGGCGCAAGCGCCTGGCCCTTGGCCTGGAGCGCCTCCAGGATCGGATAGCCCTGGATGTCGCTGACCGGCGCCGCAGATGCGGCGAATGCGAAAGCGATTGAGAGAGCTGTTACAAATGCCGCGGCCTGCGCCTTGACGCATCGGCCGATCCCGTTTGATGTGATCATCGCCGCTTCTCCTCGCAATTGCATAATAATTTGCATCAATGTCGGGTAGTATAGCCGATCTGGCCGAAGTTCGAAGCGGCTTTTTGCGTGCAAGAAGGCGCGTTCTCGCGGCGCGTTGCGTCCGAGTTTTGCGTCATTGCTCACCCTCTTCGAAACAGAGGGCGCAGGGAAAGCCGGGTGCGCGCTGCACCCGCGGTCTCGCGTGCACTGTGCACAAGAACACGCACACGAGCATACAGGTTCAGCGGAGAACATCCGGCCTTCCCTGCGCAGTGGTTTACGGCTTACTTCGTGCTCTCCCTGGTGAGGCGTGCTCTTTTGCCACCATCGCCCGCGAGAAGCCTGGCTCTCGCGAACTTGGCGCCAGCGTCGGGCGCCAGAACCACACGACTTCGCCGTCCGCTTCCGCCACGTTCGTCGTCGTGACTTCCGCGTCCACCGCATCCCACCGCACGTTCGTGACGATCGCGAGCCGCCCCTCTTGTCGGGTGAGACGCGCGGAGAGAAACCACTGATTTGCCCGACGGCGGAAGCGAAATATTTTTGCGCGAGGGACTGGACAAACGGTTTGCGCAATTGCGGAGTGATTTGCCCGTCGGGCAACTCGGAGGGTTGGCAAAGGCGACCCACCACCTATCGGCAGCGTCATCCTGAATGGTGAGCACGCTTGCGCTCTACCCATCCCATGGACTGCACTTCCCTTCTCCCCTTGTGGGAGAAGGTGGCTTCGCGGAGCGAAGCCGGATGAGGGGTTCTCTCCGCGAACACTGAATTTGCGGAGACAGACCCCTCACCCGTCGCCTCACTTCGTGAGGCGCCACCCTCTCCCACAAGGGGAGAGGGGAAGAATGCCGTCGGCGAAAATGCTATAGTGGTCATCCGAATGAAGACCGCGTGTGCGAACCGGAGAGGTTGTCAAATGACCAGGGGCAGCAGGCTTGCGACGGCTACTGTGATCGCGTTGGCGGCGCTGGCGGCTGCCGCCCGGCACGCAAACGCCGCGCAATGCGGCAATGGTCCGGGCGGCTTCGAGACCTGGAAGCAGGAGTTTGCCCGCGAGGCCGGGGCTAAGGGCATCGGCGCCACCGCGGTCGCCGCCCTGATGCAGACGCATTACGCGAGCGCAACGATTGGCGCCGATCGCAGCCAGCACAGTTTTGGTCTCTCGCTCGATCAGTTCCTCGCCAAGCGCGGCGCCTCCACCATCGTCGCGCGCGGCCGTTCCCTTAAAGCTTCGCAAGCGGCATTGTTCGCGTCGATCCAGCAGCGCTACGGCGTGCCGCCGGGGCCGCTGATCGCGATCTGGGGCATGGAGACCGGCTTCGGCAGCCAGCGCGGCAACCAGAACATGCTGTCGTCGATCGCCACCCTGGCCTATGACTGCCGCCGCCCCGAATTCTTCACCGAGCAGCTCTACGCGGCACTAAAACTCGTCGACCGCGGCGCGCTGTCAGCCGCCACGCGCGGCTCCATGCATGGCGAAGTCGGCCAGACCCAGTTCATGCCCAAGAACATTCTGGCCTACGGCACCGGCAATCTCGACGTCGCCGCCAACGCGCTGAACTCGACCGCCAACTTCCTCAAAGCCCACGGCTGGCGCGCCGGCGCCGGCTACCAGCCGGGAGAACCAAACTTTGCGGCGATCGAAGCCTGGAACGCGGCGGGGGTTTATCAGAAGGCGATTGCGATTATGGGACGGCAGATTGATGGGGGCGGGTGAGGCGTCGGCGGTGAGGCGGTGATAGTTGCCTTGCCGGGCGGGCACTCCACTGGCCGAAAGTCTCCGCAACACCACGCAACCCAACAACCAGAATCGACAAGGCACCCTGGCGTAAAATCGGCGCCTCGATATAAGCATGCGGCCCGCCTTGTGTGATTTGAACAGCGAGTATTTGATGAAGCGATTATCTTTCAAGGGTATTGCGATCGGTAACATCGCTGACATCGTATCCACGAACGTCGTCGTGTTGCCCGTCGCGGTCTACATCCTGTTCAGAGCGGGATTACCTCCCGGTATTGGCGCCGGTCCTGCCGGGGAAATCCTGAAAGGAAGCACTCTCCTCGCTGTCTGGTCCAGCATTCTGGGCGGGCTCTGCTCCGTGCTGGGCGGTTACGTTTCCGCACGCATCGCGAAACATGACGAAGTGCTGAACGGCGCACTCTCGTCGATCCTCTGCGTCGGTGGCGGAGTGTATGCTGTGGTCAGCGGCAGTTCGACCTACCCTTTATGGCTGCACTTGGCCTTCCTGCCGTTGAGCCCTGCGCTAGGGGCTCTAGGCGGCTTCCTACGCTCGCGGAGTAATGCGCCCGAATCACGATGACAGTGCACTTAATCGGACGGGAATGTTTAGTGCACTGAAGATCATCTAGCCGGCCTTCGCAACCGAGAAGGCCGTGGAGCTAAGGTGAATTCGTAATCATCGAATCACTTTTGACCACGAGGAGGCGAGGATGATGTACAGCGGGATTGATCTGCATTCTAACAACAGCGTTATCGCGATCATCGACGATGCCGATCGGGTTGAGGCACAGAAGCGCTTGCCGAACGACGTCACGAAGATCATTGGCTTTCTGGTTCGCTGGCAAGAGCAATTGGCCGGCATCGTTGTCGAGTCGACCTACAACTGGTATTGGCTGGTCGACGGCTTGCAGGACGCCGGCTTCCACGTGCATCTCGCCAATACGGCTGCGATCAAGCAATACGAAGGACTGAAGCACAGCGGCGACGAGACCGATGCGCAGCACCTGGCCCATTTACTGCGGCTGAGCATCTTGCCGACGGGCACGATCCTGCCGCGGGAGCAGCGGGCGACGCGCGATCTGGCGCGCAAGCGCATGCAGCTGGTGCAATCATGCACGGCACATGTCCTCGCGGTCGAGAACATCATGGCCCAGCAGCTGGGCGGGCGAATGACCAGCAATCAGATCAAGCGCCTGACCGACGATGCGGTCGACAACCTGTCCCTGGCGGCGGATGTAGGCTTGGCAATCAAGGCCAACGTCGCGGTTATCGCGACACTGCAGTCACAGATCGAGCTTCTTGAAAAGCGCCTGCAAGAACGCGTCAAGCCGCGTCCGCAATACGGCTTGTTGACCAGCGTGCCGGGCATCGGCCAGACGCTCGCCACCGTCATTCTTCTGGAAACCGGTCCGATCGATCGGTTCGCCGCAGCAGAGCAGAATCGCCCACCATGCGTTCTTGGCCCGTGGAGTGAGACACCGAGCGGTTCTTGACCGGAGCGATGCTGCGCGACGGATCGATCTAGAGTAAATGGTGCCCGGGGCTCTACTACACTAAACTAACACATTGATATTGTTGTATTTTTCTTAGTGCACTCTTGCGTCCCGCCCATATTTGCACGCACATTCAGCAAGGGCACCACGGTGCGCTATGCTCCAGCGATTACGAATCGGGGGTGGCATGTACGAGCATCCAATAGAAGACGTGCATCGCCTCATTGATACGGTCGAGGAGGCGACACGAGAGATTGATCGTGCTCCCACGGACTCCATTCAAATTCAGCAAATTCCTGAACTTAGTGCAGTAATCCTCGAGCTGCTGGGATGGACCAATACGGCGTATATGGAGAATGAGCTGAGCATCAATCCGTCTGTGCTTAGCAAATTCGTCAAGATGCGCGGAGTCGTTAGGAAGCCTCTCGCGAGGAAAGTTGCAGATCGGCTGCGGAGCTATCTAAAGAGTCAAGATCAGGCGTTTTTGCAGCCAGACGTAATGCAGCCTCCGAATGGAGAAACGAAGACCAAGCCAAAATCGGGACCGATCGGCGGCGACACATTTGTTGGCGAACAATGGGTTGCTGTCCGAACAGCGTCAGAAATAAAGATGAAGATCGGCGCGATTTCATCGCTCTTGGACAGCATCATCGTTCAGACCAAGGGGGCGAACGAGCCAGCCGATCAGCAAGTCCTCACTGAAATTGAGCGCCAACAACTGATCGCAATTTTGGAAACGGCACTCAATGTTCTTCGTTCACCCCTCATCGAGAAAGGTTTGCTGAAAAAAGCACAGATGGTTCTAAAGAGGGGTGCCGAGAACGCAACGGAGAAAGGTGTGCAGCAAGGATTGGGGAAATTAATGGATGGCGCCGGGGCTCGAATTGTAGAGTTGATAGCAATGCTATTCAGCTAGCCGATCGGCATGTTCGTAGAATCTTGCGGAATTTCGGTGACAGTGCACTTAATCGGACGGAATGTTTAGTGCACTGTCACCTTAATTCGAAAGTGCCCGCTTGCAGGCCGGATAGATCCGCCATGATCGACCTCATCGAGGTATCGAGGAATGCGGCTGCGCAATTCTTCAAGGATGACGTGCGGTCCGAAGAACCCGCCAACGCGTCGTTTGTCGGCGGATTTCTCCGTCAACGTCTTTCTTGATTGCCACCCGTCAAACAAGTGCCTTGCCCTGCGGCCAGGCAGGGAAATCAGGAACAAACCCAGATAATCGCTACCGCCATCGGCAAGCCCAAGGCCAAGGCGACGGCAATCGTCGCTGTGAATGCGGAAAGCAAATTTGCCTCAGGCTGCACCTTGTCCAGTTCAGACATCGCTCTACTCCACGGCTCGGCAAGGCAAAAAGCCGTCACCGGGACAAAGCGGCGACGGCTTCTCGCTCGCACACACGTTTCCAGAAGGGACGGACCAATGGTGCTCGGACATGGTTAATGGAGTATTAACGGCGCAGGGTCGGCATCAAATATGCAGCCAAAGCTGGACATTACCCATATGGCGGCCGCGACCTTTGATCGCCTGTCCGTCGCCCCCTTGCGATCCTAGCGCGCTCTCGAACTGTCCGAACCATGACAGCGTGGAATAACAGAAAACAGCAATGACGAAGCATTTCAATGCGCGTCCTCTTCGCAAGGGGAAACGCTTGCGCATCGGTCAACTGCTCCATGCGCCACCCGCTCGTCCAATTCAGGGGGTATGATACGCTCCTCACCCGAGGAACCTGGTCAGTGCAGGTCTTGTACAAGAACGAGGACGTCTACCATGCGCTTGTCAAAAGCAGCCACTTTGGCGCTTATCGTTGGAGCTACAAGCTTCATGTCCGTGTCTTTGGCGCTGGCCGCTTCTGACTGTCCAACATTGGCAGAACTGGCGGATTGGGGAGAGAATTCGACCGGCGACATTAGCGTCATGTCCGGGGGAAGTTGCCAATTTCCGATCAAGATGCGCGGCACGGTCAGTGGTTCGGACATTTTACAAAAGCCGCTACACGGCAAGTTGAAAAAACTCAACATAGCTACTTACGAATACAAGGCGAAGGCTAGATATAAGGGAAGCGATACTTTTGCCATCAAGGCAACGGGTCAGGGGCCGACGACTTCCGGCACGTCGATAATTACTGTGCACGCGACGATCAAATAGCGGTCCTCCATGGCGGACGCGCGTATCCGCCAACGCCTGCGGTATCGCCTCCCGGAAACCGCCTTGAAGCTCTCAAGTGCGATTTGGCGGGCAAGCACTCGATCCGCATCAATGATCCGTGGCGGGTCGTGTTCAGGTGGACCGATGCGGGTCCCGAAGACGTGGAGATCAAATTCTTCAAGACCGGCGCGGCGTTCTGGATGAACATTCAGGCGCGCTTCGATCTCGAAACCGCCGAAGGCGCGCTCGCGCCGCAGATCAAGAAGATCGCGCCTTACGAGGCGGCGTGAAGGCATTGCGCTCGGCCGGCAGCACGGATGACGGTGGCCGACGCCGCGGCGGGAGCGAATCGTCTTTGAATGAACATTCAGCCGCCCCGGCGCGACCAAGGACTGATCCGTTGGAGCCTGCCCAATGCGTCATTCGACTTTTGCCGCCGTCGCGACAAGGAATTTGCTGCCCGGTCGCAAAATCCTGTGCGTCCTGACCGCCCTTGCCGTGATGGCAGCCGCCTCAACGGCTGCCGCCAGCGAGTGGCGTTACGGTTGCAGAGGCGTGCTCCCGAGCGGGGACGCGCCGATCATCATCTTCAACCGCGCCTCGCTCGTCATGCTGCCGAAGGCCTGGGTCAAGGGATCGCTGTTTGCCGCTGTGTACGACGAGCTTCTGAGCTCGAGCTTTCGAGCGACCGACAACAATTCGGGGCTGGTTCCGACCATGGTGTTTACGCGCGATGACCATCCCGACGAGAAGCTGACGCTGACCGAGAAGTCGTCAAAGACGATTTCGGACGTTCAACGTCCGGCCGGCCGCCAGCCGCGCTCCGAGCAGACAACCACGTACACGAAGGTCTATCGATGGGTCAGCGACGGTATCTACGCAGGTCCATACGATATCAAAATGGACTGCATCAATTATGAGCTCTCGGCGCCGTTGCACCGATAGGCCTCTTTGCGGGTCGCCGTCGACGATATCGCGCGCGGCGCTTGAAAGCTCTCGGTGACGATCCGCAGCTTCTCGTCATCCGACCAGCGCCGCCGGCGACCAGTCTCGACCACCTCAAGCCGTTCAAGCTGAGTACTGCGCTTATGGCTGTCCATAAGGACTGTTACGCACCAATTGGACTAATCCAACAAGGCGGCCCTCGCCGGAGGGAGACGGAATTAGACCGGATAGTAACGAAGCTGTCGTGTCAAAAGCGCTCATTCAGCATCCCCCGGGATTTGCTGAATATCATAGGTTGTATTTTCGTTTGTTTCAAACCGTCAGAATAAATCTGCGAGATGAGGGGAAACGCCGTCGCGCGACGTGTGCGCAGAACGCGTCTTGATTTCGGTCAAGGCCAAATGGTGCGCCATTCAGAATAAAACCACGAACTCTTATGTCATTGAAGTTACATGGTAATTTCTACCGGAATTTCGGTCGGGCGCAGTCAGGACGAGCGCGCAGAGCCCCGAAAACGACGTCCTCATTCCGCGTCGATCCGCGTAACCTGATTGCGCCCCAGTTGCTTCGCGCGGTAGAGCGCCGCGTCCGCCTCATTCAGCCATGCTCCTACCGATTTGCCCTCAGAGTGCGATAGCACCGCCACCCCGGCACTGATGGTCACGACATGGTCTGTGGGATTGGAATCGTGCGGGATTGCCAATTCCTCGATTGCCTGCCGGTAGCGCTCGGCCGCCGCCAATCCGTCGTCAAGAGACTGTTCGGGCAACAGGATCAAAAATTCTTCGCCCCCGTAGCGATAGACCTGGTCGCCGCTCCGCGCCGTGTTCATGAGTGCCCGCGATACGGCCTCAAGCACTTCATCGCCAGCGAGATGGTCCTTGCTGTCGTTATAAGCCTTGAAAAAATCGACGTCGCACATGACGGCGCAACAGGTGTGGCCATAGCGATCCGCCCTCGCGCTGATGTTTTCGAATATCCTGTAGTCCAGCCCCGTTTCTTCGAGAAACATCGTGATCTTGTGGCCGTTCGGCGTTGGCTAATAGTGAAGATCTATCATCCGGCAGCACCCATCGATATCGCGGCAAAACTGCAGCGGCAGCGAAACCCTCGCGTAACCCGGGCCGGCGGCATCGTCAGCGAACGTGTCCCATCGCAAGATTTAGATCGAACGTTATAATTCGAACGGGGCGTTTGCAAGCGCAGAGGGGCCATGCGCGATGGGAAGACGAGGCTCGCCTCGGGACGCTGACCCGGCGGATTGGCTTGCACCGCCGATGCTGCAAGCGGATCTCCGAGCGCGACGACTTCGGTTTCAAGATTTCGTGTAGTCCCCGGCAGCGACCGCGTTGCCGACCTGGCGTCGAGCGCTATCGGCCGCAAAAGCACCGATCTGGCTGTCCACTGCGCGAACGACTGCTGGTTTCGAATTGCCCCCTCACGTAGGCCCCACGTAACAATGCGGTCGGCGATAGCGAATATGGAGCGAACCCATCGGAGGATCGCCATGTTGTCACGCCTGCTCGCTGCGCTCGGATTTGTCGCCCTCCTGTCTCCCGCGGTAGCAGCGGAGCGACCCGTTGTGGTCGAACTGTTCACCTCGCAGGGTTGCTCGTCCTGCCCGCCCGCGGATGCCTATCTGATCGAACTGTCGAGGGGACAGCGCGACGTCCTGCCGCTCGCCTTTCACGTGACCTACTGGGACCAACTGGGATGGAAGGATCCTTTCTCGCTGCCATCGGCCACCGAGCGCCAGAATCAATATGGCCGGCGCTTCGGAGATGGATCCTATACGCCGGAGATAGTCGTCGACGGCGCTGCCGGCATGGTCGGCTCGCGTCGATCCGCAGTCGCGTCCGCGATCGAACGGGCCAAACGGGAAAGCGTCACGGCGGCGGCGGTTCGCGTCACCAGGAACGGCAAGAATGTTTCGATCGAGGTTGGCTCCGGCAGCGGCAGCGGCAGGGTCCTGTTGATCGGCTTCGACCGTGAACATACGACGCCGATCGGACGCGGTGAAAACGGCGGACGCACATTGACGGAGGCGAATATCGTCAGATCGATCCGCCCGGTCGGACAATGGTCAGGCAGTCCTCTCAAGATCAGCGAACAATTCCCTGAAGGACAAGACGTCGCGGTCCTGCTCGAAGCTCCGGACGGCCAGGTTATCGGGGCGTCGCGGCTGGCCGACGGCTCGACCTGAGCCAATTCGAAATGCATCAACCTGAGCACGACATGGCACCTGCTCGCTTCTGCCTTGTTGCCGCGCTGTCCGCCGCGCTTGCCTCGTGGACTTTCGACAACGCGCGCGCCGCGGCCACCGATTGGGTGGGAGACGGGCATGCGGCCGTGCGCCTGATCACGGCAACCGAAAACCTCGCCACCGCTTCGGCACTCGATGCCGCGCTGGAATTCCGCTTCGGCAACGGCTGGCACGGCTATTGGCGCACTCCCGGAGACGCAGGCGTCGCGCCTGATATCGACTGGTCGGGTTCGGACAACGTCGCGGGTGGCGAAGTCGCATGGCCGGCGCCACATCGCCTGGTCATCGAAGAATTGCAGAACAGCGTGTACGAGAAGCAGGTCGCGCTCCCGATCAAACTATCCCTCAAGCACACCGGGCTGGCGACGAAGATCCGGGCCATGATCGCCTATGCCGCATGTTCGGATGTATGCGTGCCCTATCAGGCCGAACTCTCGCTGTCGCTGCCGGCCGGGAACGGAACGATTTCCGCCGAGGCCTCCCTCATCGAGCAGGCCCGCAGATATGTTCCGGGAACAACGCGGGCCGCCGGGATTGAAGTCGTCGCCATGCACATCGAGAGTAACACGTCCGGGCCCAGGCTCGTCGTCGATTTGCGCAGCGAAAACACACCGTTCGTCCGGCCGGACCTCTTCGTCGAGGGTGTCGGCAGCGGGATTCCGGCGGCGCCAGAGGTCGATCTTGGCGACGGCGGCAAAGCCGCCCGCCTGACCGTTCGCCTCCCGGCACAGCCTAAGGCCGAACGTCCTTTAACGCTGACATTGACCGACGGCGAACGTGCAGCGGAATTCGAGTTTCCGGCCAACACGCCCCGATCCAAGCGGTGAAAAAAGCGGATATGCCGCCGGATCGATGAGACCGCCGCCATGTGACGCGATCGGGGCCGTGCGTGATTCGAACGGACATTGCGTGGTCGGTTCGCCTCACTACAGGGCTCCGAAGTATTGGGATAGCCGTATCAAGGCAAGGCTCAAGAGCGCGATGAAGCCGGAAGCTGCCGCGCACAGAACGATTGGCCTCATTCCCCTGGATCGGATATCGGAAAACTTCGTTCCGAGGCCGATTGCCGCCAATGACACCGTCAGGACAAACGCCGTTAACTTGCTTGCCGCAACGTTCAGAACGGCTGGATGCGGAATCGTGCTGTTCCCGATCACAAGGAGGATGAATGCGACCAGAAACCACGGAAGCAGTGCAGGCTTCGCGGTTGATTTTATCTCCTGATCCCGACCACGACCGATTCCCGGAGCTCGTCAGTCCGCGGTTCCGGGAAATCATCGCTCATGGCCGCAAGACGAATACCGCCGCCTAGCGGGAAGCGCTCGAGAATGCGGCTTTCTTTCGCGACCACATCGCCGCCCTCCTTCACCCCCGATCAATTATCCTTGCGCCTGTCACCGACGGTGTAGCGCCGCCGTTTTCCGATCTGACCGGCAGCCAAATGCTCCAGAGCCTCTGGAGCATCACAGGCATGCCGACCATGGCCGTTCCATGTGGGCGCGACGGGGCCTTCCAATCGGCGTCCAACTGATCGCGGCGCGTTACCGCGAGAACTTCCTGCTTGGCGTATCCGAGATGCTGTCGGGGATGATCTCCCTGCCAACGCCAGCGACAAACTGACTGAGGCCTTCCACCCCCTGCTAGAGAGAGCTCCATGCCCATCGACCGTCGTAGATTCCTCGAAATTTCTTCCAGCATCGCGGCTTCCGGGATACTCACCTCGGCTGCTGCCGCGGCCGACGCGAAGCCTGCCATCAAGGCGATCGCCTTCGATGGCTTTCCAATTTTTGACCCGCGCCCCATCTTCGCGATGGCCGAAGAGTTCTTTCCGGGCCGCGGGGCGGAATTGTCCAACGTCCGGCGCATCCGGCAATTCGAATACACCTGGCTGCGCACCACGGCACAGAAGTATCGGGACTTTCTCGGCGTCATCGACGACGCGCTCGTTTTCGCGACCAAGTCGCTTGGCCTGGAGATGAGCGATGAAAAGCGGAAAGCCCTGGTCGACGGCTATCTGCACATGAAAGCCTGGCCCGATGTCGCACCCGCACTCGCCAAGCTGCGAGAAAATGGCATCCGCCTCGCTTTCCTGAACAATTTCACGCCGGCGATGCTCGACGCCAACATTCGCAACGCCGGCCTCACGGACTTCTTCGAGCACAGGCTCAGCACGGACGCTGTCGGCGTCTACAAGCCTCACCCGAAGGCCTACCAGATGGGTATCGATGCCTTCAACCTGAAGCGCGAAGAAATCCTGTTCGCAGCCTTTGCTGGCTGGGATGCGGCTGGCGCAAAACGGTTCGGCCATCCAACATTCTGGGTCAATCGCCAAAAGCAGCCCCCCTGAACAACTCGGTGTCCTTCCTGACGGCGAAGGCAGCGGCATGAGCGACCTGCTCCGATTTCTGTCGTACTGACGAATCACCCTCTCTAGTCCCGGAAATGGAAGAGTTGGCCGGCACAAATCGCGTGCATCATCAACGACAAGGGATATCGCCGCCGCAATGCGCCGCCCAAACCTCAGTCGAACGCCGAAATCTTTTTCGGGCAACGTAACAGATACGCGGTACCACACGTAGCTCATCTCCGGGTGGGCTCGTCCGACAGAACAATCGTTCGTGCGGCGATACCGCCGTGGACGATCAACCTTTTGGAGGACTACAATGAAACTTGCTTCAAAGTCTGGCGCGACAATCGCCGCCGCTGCAGCGGCCCTCTTCCTTGCCGGTGCGACTATGACTCCCCAGACGGCGCATGCCGCTGACGGAAAATGCATCGGCGCCAACGCGTGCAAAGGCCAGAGCGCGTGCAAGGGTGGCAACCACGCTTGCAAGGGTTTGAACGCCTGCAAAGGTCAAGGCTTCGCCGAGACCACCAAGGCGGATTGCGTTGCTGCCAAGGGCAAATTCAAGGCCTCTTGACCTTCGCAGCGGGATCGTGGCTCGACTTGGGTCGAGCCACGGTTTCTGAAGCAGAATAGACCGATTTGCGAATTTCGCGCGACCGAGGGATCGCAACGGAGAGAGACACTCGACGCAATAATCAGATTCAACCCGTCGATAGGTAACACAAGTCACCGCTCGCGCGTACTTCATTACGACCGCAAGTACCCCGAACCGATGGCTATATGCGCGCGACCACTTTCGAACCTAACCCGACGGCCCGCATTGGCGATCTGGCGCCGGCGGAGGCCGGTGTTGCTCCAGCCGGCACCGCTTGCCGCGAATTCGACCCCTGCCAGCCAATTCGCTTGGATTCGAGAACGCAACCCATGACCAGAGGTGCGCATCGGCTGCACAGGCGAGCTTGAGGAAATCGCGTTGAACGCCGAATCTGAAGTTCACGTTCTTGAGCGGCTGAATGGATTACTTCAGATCGATCCACACGATCCTGGCGCTTTGATCGAGAAAGGCGCCCTGCTTCATCGGCTCGGCAAGGCCGAGGAGGCGGCATTATGTTTCGAAGCCGCCTGCCAAATCGCCTCCAACAATGAGCTGGCCCTGACGAATCTGGCAGTAGCGCTCGCGGAATCGGGAAAACGCCATGACGCGGTCGTGGCTCTTCGAAGAGTTGTGGGCATCAACCCCGGGAATCATCACGCCCGACATCAGCTCCGACGGTTGCTGTCGATGATCGTTCCGTTCTGGCACCCTCGGATGCTGAACGATGCAGGTCGAAATGATGCGTTCGAGAGAGCGATTCGGGTTGCTCTGGAGAAGGAAAGCCAGCGGGCTCGCATTCTTGACATCGGAACGGGCAGCGGCTTGCTGTCGATGATGGCAGCCCGCGCGGGCGCCACAAGCATTGACACCTGCGAGAGGGTGCAAGTTATTGCGGAAGCTGCCGAACAGATTATCGCGGCAAACAACTTCCAGGATCAAATAAGGGTCATTCGCAAATCGTCCGATGAGCTTGTCGTTGGGCGGGATATCGAGGAACGAGCCGATATCCTTATCTCGGAAATCGTCTCGAGCGACCTTCTCGCCGAGGGGGTGCTGGACACGTTTCAGGACGCGCATTCGAGACTAATCCGACCAAATGCGACCATTATCCCCCAGGCCGCGGCTGCAGTCGGATGTCTCGTCGAAAGCGCCATCCTGCACAGATATGCATTCGTGTCCGACGTATCGGGATTTGACCTGTCGCCATTCACCGCTCTAGCCCCGCTCCGCCTCCCCGTTCACGGAACGATGACATCCTGGCGCAGACTGTCCCGCGATTTCGAGATCGTCCGTATCGACTTGACGGCTCCAACGTTCGGATCCGAGCTTTCCAACATCGCGATCAAGATAACCGCCGATGGCGAGGCCGTTGGCGTCATTCAGTGGATCAGCCTGGATCTGGCCGAGGGCGTGAAATTCTCCAATCATCCGGATGGCAATTTCGACGGTGGATGGCTTCAGATTTTGCACACGTTTCCGCGACCAATCTCGGTTGCAGCGGGAGAATGGCTCGAATTGATAGTCGGCCACGATCGCGCCAGCATCATTGTGAGTCCGGCAAATCTCTAATTAAGGTCGGCCATGAACCTTGAAGGTAGCAAAAGCGCTTCGATACAGGATACTGCCACGAAATTGTCGGTGACCGAGGGGGCTGTCAGAGTGGCGTTGCACCGCGGGTTAGCCAGTCTCTTCGCCAGGTGCAGGGAGTCTTGAAGATGGACACCGAACAACTTATTCGGTCCTTGGCCGTTGACAACGGCAGTCATGCATCGCCGATCTGGTTCTCTCTGACACAGTCATTGCTTGTTGCCGTGCCGGTTACCAGCCTGCTTTTCTTTCTGGTACTGGGCTTTCGGTCCGATATTGCGATAGCTATCCACAATCCGTTTTTCGGCCTGAAGTTTGCCGTCACAACGACGCTGGCAATCTCGACGCTTGTCCTCGGCTTGCATCTGGCACGGCCAGAAGCAACGCTTGGATGCCGCGCGTGGCCGTTGCTGATACCGATCGGGCTTTTGGCTGCCGGGATAGTTGGTGAAATGATGTTGCCGCAGGGGCTTTCAGCATTGACACGTCTGGTCGGCACCAACTCGCGGATTTGCCTTGCTGCCATCCCCTTGATGTCGCTGCCACTCCTGACGGCTACATTGGCAGGGCTGCGCCAGGGAGCCACCTCGCACCCAGCGCGCACGGGCGCCGTAGCCGGACTATTTTCCGCTGGGTTAGCGGCGACATTCTATGCTTCGAACTGCACCGACGACTCGCCGCTCTTCGTCATTACCTGGTATTCGCTTGCCGGAGCCATCGTTGCTTCGCTGGGGGCACTGGCGGGGAACAAGGTATTGCGGTTTTGACGCACGCTGAACGGGGCGGCTTCGCATCGGAGCACAGATTGCTGGCGCTTCCCGCAAGCAGGTGCACGTCGCCGGATCGAGACAGGCACTGAGAATCGAGCGATGAAGGGATCGAAGCATTCGGTTTGTGCACCTCGAGATCGACGAGGAGGCTGGCGCCCACGTCGAGCTCATCTTCCGATACTATGCGGCCAAGCAGCAGAACTTGATGGCGGTATCGCCAACCGTTGTCCAGACACCGTATCTTGATCTGATCAAAGAGATTGGAGATCTTCTCAAGTACCGTCGGCGGCGCGACGCTCAGGAGTCTCCACGCACTCTTCCAAGCGAGCGTCTCTCGCACCCCCTGCTCGCCGAGCGCGGTCCCGACCACCCGTCGCATGCGGCGCTCCCATTCCTCGTTGTCGAGACTCTTGATCGAGAGCAGATCCACAAGAACCTTGCGCGAGGCTGCATCAGCTAAGAGCTTGGGCTCGACCTGATAGATGCTGTCGATATTCGTCGTCGCGCCGTCAACGACCGCGTCTTGCGCCGAGACGAGTTTGCCGGCGTCGGCGAGAACGATCTCGGCTTTGCGAACGCGCTCCCTGAAGGACCACCACTCCCGCGACTTGCTCAGGGCAGCGACGAGCGCCAAGCATGCAATATCGTCTGGAACAGTCGGAGCGCATGCCGCTTCGAGCCACCAGCAAATATCGCGCTCGCTGAGCTCCTGCTTGGACCGGGAGCGCAGTTCTCTCAAGCGGGACATGCGCTGGCGCTTCAGGCAAGAGGGGTGAATGACTTTGGTGAGCGCATCTTCGTCCTTCACCAACGGGAGCCATCGCTCTACGAGCATCTGATCTTCCAAAGGATGCAGAGATATCACGTGTGGCCTCTGCGCGCGTTGCATAGTGAGTGTGGTAGACGAGCTCGGTTTTGAGCGTGTGAAAGAAGCTCTCCATCGGGGCATTGTCATAGCAGTCGGCCTTGCGGCTCATCGATGCCCTCAAGCCGGCGGACTGCACGACCTTGCGGTATTCCGCCGAGGCGTATTGGGCGGATTCAACCGGTCGTCGCAACACTCGTTGTTTGGCTCACTCGGAGGAATTCGTCGAGAGTTTCCGCCGGTGTTTTCCAGCCGAGGGTTTTTCGGGGCCTGGTGTTGAGTGCAATGGCCACGGCCTCAAGGTCATCGGCATTGTGTGCGCTGAGATGGCCATCCGCAAGGCCACCAGCGGCAGCTCGGCACGCAAATGATCCGCCATCGCCCAGCCGACGATCCTGCGGCTGTAGAGATCCATAACGGCGGCCAGATAGAGCCAGCCCTGATCGGTCTCGACATAAGTGATGTCGGCGAGCCATATCCGGTTCGGTGCAGTGGCGGTGAAGTTGCGGCCGATCAGGTTCGGAGCGATCGGCAAGTCGTGGCGGCTGTCGATGGTCCGCACCCGGCGTGGCCGCGCCATGATGGCCCTGATACCGTGATAACGCATCAATCGCTCGATGCGACCGCGGCTCACCCTGCGGCCTTGCGCCTTCAACTCGACGTGGATGCGGGGGCTGCCATAGCGTCCGCAGGTATCGCGATGGACCCGTCTGATGTCTTCGACGAGCTCACGATTGGCGGCCGATCGCCGGCTCTCCAGGCGCGTGCGCCAGGCATAATAGCCGGCCGGCAAGACGGCGAGCACGTCGCACAGGATCGTCACCGGGTAGTCAGCGCGGCGATCTTCGATGAAGCGGAATCGTAACCCTCCGGTGAGAGCCGCCTTCCGGGCGGCAACCTTTCGAGCGATAGTTTGCAGATTGATTTGCAAGCAAACGAGCAAACGTGAGCAAGGTTTCGGTTCTATCTGGTCCGGAGCGGCGGCGGCGATGGACCACGGTCGAGAAGCTTCGGATCGTCGAGGAGAGCCAGGCGCCTTCGGCCCGCGTCATCGAGGTGGCGCGGCGGCATGATGTGCATCCCAATCTGCTAACCGTTTGGCGGCGGCAGGCGCGAACAGGCGCCTTCGAACCCGCGCCGACGTTGCGGCAGGAGGACGCGGTACAATTTGCGGCAGTCTCGGTTGCGCCGGAGCAGCCGGCATGGACGTCCCGCGCTGGAACTGGTGGAACGATCGAGATCGCGTTTGCGAGCGGAGCGCAGCTTCGGATCACGGGCGCGGTCGATCCCGCGACGTTGACGGCGGCGGTGGCAGCGCTGTCGGGGGGACGGGCCCGATGATCCCGTTGCCGACTGGAGTGCGGGTGTGGCTTGCGACGGGCCATACCGACATGAGGAAGGGCTTTGCGAGCCTGGCACTCCTGGTTCAGGAGATGTTGCAGCGCGATCCGCTGAGCGGTCATCTGTTCTGCTTCCGGGGCCGGCGCGGCGACCTGTTGAAGGTGATCTGGCATGATGGCCAGGGCGCCTGCTTGTTCACCAAACGGCTGGAACACGGCCGATTCCTGTGGCCGAGCGTCGCCGACGGCGTAGTGACGATCTCACCGGCGCAGCTCGGTTATCTGTTGTCGGGGATCGACTGGCGCCATCCGCAAGAGAGCTGGCGTCCGACGTCGATGGGGTGATGATTCTGCTTGCGGCTATCGATGGATGTGATTCCATCGGACCGTGACCGACAGTTCTGAATCGCTCCCCACCGATCTTGCCACTGCGCATGCGATGATCCTCGCCGAGCGCGCCGCGCGGATTGAGGCGGAAGCGCTGGCTGCAAGGGCGCAGGCTGAGGCCGTGAGTGCCGAGGCCGACGCCGCCCATGCAAGAGCGGATCTGGCGAGCACGGAAGCGCTGATCAGCCATTACAGGCTCGAGATCGAGAAGCTGCGGCGCCAGCTTTATGGCACCCGATCGGAACGCACGGCACGCCTGCTGGAGCAGATGGAGCTTCAGCTCGAGGAGCTGGAAGCATCGGCCACCGAGGATGAACTGGCGGCCGAGCAGGCGGCGGCGAGATCTCAGGCCGTCCAGTCGTTCCAGCGCAAGCGGCCATCGCGCAAGCCATTCCCCGATCATCTGCCGCGCGAGCGCATCGTGATCCCGGCGCCGGCCAGTTGTCCCTGCTGCGGCTCGAGCCGGCTGTCGAAGCTTGGCGAAGACATCACCGAGACGCTGGAAGTTGTCCCGCGGCAGTGGAAGGTGACCCAGACCGTGCGCGAGAAGTTCTCTTGCCGGGCCTGCGAGAAGATCGCCCAGCCTCCGGCGCCGTTCCATGTGACGCCGCGGGGCTTCGCCGGGCCGAACCTGCTGGCGATGATCCTGTTCGAGAAGTTCGGCCAGCATCAGCCCTTGAACCGGCAGAGCGAACGATATGCCCGGGAAGGCGTCGACCTGAGCCTGTCGACGCTGGCCGACCTGGTCGGCGCGTGTACGACCGTGCTGCAGCCGCTGCGCGAACTGATCGAGGCGCATGTGCTCGGTGCCGAGCGCCTGCACGGCGACGACACAAACGTGCCGATCCTGGCGAAGGGCAAGACGATCAAGGGACACATCTGGACCTATGTCCGCGACGACCGCCCCTTTGGCGGTCGGGCGCCACCGGCGGCGCTGTATTATGCCTCACGCGACCGGAGGCACGAACATCCCGTGCGGCATCTGAAGGCCTTCAGCGGTATCCTGCAGGCGGATGCCTACAACGGCTACAATGAGTTGTACGATCCCTCGCGGGCGGAGGGGCCGATCACGTCGGCGCTGTGCTGGGCCCATGCCAGGCGGCAGTTCTTCGAACTGGCGGACATCGCCGCCAATGCAAGACGAGGCAAGAATGCGGGAGCGATCTCGCCGATCGCACTGGAGGCAGTCAAACGCATTGACACCCTGTTCGAGATCGAGCGCGGCATCAACGGCCTTGCCATGGAAGAGCGGCTGGGCATCCGCAAGGAACGGAGCGCGCCACTCCTGGCCGCGCTGGAAGCGTGGCTGCGTGAGCAGCGCTCCCGCCTCTCGAAGTCATCCCCGGTCGCCGAGCCGATCGACTACATGTTGAAGCGCTGGGATCGGTTCGCTCGCTTCATCGACGATGGGCGGATCTGCCTCACCAACAACGCAGCGGAGCGTGCCCTGCGCGGCTTTGCCCTGGGCCGCAAATCCTGGCTGTTCGCGGGCTCCGATCGTGGTGCCGAGCGTGCTGCCGTCATGGCCACCTTGATCATGACGGCTAAGCTCAACGACACCGACCCGCAGGCCTGGCTTGCCGATATGCTCGCCCGGATCAACGACCATGCCGTCCACAGGCTGGATGAGCTTCTGCCCTGGAACTGGCGAAAGCCTATGCCAAGCCACGCCAAAGCCGCGTGAGCCAAGAGGACACATGAGATCGAGCGGTTTTTCCGCAGCAGAAAAATCGGCGGTGACCGCTGCCTGCCAGCACCTGATCGACGACTTCCTGAAGCCCCGCTTCCTGCCCACCATTCGGCCGACGCAGTTCAACTATCCGGTCGATATCCTCGGCAAGTGGCACGGCACCAAGTATCGCTTCATTCAGCGCTACCGCTCCGGCTTCCCGGAGAATCTCGGCGAAGAGTTTGACGCGCCCTTCGCCCGCCTCGACCGGATTAACCGCGATCGCTTCGACCTCCAGTGGCACCGCCACACCGGAGAATGGTTCTGCCTGTATCGCGGCCTTACCCTCGCCGAAGCGATCGACGCGCTAAAGTCCGATGGATTGTTCCATCCCTTTTGAACACCGCAGGTCCAGCTACCCCGCGGGGCTCACCGGGTGGATACGCTGCTTCCGTCGCTTCTTTCGGATATCAAAAATTTCTCGGTCCTGATCATGGTCATCTGGAACGCAAGTTCGTCACATTATATGATAGCTCGAATCTCTATAGAGGAGAGCGCTTGTGGCGAATGCAGGTGTGAGAGGCCGGCCGATCGCGCCGTTGGTTCTGAGTCCGCAGGAGCGGGTGTACTTGGAGAGGCAAGTTCGTCGTCATCGTGTTGCCCGGTCGCTATCTGAGCGATGCCGCGCGATCCTACGATGTGCGGATGGATTGCCAAGCAAGTCTGTGGCTGCCGAACTCGGCCTCCACGAACATACCGTTGGCAAGTGGCGCCGCCGATTTTTGAAGGATCGCTGTGATGGCCTGCTTGACGAGGCCCGTCCTGGCCGTCCTCGAACCATCAACGACGATCAAGTTGCTGCCGTGATCGAGCGGACATTGCGTACGACGCCGACCGATGCGACACACTGGTCGATCCGCTCGATGGCCGCGGAAACCGGCTTTTCCCACACCACGATCCGCCGAATGTGGTCGGCGTTCGGCTTGCAGCCGCACCGTAGCCAGACATTCAAGTTGTCGAGCGATCCGCTGTTCGTCGACAAGGTGCGCGATATCGTCGGCCTTTATCTGTCCCCGCCGAACCGAGCCCTTGTCCTCAGCATCGATGAGAAAAGCCAGATTCAGGCACTCGATCGCGAGCAACCGGTCTTGCCGATGATGCCTGGCGTGCCGGAACGTCGTACGCACAGCTATGCCAACGCACTAGGGTCTCGGGGCGGATGATTGTGAGAACCTGAAGGATCGACGGGAACCAGCGATAGACCTGGACGAAGAACCAGCGATCGCTGTTCGTAAGCTGGGCCCTCCCCCTTACCCTGCGTCGCAAGACAATAAGTTGCCGAAGCGCCGCATTCTCGGTTCCAAGCCGGCTCTTCGACTTGAATGGTGAAGCCGGTGCGGCCAGAACGAAGCAGACCAGCGCGATCATCGCGCCAATTTAGCCGCTTCTATCGCTCGATAAACTGGGATAGGGTTTTCGGTACACACAGGGGCCCCGGAGACTGACCAACACTGCCGAGCGGTCATATTCCGCTTGGGCGGCGTTGTGCCGTTCGCGCTCTGAATATGCGCTTTATACCCTTCGTCTCCCAACCCCGGAGTTCTGCCACAATCAAACTGACCCACTTCTTTTGCGCTTTTGCGCCCCTTCAAACAAGGGGTTACGCCGGCATTGTAGCTTGCAGACAGTCCCCGCGAGCGGCAAATTAGAGAGCAGAAAAAAGATTGAATAAGGTAACAACGGCACCCATCGCTCCGAATAATCATAACGAGCCGATCGTGGCTCGATTTCAGGGAGATGATCGCATGGATCGCAATTCGTTTACTTTGGTCCTGGCGGGTTCGCTGGCTTCCGCCCTTGCGGCGATAGCAACACCGGCCTCGGCGCAGGATACCGGCAAGGAAAAATGCTATGGCGTCGCCCTCAAAGGACAGAATGATTGTGCAGCCGGTGCGGGCACTTCATGCGCTGCGACGTCGAAGGTCGACTACCAAAAAAATGCCTGGAAGCTGGTACCAGCTGGCACCTGCACCAGTATTGTAACCCCGAACGGTCATGGCTCGCTTAAGCCGGATAAGGCTTAGTCCCGATCCTGAGATGGCGCGGGTCAACTTGCGCCACTGCGCTCCATTTTGATCGAAAGAGAGTCGTTGTGAAGTCATCTCAGCTTCCCTGCCTTTCGGGCGTCGGATTTAAGCCTGAGCATTTTTCGGCGATCAATTCCGAACGACAGCCAATCGGTTTCTTCGAGGTGCACGCGGAGAACTATATGGGCGCAGGCGGACCGCCGCACGCGCGGCTTAGTCGCTTGCGTGAAGACTACTCGTTGTCGATTCACGGCGTCGGTTTGTCGATCGGCTCGATGCAAGCGCTCGACCAGGATCATCTCCAGCGATTGAAGGGCCTATGCGGACGCTATGAGCCTGAAAGCTTCTCCGAGCACCTCGCGTGGTCCAGCCACGACGGCATCTTTCTAAACGACCTCTTGCCGCTGCCTTACACGAAAGCGACGCTGGCACGTGTCGCCGAGCATATTGACCAAGTGCAAAGTGTGCTCGGCCGCCAGATGTTGCTTGAAAATCCCGCCACCTATCTCTTCTTCGAAGAGAGCACGATCCCGGAAACCGCGTTTCTAACAGAGCTCGTCGGCCGGACAGGCTGCGGTCTGTTGCTCGATGTCAACAATGTCCTGGTTGCTTGCATCAATCACAAGTTGGACCCAAGCAAATATCTTGCCGATTTTCCGATAGAAGCAGTCGGCGAAATCCATCTCAGTGGGCATTCGGAAGCCCTGGATGACGTCGGTGCGCCGCTGCTGATCGATTCGCACGATACGCCTGTGACGGATCGTGTATGGAGTCTCTACTCTGAAGTGATCTCGATGACCGGTCGGATCGCCAGCCTCGTCGAGTGGGATAACAACGTACCCCATTGGCCCTTGTTGCGGCAGGAGGCGGCGGCGGCGCAGGCTGTCCTCGATAGCGCCGCACAACGCGTCGCGGCTTGAGCAACGGTCATGTCCATCGCAACGCAGGGCCGGTTCGCAGGTGCCCTCCTCGACCTCGACCAACCTGTTCCCGGCGGGCTGACCGCTTGGAATCTCGCGCGTCCCGAGCGCCGTTTTGGCATTTATCGAAACAACGTGAGGGACGGGCTTGTTCGCGCGCTCGCGTCTCGATTTCCGGTTGGCGAGACAATTGTCGGGGAAGCGTTCTTCGCTGCGATGGCGCGGGCGTTCATCGCACTGCACCCGCCAAGATCGCCAATGTTGCTCGACTATGGCGATGACTTCGCCGACTTCGTGGAGACCTACCATCCGGCGGCAGGGCTCAGCTATCTGCCCGATGTGGTGAGGCTCGAAGCGGCCCGCGGCAAGGCGTATCATGCCGCGGACCTGTCGCCGCTTGAACCCGCTATTCTCGCGGAGTTCGATCCCAATACTCTCCCGGCCATCACCCTTGCTTTTCACCCGTCGGTGTCGCTGGTCAGGTCGGTCCATCCGATCGTAACGATCTGGGCAATGAATGCTGGCGAACTGAAATTGGCACCGATCAAGACATGGATCGGTGAGGACGCCCTGGTCGCCCGCCCTCATCTCACGGTCCTCGTTCAGCGACTTCCTCCCGGGGGAGCGGTATTTCTCACTGCACTGATGACGGGAGCGACGCTGGGTGCCGCAGTTGAGGCGGCACTGGCCAACGCCAACGGATTCGATCTCGTCGCAAACCTTGCTGGCCTGCTGCGCAGCGGCGCCGTAGCAACCATCAAATAAACTGCCGAAAGAGAAAAAATGGATCAGGCTCGAACGGTCTCAAGCGTTGTACCGCATGCAATATCAGAAAAGGTCAACGGCCTGATCGGACTCTTCAGTGTCATCCCTCACGATGTCATCGCACTGATCGCACGCATCTCGGTGAGCGCTGTGTTCTGGCAATCCGGGCAAACCAAGCTGGATGGCTGGCACGTTTCCAGCAACGCGGTCTATTTGTTCCAGAACGAATACAAGGTGCCCTTGATTGACCCTTTGGTAGCCGCACATGTTGCTGCCCTCAGTGAATTTTTATTCCCAGTTCTGCTGGTCATTGGTTTGGCAAGCCGGTTTTCCGCTCTCGCCCTGCTCGGTATGACGCTGGTCATCGAAATCTTCATCTATCCTGAGGCCTGGCCGACGCATGGCACCTGGGCCGCCTGCTTTCTTCTGGTGATCGCTCGTGGACCTGGGCTCTTTTCACTCGATCACTTGGTTGCGCGCAAGCTCGGCCGCTCCTGATCTATCCTCGCCTGGCGCGCCGGTCGCGTTGACGTGATCGGTGCGTGAACATTTTCGAGGACCGCCCCTGTAACAACCGGACTGAGTTTACGAATTTCCTCAGGAGAAGGTGTTTTCGCGAAAGCGATCCCGGCTCGACGGTTGAGACATCTCCAGGTTCGTAATGAAAGCAGCGTCTCGCATCGTGCCGAGTAGCTGCATTAACTAGGACAGTGATAACATGAAGATCAAGCACACACTCATTAGGCTAGCGACTGCGGTTGCCTTCGTGACGGGCATTGTTGCAGGTGCTCCGGCGTTCGCAGCCGGACCCGGACCGGAAATAAACGCCACCATCACCGGACTCGCCTTGCGCGGCTATGACCCGGTTGCCTATTTCACCGACGGCAAGCCGGTCATCGGCGACTTCACCATCACTGCCCAGCAGGACGGAGCGACCTATCGCTTCGCCTCAGAAGATCATAAGGCGCTCTTCCTGAAGGATCCGGCCAAGTATCTGCCGGAATATGGCGGTTTCTGCGCGTTCGGTACGGCTAAAGGCTACAAGGTCGACGGCGATCCGACTGTTTGGAAGATCGTCGACAACAAGCTCTATCTCAATCTCGCCCCCGCAGTGGCCAAGCGCTGGGATGAAGACATTGCTGGCAACATCAAGTCCGCCAACTCAAATTGGACGGACGTCAAGAACAAGGCCCCGAGCGAACTGCAGCATTAAAACACGCTCGACCTACTCGATACGGGGGCGGGGTTGTCGTGCTGCAACGACGAAAGCGCGTTACGGTTCGGCCGGACCGCCCCCCAAAACGACCCTGACAACGCAGCTGCTCTTTCGCGCCAGCTAATTGCTTGAAAGCTTGGTGGTGCGCGCGGTACCAACCGGTCTCAGCGGCGGCAATGAGCGATCCAATGAAATTCGGCGCTCGGGTCCAAGGGCCATGCAATAAACGACAGTGTCGGTCAAGCGAGCGAACTCGGTCAGGTACCTCGCGGTGTGTAAGGGGGGGCGGATCGTGCTAGGAAGCGGATCAGCGAGGGATTGTTCGTCCAGGTTTGACTGCTCCCTTAGTTGCAGAAGCGTGAAAACCCACAAGATACGATGATCGACAGTCATAACAAAGGCTTGGCAGACGGAATATGACGGTCTGGAAGTGAAATCTCCGCCGCCGAATTTGGCAACTTGCCCGCGACGTTCATGCTGGCTCGGCGAAACTACGTCGGCACCGGATGCCGACCCGGCGATATAAAGGACGACGCGTCCAACTTCTTGCGATTGACCATATCACGGAACTCGGGCCCGGCACACGCCGGACCCTTAACTTCGGAATGTGGCTGAATCAACCGGCCTTGAACTTGCCCTTGGCAGCGGCGCAGTCGGCTTTGGTCAACTCCGAAAAGCCCTGGCCCTTGCAGGCATTCTGACCCTTGCAGGCGTGATTGCCACCCTTACAGGCGCTCTGGCCCTTGCAGGCGTTGGCGCCGATGCAGTGGCCTTCGCCTGCCGCATAGGCGACCGTCGACATGTTCGCCCCAGCCAGGAACAGAGTGGCAGCAGCTGCGGCGATCGCCGCTCCAGATTTTGGGTTAAGTTTCATGACAGATTTCTCCAGACTTGGGTTGACATCAAGCGAGCCATGAGGGCCGTACGACCTCCAAAGACCCCGTAGCAAAACAAATATCTTCGCTGCGCTCGACCTGTCATGCTTCGCGTATCTCCCCATATCGAACCGGCCAGGAGTTGCCCCACAACTGATATCAACGTACCCATCGGCTTGGACAAAACATTATTTGCAAAGCCACTACGAGCGCTTCGATCCCGTCATCATTCAGGCGCTTGGCTATCCCGAAACATTCAAGTGGAGTCTCATCTACAAAAGCGACCGGGACGATTGGGTCCTTGCGATGGTGGCAAGCCGTTTCGGCTTCGGATTCTTCCCCGAACATTCAATAATCCATGACGGCATCGTCGCACGCCCGCTTGTCATTCCAGAATACTGGCGAAATATTCACTTGGTTACAGTTAGTGATGGTCCTAAATCTCATGCGGTTGGTGCTATGGAAGCGGTGACCGTTTGCGAAAAATCCGGCTATCGCGTCACTGCGACGGTGGTGGATGCGTCCGGCCTTGTCAAAGCCGTCGCCAAAGGCGACCTGGCCCCGCCACATACCCTCGACAGCAGTCACGGCAAATCCTACGGCGCAGTCTCGCTTGGCCCGAATTTTGGTGAAAGCACGACGAGCGCCGTCGTTGGGAGGGTGAGCAGTGGCCCAGCCTTCGGGCCGCTGCAGCATCTCCCCGGCGTCTTCCTGGTACCCGGAGGCGTGGTTATCAAGTCGGGCGAAGATGTCGTCGGCGCTATTGGCGTCGGCGGCGCTCCGGGAGGCGATAAGGACGAGGTTTGCGCCCAAGCAGCCGTTGCCAAAATCGCTGACCGACTCAGATAGCCGCGCGCTAACCGATCCGCGGGAGGAAGGTCGGCGGGTTTTTGTCGTAAGTTGGTGCACTGGATAGAACGGGACGTGCCGCCACTGCCTTTTGCGGCCGAGCGTTTCTCGCGAAAAGAAGAAGCCCGCCAAAGGCAGGCTGCTTCGTCTCGACAATGCGACAGGTTTGGTTGCGGGGACACGCTACCACCTATACTGATGGTGGCCATCTGAGGTGAGCATCGACGATAGTGCGGTAAGCGACGTGATCCGCAAGGTCAGACGGGGGCGAGCTCTAATTTGGGATTGGAAGCGGAAAAATCGTCGGTTCTGAATCGCATGTCCAATAGCTCATGGACAATCCAAATCCATTTTGGGCGCAAAATCGCACGGAGGTCTCGGGGCAGTCCGCTTCCACAATTGCTCTACAAAAGAAGACGGACCCGACGTTCTGCCGGGCCCCAACTCCTGAAGACTAAGCAGGCTTGAACTTGCCTTTGGCGGCGGCACATTCACCCTTGGTCAGTTCAGCAAAGCCCTGACCCTTGCATGCGTTCAGGCCCTTACAGGCATAAGTTCGTCACATTATATGATAGCTCGAATCTCTATAGAGGAGAGCGCTTGTGGCGAATGCAGGTGTGAGAGGCCGGCCGATCGCGCCGTTGGTTCTGAGTCCGCAGGAGCGGGTGTACTTGGAGAGGCAAGTTCGTCGTCATCGTGTTGCCCGGTCGCTATCTGAGCGATGCCGCGCGATCCTACGATGTGCGGATGGATTGCCAAGCAAGTCTGTGGCTGCCGAACTCGGCCTCCACGAACATACCGTTGGCAAGTGGCGCCGCCGATTTTTGAAGGATCGCTGTGATGGCCTGCTTGACGAGGCCCGTCCTGGCCGTCCTCGAACCATCAACGACGATCAAGTTGCTGCCGTGATCGAGCGGACATTGCGTACGACGCCGACCGATGCGACACACTGGTCGATCCGCTCGATGGCCGCGGAAACCGGCTTTTCCCACACCACGATCCGCCGAATGTGGTCGGCGTTCGGCTTGCAGCCGCACCGTAGCCAGACATTCAAGTTGTCGAGCGATCCGCTGTTCGTCGACAAGGTGCGCGATATCGTCGGCCTTTATCTGTCCCCGCCGAACCGAGCCCTTGTCCTCAGCATCGATGAGAAAAGCCAGATTCAGGCACTCGATCGCGAGCAACCGGTCTTGCCGATGATGCCTGGCGTGCCGGAACGTCGTACGCACAGCTATGTGCGGCATGGTACGACCTCGCTGTTTGCCGCGCTCGATGTCGCCTCGGGGTTCGTCATCGGCAAATGCTACAAGCGCCATCGAGCAGTCGAGTTCTTGAAGTTTTTAAAAGAGATCGATGCCCAAGTTCCTGAAGGCCTCGATGTCCATATCGTCATGGACAACTACGTCACCCACAAGACACCCAAGATCAAAGCGTGGCTCGCCCGCCGGCCTCACTATCACGTCCATTTTACGCCGACTTCCGCGTCATGGATCAATCAGGTCGAGCGCTGGTTCGCTGAACTCACCAGAAAGCAGATCCAGCGAGGTGTCCACACCTCCGTCAGGCAGCTCGAGGCCGACATCCGCACCTTCATCGACCTGCACAACAGAAACCCGAAGCCCTTCAAATGGACCAAGTCCGCAGACCAGATTTTGGCTTCCGTCATTTGCTTGGGGAAGTCGGCAAGGATCTTCGTCGACTCCATTATCGTCGTTAGTGACTCCCCTTTCAGCATTTCAAGTTCGACGAAATCGCACACGACAACGTCGTTGAAGCGCGACCTCGAAAGATGAGAACGAAGTTCTTCGCTTCTCAGGAAGTTGCTGTCCACAACCATGCGCATGTTCGTCTCTCCGGAGGAGTGTCGGCTGATCCTTGGCCGCCGCGCGCGAGAACTCAGGGTGAGTTTGCTACGTCCTACTCAAGGATGCGCAACGCAAGATCGACGGCATTTGGCGACCACCGGCTACAATCTCGTAAGAACGAAAGCGAAAGAATAGTAGATGCCGCGCAACATCGCGGCAACAGCCAGACGGCCCCGCGCCGATCATTCGACCGTTGCGCGGTGCGTTGACAGCCTTGAACGCACAATGAAGCTGAAACTGTTCGATTGCCTTCCACGCGGCTATGTGACGCTTGCAGCATCAGCTGCAGGCCGCTTAAACTCTAACCCTGATGAGCCAGAGCCTCCCTTCTCAAAACGCCTGACAAGTCTTAAATCATCTGACGACGGACACAGCGTTCGTTCGGCGGCATTGCGTTGGCCCGTGCAGGTCTTACCCTCCCGATGGATTGAACCGGGCCACCAGATGATAGCTTTGACCGGGATAGAACAGCATAACGTGGGTGATGAACTGGCTGACGTGTTGCGTTCTGCGCTCCACGACGAGGCAGGCATCGCCCTTCTTGATATCAAGCGCCGCCGCGACTTCGGCGCTGGCGTTCCGCGCGCGGATGTGATGTTCAGCCTCGCTCCACGGCACTTTCGCGAGCAGCCAGTTCCCTGGCGACTGGCCGCTGAAATCGACTTTTTCCGCCGAAGGCACCGCAACGAGATTGATCAAGCGGTGCTCGAACAGGATTGGCCGATCGTCAGCGAAATGAGCACATGTGAGCGCGAGAACCCGGGTGCCGACCGGTACGCCCAGATGAGCGCTATCCTGCGCGGTTGATTTTCGCACTTTGCTGGACAGCAACTCCATCCGATAGGATTTGCCCTCCCGCACGACCTCGTCTTCGGTGTCGGAAATCTGCAGGACATTCTTCTCGGCTTCAGGCGTCGCGACGAAACTCCCGGACCGACGACGGCGAACGATCAGCCCTGACGCCGCCAGCGCGCTCAGCGCCTTGTTGACGGTCATTCGCGAGCAGCGGTATTGCTTCAGCAGCTCCTGCTCGGACGGCACGCGCGCGCCCGGCGGCCAATCGCCCGAAAAAATAGCGGTCTCCAGCGCGCGCTGAATTTCCGCGTAACGCGCCACGGTGCTCTTTTTGTCCAGAGTTGGCGTGCTAGGAATCATTCACCAGCCTCGCGAGCGCCGCGCGATATCGAACGGTTATCGCTTCGTTCTGCCAATGACGCCCCTCTTCGACGACGATCTTGCCGCCGACAAGGACCGTCTGCACGGCCGGACGCCCTGGAACGAAAATCCACGAATCGAGCCAGTGCCCGGCACGCGTCGTTGCGAAGCTCGTGTGCTCGGCGTCAAGCGCCACAATATCCGCGCGACGGCCGATCGCGATGGCGCCGACCGGACGCGCGAGCGCCTGCGCGCCGCCTGCAAGCGCCTCCACAAAGAGGCGCTCGCCCGTCGATTCACCCGGCTTCGTTGTCATGATGTTGCGCCCGCGATTGCCAAGGCGCTGACTATACTCGAGCAGCCGCAATTCACCCGCGGCATCGATCTCGATGTTGGAGTCGGTGCCCAGACCGAACCGCCCTCCGGCCGCCAGAAAATCGGGACCGTTGAAAATGCCGTCGCCTAGCGACGCTTCCGTGATCGGGCAAAGGCCTGCCACCGCGCCCGAATGCGCCAGTGCGCGCGTTTCATCAGCTGTCATGTGGGTCGCATGGATCAGGCACCAGCGCTGATCGACAGATATGTTTTCCATCAGCCATTCGACCGGTCGGCGACCGGACCAGGCGATGCAGTCCTCGACTTCCTTGACGTGTTCGGCGACGTGAATGTGGATGGGGCCGGCGCCGGCGCCCTGAACGACAGTCCGCAGCGAGGCCGGTGTCACCGCGCGCAACGAATGCGGGGCGATCCCGACCGCCGTCGAAGGTAACGTCGCGGCAACCGCCCGCGTGCCTTCAAGCAATCTCAGGAATCTGTCGGGATCATTCAGGAAGCGGCGTTGACCAGCAGCAGGCGCTACACCACCAAAGCCGCCGTAGTTATAGAGCGCCGGCAATAGCGTTAGTCCAATCCCGGTCGCCGATGCGGCCGCGACGATCCGTGACGCCATCTCGGCCAGATCGGCATAAGGCGATCCGTCGATATCGTGATGCACGTAGTGGAATTCAGCGACCGACGTGAAACCCTGCTCGAGCATTTCAACATAGGCGTAAGCCGCGATGGCTTCGACGTCGTCGGGGGAAAGACGACCGAGGAAGCGATACATCACATCGCGCCACGTCCAGAAACTGTCGTTGCCCGCCCCCCGGCGCTCGGACAGTCCAGCCATCCCGCGCTGAAAAGTATGACAATGAAGGTTGGGAAGGCCCGGCAGCGCCAAACCCTTCACGTATGTGCTGTCGCCGCGCTCGGCATCGATCTCGACATTTGCAATGATGCCATCCACGACCGAAAGACGGACATTGCGGGCCCAGCCGTTGGGCAAAAATGCGTGGTCGAAAAACAGCTTATGACCTGCCGCCGGTTGCTTCCGATCGGAAGCGTTGTGCGTTTTCTGTGGGGTCATTCCAGGCCAGTCTCCACTGCTGATCAATTAAGTATAGACAATTGAAGACCGGCACGCAATTATGTATAGACAATTGAAACGCCATGGAACGGCGGCGGCATTCTGCGAGGGCGCATGCAGTATGACAGGATTTGGATCGATGCACGGCTGGTCACGGTCAATCCAGCAAGTGCCGGGCTCGGTATCATCGAGAACGCTGCGATCGCGGCAAAGGATGGCCGGATCGCTTTCGTCGGCGCGGCCTCCGATTTGCCTGGCAACTGGAGCGCGGCTGAAACGACGCGGCTCGATGGCCGGTGGGTAACCCCGGGACTGGTCGACTGCCATACCCATCTGGTCTACGGCGGAAGCCGGGCCCACGAGTTTGAACTGCGACTGGCGGGCGCCAGCTATGAAGACATCGCGCGGGCCGGCGGCGGCATAGTTTTCACCGTCAAGGCCACGCGGGCTGCGAGCGAAGACGATCTGGTCAAGGCCTCGCTGCCGCGGCTGGATCATCTGATCGCCGAAGGCGTCACGACGATCGAGATCAAATCCGGCTACGGCCTCGATCTGGATAGCGAATGCCGCCTGCTGCGGGCCGCCCGACGTCTAGGCAAGGAACGTCCCATCGATGTCACGACGTCGTTCCTGGGGGCCCATGCGCTACCGCCCGAATACACCGACAAGGATCGCTTCATCGCCGCGGTCTGCGACATGATTCCCGTCATCGCACGCGATCATCTGGCGGATGCGGTCGACGCGTTTTGCGAGGGGATTGCGTTTTCGCCGGAGCAAACCGCTCGCGTGTTCGACGCGGCCCGGGCCGCCGGACTCGCGATCAAGCTGCATGCGGACCAGCTCTCGAACCTGCACGGCGCGCGCCTCGCGTCGGAACATGGCGCACTGTCGGCGGACCATCTCGAATATACCGACGAGGACGGCGCTATCGCGATGGCCAAGGCCGGAACGGTTGCTGTGCTGCTGCCGGGCGCATTCTATGTGCTGCGCGAGACGAAAATGCCGCCGGTGGAAGTGTTTCGCCGGCATGGGGTGAAAATCGCGATTGCGACCGATTGCAATCCGGGCACTTCGCCGCTGACGTCACTGCTGCTGACCATGAATATGGGCGCAACACTGTTCCGCCTGACTGTGGACGAACTGATCGCTGGCGCCACGCGCGAAGCCGCGCGTGCGCTCGGCCGTCTGTCGGACGTCGGGACGTTGGAAACCGGCAAATGGTGCAATCTCGCGATCTGGGACATCGAGCGGCCGGCCGAGCTGGTCTATCGCATCGGCTTTAACCCGCTTTTTCAACGTGTCTGGAGGGGAGCATGACGCCCTGGTTGACTGTCCGCCGCGGTGACGCACCGCTGATCGTTTCATTTCCACATACCGGAACCGAGATTCCGGCCGAACTGGAAAGCCGTCTGGTCTCGCCATGGATCGCCCGCAAGGACGCGGATTGGTGGATCGACAAACTTTACGCCTTCGCTGCGGATCTCGGCGCGACCACCATTCACACCGCGATATCGCGCACCGTGATCGACGTGAACCGCAACCCGGCCGGCACCACGCTTTATCCTGGTCAGCAGACCACCGAACTGTGCCCGACGACGACCTTCGATGGTGAGCCGCTTTACAAGAGTGGCGCCGAACTGGTCCCGGCCGAGATTGCCGAGCGTCGCACGCAATATTTCGATCCATACCATGCGAGACTGGAACAGGAGATCGTGCGCCTTCGACAGCTGTTTCCGACCGTCGCTGTCTACGACTGTCACTCGATCCGGTCCGTCATCCCCCGGCTGTTCGATGGTGAGTTGCCGAACTTCAATATTGGTACCAATTCCGGCGCGAGCTGCGATCCGGCTTTGACCGCAGGCGTCGAAGCCATCTGCGCCAAGACCGGCTTCACACACGTCACCAACGGCCGCTTTACCGGAGGCTGGATTACCCGCCGCCACGGCGACCCGAAAAACGGTGTGCACACCATTCAGATGGAGCTGGCGTGTCGCGGCTACATGCCTGAGCGGCTCGGGCCCGTCGCCGAAGGCGAATGGCCGGCATCCTACGATCCGACCTACGCCCAACCGATGCGCGACGCATTGGAAGGCATTCTGAAATCCTGTCTTAGTTTTGCTCACGAGAGGAATTTGTCATGACCCGTATCGATAACGCCCGCGTCATTCGCGCCGCGCACGGCACCGAACTGTCGGCCAAGTGCTGGCTCACCGAAGCGCCGCTGCGCATGCTGATGAACAACCTCGATCCCGACGTGGCCGAAAAGCCCGGCGAGCTCGTGGTGTATGGCGGCATCGGTCGCGCCGCCCGCAACTGGGAGAGTTTCGATCGCATCGTCGCGTCGCTGCGCGATCTCGAGGACGATGAAACGCTGATCGTGCAATCGGGAAAGCCCGTCGGGGTTTTTCGGACACATCGGGACGCGCCGCGCGTGCTGATCGCCAACTCGAATCTGGTGCCGCATTGGGGCACCTGGGATCACTTTAACGAACTCGATCGCAAAGGCTTGATGATGTACGGCCAGATGACGGCCGGCTCGTGGATCTATATCGGCTCGCAGGGCATCGTCCAGGGCACCTACGAGACCTTCATCGAGATCGGTCGTCAACATTATGGCGGCAGCCTCGCCGGAAAATGGATTCTGACCGCCGGACTCGGCGGCATGGGCGGCGCACAGCCGCTGGCCGCGACCATGGCCGGCGCCTCCTGCCTGGCCATCGAATGCCAGCCCAGCCGCATCGAAATGCGTCTGCGCACCGGCTACCTCGATGTTCAGGCGAAAGACCTGCAGGATGCCCTCGCCATTATCGAGAAGTCCTGCAAGGAGAAGAAGCCGCTGTCCGTTGGCCTGCCGGGCAATGCCGCCGAGATCTTGCCCGAATTGGTGCGGCTCGGTGTGCGCCCCGATGTGGTCACCGACCAGACATCCGCCCACGACCCGATCAACGGCTATCTGCCGAAGGGGTGGAGCCTGACCGATTGGGAATCCAAGCGCGAGACCGATCCGAAAGCCGTCGGCAGCGCGGCGCGCCGCTCCATGGTCGATCATGTCCGCGCGATGCTTGCCTTCCATCAGATGGGCGTGCCGACGCTCGACTACGGCAACAACATTCGCCAGATGGCCAAGGAAGAAGGCCTCGAAAACGCGTTCGATTTTCCGGGCTTCGTGCCGGCCTATATTCGTCCGCTGTTCTGCCGCGGTATCGGACCGTTCCGATGGGCCGCGCTGTCCGGCGATCCCGAAGATATCTACAAGACCGACGCCAAGATGAAGGAGCTGCTGCCTGACAATGCGCATCTCCACAACTGGCTGGACATGGCGCGCGACCGCATCAAGTTCCAGGGATTGCCGGCGCGCATTTGCTGGGTCGGTCTCGGCGACCGCCATCGCATCGGACTCGCCTTCAATGAGATGGTGGCGCGCGGCGAACTCAAGGCGCCCATCGTGATCGGGCGCGACCATCTCGATTCCGGCAGCGTTGCCAGTCCGAACCGCGAAACCGAGGCAATGAAGGACGGCTCCGACGCGGTATCGGACTGGCCGTTGCTCAACGCGCTCATTAACTGCGCCAGCGGGGCCACCTGGGTTTCGCTGCATCACGGCGGCGGCGTCGGCATCGGCTATTCTCAGCACGCCGGCATGGTGATCGTCGCCGACGGCACTCCTGAGGCGGCGAAGCGGCTTGAGCGCGTGCTCTGGAATGATCCCGCGTCCGGCGTCATGCGGCACGCCGATGCCGGTTACGACATCGCGATCGCCTGCGCCAAAGAACATGATCTGAAGCTCCCAAGCATCACCTGACGCCATGCGCGTGCTGCGAGCGCAGGATTATCGGCGAATGCCGTGGAAGAACGGCGGCGGCGAAACCATCGAAATGATGGTTTCGCCCGCCGAAGCGTCGTTCGAGACCTTCGACTGGCGCATCAGCATGGCGCATGTCGCCGTGCCCGGACCGTTCTCGTTGTTCCCGAACATCGATCGCACCCTGAGCGTGATCGAGGGCGCCGGCATCACACTGGCCCTTGCCGACGAGGACAGCGTCTCACTTAACTGGCGGTCCGAACCGTTCCGCTTCGCCGGCGACGTCGCGGTCGAAAGTCTGCTGACCGCCGGGCCGATCGACGATCTCAATGTGATGACGCGGCGCGGTCGCTGCGATCACCGCGTCTCGCGCCATCCCGTTGCGACGCCCACAAAAATCGGTTGGCAGGGCCATATCGGCATCGTCGTCGCGATCGATGGCAGCGTCGACGTTCGAACCGAACAAGACAGGTTCACGCTCGGACCGAAAGATGCGATGATCTTTTCCGCCGGAGATGCGCAGGAATTCACCGCGTCATCGCCCAGCGATGCGGATCTGTTTCTGATCGAGATCTGGAACGCCTAGAGCCATTTTGCGAAATGGATACCGGTTCACGCGAAGAGGACGGCGCTAAAGGATCTTTCCCGGATTCAAAATGTTTCCAGGATCGAAAACCAGCTTCAGAGTCCGCATCACATCGAGCTCGGTCGATGACAGCGCGCGTTTCAGCGCAACGCGCTTGACCAGACCGATGCCATGCTCGGCACTGATGGTACCGCCGAGCGACAAGGCAACATCCTCGATGGCGCGCGCGAGATCGGACCATTTCGCGCTGAAATCGGCCGACGACATGCCCACCGGCGGCAGCACATTGAAGTGAATATTGCCGTCGCCGACGTGGCCGAACGGGACCGGAATGCAGCCCGGCACGACGTCATCCACCGAGACGCGTGCCTGCGCGACGAATTCGGCAATCGCTGCAACCGGCACGGCGGTATCGCTCTTCAGGCTTCCCGGCGCCTCGACCATCGCCACGGCGATGCCCTCCCGCAGCGACCACAAGGCCTGGCGTTGCGCTTGCGTTGCGGCAATGGTGCCATCGACCACCATTCCGTTCTCGATTGCGGTGGCCAGCAGCGCCTCGAATGCCTCCGCGAGATTGAAATACGCGCTGGCGCTATCCGCTTCGACAAGCACGATCCACGGCGTTCGGGCTTCAAACGGCTCACGTCGCTTGCCAATGTGGGCGAAATGAAATTCCAACCCTTCGCGCGGCATGATCTCGAAGGCGCTGATCGCCTCGCCAAGAGTCCGACGCGCCAGCACGAAGAATTCCAGCACGGCCTCAAGCGACGCCGCGCCGATGCAGGCAGTCGCCGACACGACAGCGGCAGGACGAAGATGGAGGGCTGCCGCCGTGATCAGGCCGAGCGTGCCTTCCGAGCCCAGGAAAACCTGCTTGAGGTCGTAGCCCGCATTGTTCTTTCGCAGTGGCATCAGCCGCGATATCACCCGGCCGTCCGCCAGCACCACTTCGAGGCCAAGCACCTGATCGCGCGCCATGCCGTAGCGAAGCACGTTGTTTCCGCCGGCATTGGTCGACAGGTTGCCGCCGATCTGGCTCGAGGCGGCGCCGTGATCGAGACCCAGAAACCGCCCGGCATCGGCGGCGGCCTGCTGCGCCGCGTGCAGCGTGCATCCCGCTTCGACGACCATCACATTGCCGATCGGATCGATCGATCGGATCTGGCGCATACGTTCGAATGAAATGACGACGCTGGAACGCCCCGGCTCCGGCGTCGCACCTCCTGCGAGTCCGGTGCCACCACCGCGCGGCGCCAGCGAGACACCCGCCGCCGCGCATGCCTTGACGACCACGGCGGTCTCCTGCGTCGTCCGCGGCCGGACCACGCACAGGATGTCGCCGCCGGTCGGGCACGCCAGGTCACCGCGATACCCGGCGATGTCCTCGGCCTTGTCCAAAACGGCGTCCGCCCCGACGAATGCGCGGAGCGCTGCGGCAAGGCCGGTCATGTCGGCTGCACGATCCCGCCGATCGCCGCGAGACATGCGGCGGTGTCCTCACGCGATCCGATTGTGATCCTCAGCGCGCCCGGCGTCCCGGGCCACGGAAATGCCAGAACGAAGATGTTCTTCGCCTTGAGCTCGGCGGCGATGGCAGCGGCGGGGCGCGGCGTGATGACCGTCACGAAATTCGCCGCGCTCGGCAGCGCGCGGAATCCGAGTTGCTGAAGGCCGAGCGACAACTGCCGGCGTTCGGTTGCGGTATGCTCCAGCAGCGCGGCGAGATGGGTCTCCTGGTCGAGCGCCGTCCTGGCCGCGGCAAGGGCAATCGCATTGATGCTGAAATTGACTCTGATCTTGCGATAGAAATCGGCCAGTTCCCGTGAACTGGTGATGCCATAGCCGACGCGAACGCCGGCGAGGCCATAGGCCTTGGAAAAACTCCGCGTCGCGATCCATGGCCCGCGCCGCTGCGCCAGCAGCGGTAAGCTCTCCGGCCCACCGGCATGGCGGCCGAATTCATAGTAAGCTTCATCGAAATGCAGCAGCAGATCGTCCGGAAGGTGCTTGACGAGATGTTCGATCTCCGCCTGACCGAGCAAGCCGCCGGTGGGATTGTGCGGCGAAGCCACGAACACCAGTCGTGTCCGTGGTGTCACGGCAGCCAGCGTCCGCTCGATATCGACGACGCCGTCCTCACGCACGGCGACGCCAACATGAACCGCGCCGCGCATCGCAATCGTCTTGGCATAGGTCGGAAAGCCGGGAACGGGCGCGATAGCCTCATCGTTTGCGTCCAGCGTGATATCCGCGCTGGCATAAAGCAGTTCGTTGGAGCCCGACCCGATGACGATATTCTCCGCGGAAGCGCCGGTGCGCTGCGCCAGCGCGGCGACAAGATCCTTGCCGTCGTGATCCGGATAACGATTGAGTTCGGCGGTAGCCTTTCGCATCGCCTCGACGACGGCAGGCGCCGGCGGGAATGGTGATTCGTTGAGGTGCAGACTGCGAACCGGCAGGTCGGCGCCGAGATCGGGCGGCGTCACCTGTGGCGGGACGATTTCGAGCCGCAGAATGCGCGGCGTAACGACACTGTCAGGCATGCGACCAGTCATCAGGATTTTCCGAATTACCGGGGGAGAGACCAAGAATGTCACCGTCCGTGGTGACACCGAGACCGACCACCGTTCGATTGGCATAATTGAAGTACGAGACCACCTGGTTGACCTCGAGAATTTGTCCGTCGTCGACGCCCGCCCTGCGCATCGCGTCCACGCAGCTTTTCAAGGCATCCTGCGCCTGCGGTGTCCGCGTCAGAACGTCCGCATACCGAAGCGCAATCGCTTCAGCATCGGTGAACACACCCGAGAACGATCCGGACTGAAGCGCACTTCGAATCGCGCTGGCGCGCGCCTCGTCCTTGAGCAGTCGCTTCAGGCCTGAAAAGTGATGGTCGACGCAATAGGCGCAATCGTTGAGTTGGCTGACATAGACACCGAGCGTTTCAAGAAACCACTTTGGCGTCGTGTTAGCCGCATGGTGCAGCACATATTTATAGAGCGCCATGTGGCCTTCCATGCTGTGCGGCCGCAAACTGTGCGCCAGCATGATGTTGTCGACGTTATCGTCCGGACCCTTGACCCGATCGTAGAGCGCCTTGAGGCGGCCATTGGCCTCGGCATAAGGAATATGGCTAATCCACATCGATTCGGACCTTCGGTTCGGAACAATCAGGCGATGGTTTCATCCAAAAGCGAATCGCCTGCGAGATCGCCAATCGCACCCGCGACGAGCAAACGCTTGGCCGCAGCGATGTCGGGCGCGAAATAGCGATCCTGCTCCAGCCTCGGCACTTCGTTCCGCAACCGGCGAACGGCTTCCGCGAGCGGTGCGGCCGGTTCGAGCGGCTTGTGGAAATCGGCACCCTGCGCCGCAGAGAGCCACTCCAGCGCAATGATGGCCGCGGCATTATCGGCCATTTGACCCAGCCGGTACGCGCCATGACAGGCCATCGAGACATGGTCTTCCTGGTTCGCCGATGTCGGGATCGAATCCACCGACGCCGGATGCGCCAGCATCTTGTTCTCGCTGGTGAGAGCGGCCGCCGTGACCTGCGCAATCATGAAGCCTGAATTGAGACCCGAGTTATCGACCAGGAACGCCGGCAGACCCGAGAGCGTCGCGTCGATCAGCATGGCCTGGCGACGTTCCGACAATGAGCCGATTTCGCAGATCGCGAGCGCGATGATATCGGCCGCGAACGCCACCGGCTCGGCATGAAAGTTTCCGCCCGACAGCACCTCGGCCTCTTCGGGGAACACCAGCGGATTGTCGGAGACGGCGTTGGCCTCGATCCCCAGCGTCTTTGCCGCAAACCGCAGATTGTCCAGACAGGCGCCCATCACCTGCGGCTGGCAACGCATGCAATAGGGGTCCTGCACCTTGAGCTTGGCGCGATACGCTTCGCGAATCGGGCTGCCGGCGAGCAGCTTGCGATAGATCGCCGCAACATCCTGCTGGCCGCGATGGCGCCGCACCGCCTGAATGCGCGCATCGAACGGCGCATCATTGCCGCGGCAGGCCTCGAGCGAGAGCGCGCCGGTCACCAGCGCGGCCCGCATCACGTCCTCCGCCGCAAACAACCCGGAGAGACCAAGCGCGGCCGACACCTGCGTGCCGTTGATCAGAGCCACGCCTTCTTTCGGGCCGAGCGTCATCGGCTTTAGTCCGGCGTGACCCAGGCCGTCCGCGGCGGCCATGACCTTGCCGCGATAGCGGACTTCACCGACGCCCATCAGCGCCGCAGCCATATGCGACAGCGGCGCAAGATCGCCGGACGCGCCGACCGACCCCTTCGCCGGAAGGCAGGGATAGACGCCGGCATTGGCGAGCGCCAGCAGCGCCTCGGTCAACTCCCAGCGCACGCCGGAATGGCCCTGCGCCAGTGCCGCGGCTTTCATGATCAGGATCAGCCGCACCAGATCGTCGCTCAGAAACTCACCGGTTCCGGCGCTGTGCGACAGGATCAGATTGCGTTGCAGCTGGACCAGTTGATCGTCCGGAATCCGGATCGCGGCGAGCTTGCCGAAACCCGTATTGACGGCGTAGATCGCCCGGCCCGTCGCGATCAGTTTGACGACAGCCGCGTGGCAGTTGTCGACGATTTCACGCGTTCCTTCGACGAAGCTGACCTTCGGTCCATCGCGCAGGATGTGCCGCCACATGGCGAGCGGGACAGCGCCGGGTTCAATCACCACGTTATCGACCTTCGAGGCCTTCTTCTGGTTCTGCATGACGTCCTTCTGACCTAACCCAACAACAACGCGTCGTCAGAGAGCTCTTCGCCCTGATCCCGCTTGAACAACTGCAGCAGGTCGGACACCTGCATCGCGGCGCGTGCCTCACCTGCTGCATCGAAAATGATCCTGCCGCGATGGAACATCACGGTGCGGTCGCCGTAATGCAGCGCCTGCGCCATCGAATGCGTGACCATCACCGAGGTAAGCTTCAGTTCGGCGACGATCTCGCGCGTCAGCTCCATGACGAATTCCGCGGTTTTCGGATCGAGCGCTGCGGTATGTTCGTCGAGCAGCAGCACCCGCGTTTCACCGGTTGTGGCCATCAGGAGACTGACGGCCTGCCGCTGGCCGCCAGATAGCAGGCCGACCTTGTCGTCGAGGCGTTTTTCGAGCCCCAGATTGAGAAGCTTCAGCCGCTCGATCGTGTTCTCACGAATGCCGCGGTCGATTGCCAGCCGGAAACCACGCGGCTGCGTGCGGCCATGCGCCAACGCAAAGTTTTCCAGGACCGTCAGATCCTCGCAGGTCCCCATCTTGGGGTCCTGGAACACGCGCGAGATCAGCCGCGAACGCTCGTGGATCGGCCACTGCGTCACATCGATGCCGTCCACGACCACCCTGCCCGTATCCGGCTTGACCAGGCCAGCGATCACGTTGAGCGCCGTCGACTTGCCGGCGCCGTTGGAGCCGATGATGGTCAGAAACTGTCCTCCCGGCACAACAAGATCGAGTTGCCGGATAGCGGTCGCTTCGAGCGGCGTGCCTGTGTTGAAGGTGACACGAACTTCACCGACTTCGATCATTACGCCCTCCGCTTGAGCAGTTTGCCCATACCCGACCGGGATGACTGGCTGACCAGCGTCACCACCACGAGCAGTGCCGTCACCAGTTGCACGTCGGAGGCTTTCAATCCGAGGAAGTCGGCATTCAGCGAAAACGCCACCGCGAAGCGATACAGTAGCGCGCCGAACAGGCAGGCGATTGTCGCTTGCGTGATGGTTCGCACGGGAAGGATCGACATTCCGACGATAACCGAAGCCAAGCCGATGATGATGACGCCGATGCCCATATGCGCATCCGCCGAACCGAAGCTCTGCGCGAACAACGCCCCCGCCAGCGCGGTCAGCGCATTGGCCATGCCGAGCCCGACCAGTTTCATCCGCCCGACATTGATGCCGTTGGCTGCGGCCATCGCGGGATTTGCACCCGCGGCGCGCATGTTCATGCCGACGCCGGTGTGCAGGAACAGATCGAGCGCGACCTTGATGACGACGACGATCACCGCGAGCAGAACGGGACTGAGAAAGTAAGCTGGAACGCCCCATCCCTGGACCGAGGTGAACACCGTATGGGCGCCGAGCAGCGGCTTGTTGGAGCCGCCCATGATCCGCAGGTTGATGGAATAGAGCGAGATGGCGACGAGAATGCCCGACAGAATATGAAGGATATTGAATCGGACATTGAGATAGGCAGTCGCGAAGCCGGCGAGGAAACCAGCGCCGACCGCGGCGAGCGTCGCGGGCCAGGGATTCCAGCCGAATGACACAATCAGAACGGACGCCACTGCGGCGCCGAACGGAAAGCTGCCCTCAACCGTCAGATCGGGGAAATCGAGGATGCGAAAACTGATAAAGGCGCCGAGCGCGACGAGACCGAAAATCAGCCCGACCTCGACGGTCCCGAGAAATTCATAAAGCGACATAGCATCCTATCTTTCTACTTGCCTGAGCAGGGTCAGCGTCGGGGCATCGCCATCCCCGACGCCTTGCTCGATCGTTGCGATCAACTTCAGTTCACGACCCTGGTCGCGCGCTTGAGGACGGCGTCGGGGATGGCGGTGCCCATGGCTGTCGCCGCGCCCTTGTTGACGACGACAACGAAGTTCGGCATTTGCTGGTAGGCAACCACGGCATCGATCTCGCCGGGCTTCTTGCCCTTGAGAATCTCGGCGACCATGTGACCGGCGAGGCGACCGACCTCGATGTAGTCGAGGCCCATTGACGCGACCGCGCCCCTGTCGACGCCGCGCGTCTCGCCCGTAAAGACCGGCGTGCTGGTTTCCTGACCGATTTTGACGACGGTTTCGAGTGCCGCAACGACGGTCGTATCGTTCGGAATATAGATCGCATCGACATTGCCGGTCAGCTTCTTGGTCGCCGGAATGACTTCGTTTGCGGTCGGCGCCGCGGCTTCCACAATGGAAATACCAAGTGGCTTGGCCTCATCACGCAGTCGCTCGAGTGTCGCATTCGAGCTGTCCAGGCCGGGATTGAAGACAAAACCAATTTTTTTCAGCTTGGGGAGAATTTCCCGAAACAGCTTGAGTTGTTCGGCGATCGGCGCCGCGTCGGAGACGCCGGTGATGTTGCCGCCGGGCGCCTTGTATTGCGGAATCAACTTCGCCTTGACGGGGTCGGTCACCGTCGCGAACACGATCGGAATCGTCGTGGTGACGCTGGCCATCGCCTGCGCCGTAGGGGTCGTGATGGCGACGATCACGTCGACGCCGTCACCGACGAATTTCTTGGAAATCTGCTGCTGCGTCGGCAGGTTGCCGTTGGCGGTCTGATAATCGACCTTGATATCCTTGCCGTCGGCAAATCCCTTTTCAGCCAGGCCCTTGATCACGCCGTCCCGGGTTTCGAGCAGTTGCGGCACTTCGACGATGGTCGATATCGCGACCTTCTTCAGTTCGGCGCTGTGAACACCACTGCTTCCCAGAGCAATGGTCATAGCGGCCAGCAAAGCCGCACTTGTCCGCAAAATTCTCTTCATCTGGCTCTCCCTGCGTCGAGGTTCGCGACGGTGATCAATGAGCTTCTGGCAGCCAGTCAATTTTTTGCTTGCCAAATAGTGAGCGTCTGTTCCACAGTATGAGCAATGAATTATTCATCTGTCAACAACAGTCGCGAGGAAGCTCCCTTGGCCCCCTCCAACGCCGCCGGCGTCGGGCTACTCAAGAAGGCGTTCCAGATTCTCGACCTGTTCGCCGACGAGCGGCCGAGCTGGACGCAGGCCGAACTCGCGAGGGAAACGGGGCTGGCGCGCTCGACATTGAGCAGGCTGGTGCGATTTCTGCAGGCTTCCGGCTATTTGATGGAACAGCGCGGACGCTACACGCTCGGCTTTGCCGCCATCGATCTCGGTCGCCGCGCGCAATTGCAGTTCGACCTTGTCGGCGTTTGCCAGTCCTTTCTCGAGGAGTTGGCGCAGGCGACGGCTGAGACCATCATTCTGACCGGCTACGACGAGGCGCACGCCAGCGTGGTGTGCCTTGCACAGATTCCCAGCCGGCATGGTGGGCTGCGGGTCTTCGAGAATATCGGGACGTCCTACCCGCTTCATTCCGGCGCGACGGCAAAGGCGGTGCTGGCCTTTCTTCCTCCGCGCCAGATCGCGACCGTTCTAGCCGGCGACATTACCGGCGTGAATCCGGTGACCACGATGAGCGTCGAGGCACTGCGCGATCAGCTCGCCGATGTGAAGGCGCATGGCTTCGTCGTCACCCACGAGGAGACCTATCCCGGCGTCAGCGGGATCAGCGTTCCGGTGCTGACGCCGCGCGGACAACCACTCGGGTCGATCGCCATCGCCGCGCCGTCGCAGCGCATGGACGACGCACAGATCGAGATTTTTGCAAAACTGCTGGTAGACGCCGGGCGCCGCGCGGCCAACCGCATCGCCGGCCTCACCGCGAGCGAGACATGACACGACCATCGGACATGCGGGCATGGCGATCGAGTTCGCCCGGCCTTGAAGAACTGGAATTGGCGCGCACGACGATCCCCTCCTTCAACGCCGACGAAGCGCTGGTGCGGGTCGAGACGGCCGCTCTCAATTTTTCCGATCTTCTGATGATCGATGATCGTTACCAGATCCGGCCACCCCGGCCGTTCACGCCGGGACAGGAAATTTCCGGCGCCGTGGTCGCCGCAGGCGCGCAGTCAGGCCTCGCAGCCGGTCAGCGCGTCGCCAGCAAGGTGCTGTGGGGTGGCTTCGCCGAATACGTAAGGGTCCGCGGCGACATGACCATTCGCGTGCCCGACGGAATGTCGAGCGAAGCAGCCTGCGCATTGCCCGTCGTCTATACGACGGCGATGGTGGCGCTGACGGAAAACACGGTCATTCGTCCGGGCGAGACCGTACTTGTCCTTGCCGCCGCCGGCGGCGTCGGCCTTGCCGCCGTCGAGATTGCCAGGCACCTCGGCGCCCACGTGATCGCGGCGGCCGGCGGCGAAGAGAAATGCCTTTTGGCGCGTCAGCACGGCGCGCATGAGTCGGTCGATTATCGATGCGTCAACTGGAGCGAGGACATCAAGCGACTCACCGCCGGGCGCGGCGTCGATGTCATCCTCGACCCCGTTGGCGGTGCCGCAACCAAGGAAGCCCTGCGCATGATCGCATGGGACGGCCGATTGCTGATCGTCGGCTTTGCATCCGGCGAAATTCCGCAAATTCCGGCCAACCGCCTGCTCCTGAAACGCGTATCCGCCATCGGCGTTTACTGGGATCATGATCGTGACGCCGCCATGCTGGCGAGTGTATCGGCGAAACTCGCAACATTCCTGCAAGACGGCGCAATCCGGCCGCATGTCGAGACCTCCTTCAGCTTCGATCGCCTGCCACAAGCGCTCAAGGCACTGGCCGCCCGTCAGACCACGGGCAAGGTCGCGATTACCTTGAACAACAAGGACACCGCATGAGTACGCAGCTCCCGGCAAATCTGTTCCAAGGATTGCGCGTTCTGGACCTGACGCGGGTCATGTCGGGGCCGTTTTGTACGGCGATGCTGGCCGATCTCGGCGCCGAGGTGATCAAGATCGAAATTCCGGGCTTCGGCGACGAAGGCCGCCACTTCGCGCCGCATGTGAACGAGGAGAGCACCTATTTCGCGCTGCTCAATCGCGGCAAGCGCAGCGTCACGATCAACATGAAATCGCCCGAGGGCATCGCATTGATCCGCGATCTGTCCCGACAGGCTGACGTAATCGTCGAAAATTTCCGGCCCGGCGTCATGGAGCGGCTGGGCCTTGGCTATCAAATCCTGCAGGCCGACAATCCTCGGCTCATCTACGCATCGATCTCGGGCTTCGGCCAGGACGGTCCGCTGGCGGATCTGCCGGCGTTCGATCTGGTGATCCAGGCAATGAGCGGTCTGATGAGCGTGACCGGTGAGGCCGGCGGACGTCCGCTTGCCGTCGGCGAGAGCGTCGCGGATATCACCACCGGCGTCTTCGCCGCATGGGGCATCGCAGCCGCACTCTATGACCGCGAGCGCACCGGTGTCGGCCGCCGACTGGAAGTCGCGATGCTCGACTCCGTATTTTCGATGCTGCTGACCAATCTGTCGCGGCGGCTGTTCACCGACAAGCCAACCCGGCGCGTCGGCAATCGCCATCCCGAAACCTATCCGGTCGACAGCTTCTCAACACAGGACGGCGACATCGTCCTGGTTGGATTTTCCGAGGCGATCGTCAAACGCATCTTCGAAGCCATCGGCTGCCCCGACCTGTCATCCGATCCGCGATTTGCGACAAATCGCGACCGCAACACGCATGAAGCCGAGTTGCGCGCCATCATCACCGACTGGGCGGCGGGCCTGACCCAGGAACAGGCCCTGGCGCGGTTGCGGGCAGCGGACGTTCCGGCAGCGCCGGTCTGGACGCTTGACGACCTGCTCGCCAGCGACCACGTCGCCGCTCGCGATCTGCTGCAGCCCGGCTTCAATACCAAGCTCGGCGATATTCACGTCGTCCCACAGCCGGTCCGGTTTTCCGGGACGCAAGCCCCTGGCCGGACACGAACACCGACCCTCGGCGAAGACACCGACAGTGTGCTGCGCGAGGAGCTCGGACTCGACAGCGACCGCATTGCCGCGCTGCGCGCGGCGAAAACGATCTGAGGAACACATCATGCTTCGCAATAACGATCGCATCATCCGCGCCCCGCGCGGACCGGAACTCACAACCAAGAGCTGGCAGACCGAAGGGCCGCTGCGGCTGTTGATGAACAATCTCGATCCGGATGTGGCGGAGCGCCCGGAAGAACTCGTTGTCTATGGCGGCATCGGCCGCGCCGCGCGCAACTGGCAGGCGTTCGACGAGATTGTCAGTGTCCTCAAAAGGCTGGAGCTGGACCAGACGCTGCTGGTGCAGTCCGGAAAACCGGTTGGTGTCTTTCCGACCCATCCCGGCGCGCCGCGCGTGATCATCGCGAACGGCAACCTGGTGCCGAAATGGGCCACCTGGGAGCATTTCAACGAGCTCGATCGCAAGGGTCTGATGATGTACGGCCAGATGACGGCCGGCTCATGGATCTACATCGGTTCGCAGGGCATTGTGCAAGGCACGTTCGAAACCTTTTCGGAAATCGGCCGGCGTCATTTTGGCGGAAGCCTTTCGAACCGCTGGTTCCTGACCGCGGGCCTCGGCGGCATGGGCGGCGCACAACCGCTCGCAGCCACCATGGCCGGCGCCTCGATTATCGTGGTCGAATGCCAGCCGAGCCGCATCGAATTTCGCAAGCGAACCGGCTATCTAGATCGCTCGACCACCAGCCTCGATGAAGCGCTGGCGATGATCGACGACGCCAAGAAGACCGGCAAGCCGGTCTCGATCGGTCTCGTCGGCAATGCGGCTGAGGTCTATCGCGAAATCCTGCAGCGCGGCATCGTCCCTGACGTCGTCACCGATCAGACCTCGGCTCACGATCCGATTCACGGATACTTGCCGATCGGTTGGACGCTCGACCAGTGGCTCGAGCGACAGGAAAAGGACCCGGCGGCAACGGCTGACGCCGCCAAGCTGGCGATAGCGGAGCAGGTCCGCAGCATCCTCGCCTTCAAGGAAAAAGGCGCCATCGCACTCGACTACGGCAACAACATTCGCGCCATGGCGATGGAAAAGGGCGTCGCCAACGCGTTCGACTATCCCGGCTTTGTCGAAGCCTATGTCCGGCCGCTGTTCTGCCTCGGGAAGGGTCCATTTCGTTGGGTCGCGCTGTCCGGCGACCCCGAAGACATCTACAAAACCGATGTGAAGGTGCGTGAACTGATGCCCGATGATGTGTTCCTGCATCAGTGGCTCGACAAGGCGCGCGCGCATATCAAGTTTCAGGGATTGCCGGCGCGCATTTGCTGGCTTGGGCTGGGCGACCGGCATCGCGTCGGCATGGCGTTCAACGACATGGTGGCGCGCGGCGAGTTGAAGGCCCCGATCGTAATCGGACGCGACCACATGGATTCCGGTTCCGTCGCCTCGCCGATGCGCGAAACAGAGGGCATGCGTGACGGCTCCGATGCGGTTTCCGACTGGCCGATCCTGAACGCGCTGCTCAATTCAGCGTGCGGAGCGACATGGGTGTCGTTCCATCACGGCGGCGGCGTCGGCATGGGATATTCCCAGCATTCTGGAATCGCCTTGATCGCGGACGGCTCGCGTGACGCCGACGAGAGGATCAGCCGCGTGTTGTGGAATGATCCTGCCACCGGTGTGATGCGGCATGCCGATGCAGGATATGAGTCGGCGATCGCATGCGCCAGGGAGAATGGGCTCGATCTGCCGAGCCTGCAGCCGCCGCAGCCTTAGTCCGTCATTCCCTCCCGGACGATCAACCTTATGGCACGATACCGACGTGCGGCGAACAAGAAACGCTCGCCAAATGGCGGGGCACTTCAACGTCGCCACGCGTCCTCAGTATGTCGGCCCAAATCGAGGAGAAAACTCTCGCAATCGTAAACAGCTATTGCAACAGCGTGATGCTCGCCTTCGACGCCTCCCGGCGTACGTCGCGCAACGGACGATACAGCTGTCGAGCTGGCCTTCCGTCAACTCGGACCCTCAAGCTTGTTAAGCACAGGATCGGAAGCGCTTTTTTTGGAGGCAAATGCCGAACCAGTTAAGTCGGTCCGATTCGGCACACGATTTGCTCTCCATCGCAGCATCCGCATTGGCGGCGGTGCGGAATGATGGAGGCAATTATGCCTGGGCATCCAGCGCAATGCGTGGTGAAAACCCGCGTCATCCTCGCTTTGCTCATTCGGATCTCTACCTGCTGGACAATGGAAGCAACGTAGAGATGGAGCTATCTGCAATGGTCGGCAATGGATTTCCAAATATTTAGAGGACTCCCTGTCGACTACGGCATCTTCAGTGCGTGGGGTGTGATAGAGAAATCATTTGGCCTTCTGTTGGCCTACAATTTGGCCGTGTTGGTGCAGGCTCGTCGTTGGGCTTATTGGCATTTTGGAAACGTAATCCAAAGAAGACAGCGTCAAGACTGCGGAGGCGCGTGGCGATGAGAGCGCGTTCGAACTGCAAAATCGTTGGTCTGGCTGCGTTGGGGCCTCCTAGAAAGAGTTTCTCGAGATGACCCACTTGTGCCATTGCATTTTTTATTGCGAGTTGTTGGTTGGGACCTGGTCCGCGGAGGGTATTATGGCCAGCGGTCATGTGAACCGCGTTAACAGATCCCATGATTGAGGCGCAGAGGAGCTAAGCTGCGTCATCCTAAACCGGAGGTCTGATCATGACTCACCTCGGCGCATCGCAATGTTCCGCCACGCGACGCTGCGCGTCGCACCACATCGCTACGCGACGCTTGAGCCGCTGGGGTAGCCCGGCGGCTTGCGCGCGTATAGCGCGGACTCCCCAATCGCCTGTGGCTCCGAGACGCCTACCGCAGCCAGCCGGAGGTTGAAACCGAGGAGATCTGACAACGAGGGCGCGAGCTAGTCCCGCGCCGCCCGACCCGCCGGCGGGCCTTAATTCCGTCGGTGCAGATCGCCTTGAAGCCAGCGTCCAAGGCCCTTGGACTTCATGGAGTCTTCAAACGCGGCAAAGGTCGTAAGTACCTGATTGCAGACAGCGCATTCAAACGTATGCAAGTCGACGCCCCGGGCGCGTGCTGGCTCGATGCTGACGAGCATCATTTGGGCCTTGCACCTCGGACAGGCGGGGCGCTCAATTGCAGCGAATGGAACGACGGACGACAGGCGTTGAGATTGGGGCATGATGCTTCCCTCGAACGGGCGGGAGCGCAACACTCTCTGTCACCGGTAATGCCTAGGAGGCGGAGCGGTGATTGTTCAATTATGCGCCGCCAGGGGTCTCAAACGCGAGTTAATTCGCAGATATTTGGAAGGAAGGTAAGCGCCTCGCGGAAATTGCGAAACCGGAAGCTCCCGCCCGATGCGGTGAGCGTCCGCCGCCAATTGCCAGTCTGGGGCCTGGCAACGGCGCGGGGAAAATGAAACGGGAGAGTTCTGCCCATGATCGAGGGGATCAGCGCGGTCACACTCGGCGCCCACGAAATGCCACGAGCCGTCCGATTCTACCGCGCGCTAGGGTTTGAGGTCCTGCATGGCGGCGAAGAGTCTTCATTCACCAGCTTTCGAGCAGGGACGAGCTATCTCAATCTCATCGCCCAGCCTGCCGAGCGGCGCTGGTCCTGGTGAGGGCGGGTACTTTTTTACGTCGCCGATGTTGACGCACTTTACGACCGCGCGCTCGCCGCGGGATACGAGCCGGCTACCGTGCCCCGCGATGCCGAATGGGGTGAGCGCTTCTTCCACCTAATTGACCCCGATGGCCACGAACTCAGTTTCGCCCGGCCTTTGCTCCCGGTTTCCCTCCAATAGCAGCTCGAAGCGGCCTGCCATTCCGAGGGGCGCCGGGAGAGCGTATGGTGCTCCGATGATCCGCTGAACCTGGGAGGCAATCATGCAGTTCAGGACAACAGGACTACTGTTGCTCGGCGCGATGGCACTTCCCGCCTCCGGGGCCGCCCAAGACGTCACCGCTTCCGGCGCAGCTGACTCCGACCTTGCGCAAGCCCGAGCGGACGCTTCAGTCGCCGCACGCAAGGTCACGGCCTCGATTCCCAAGAGAGTGGATCTACGACGAGGACTGGTAGCTGATGCAGTGTCCATCAAAGTCTTGTGCTGAAACGGCGCTTTGATCCGATACAGCGCGCTATGCGTCGCGCGATGTCCTCGTCGTTTGTAACCACAACGCCACAAGGCGGAAGGCCGATCGATGCGCTTTTGACGTAAGGCACCGCTGAAATCCGCATTTGGCCGCAGGCCGCTGTGCGCCAAAAGCGGTCGGTCAGAAGATCACCGTTGGGTGAGATCAGAACGCGTTGTCGATATGATTCTGCTCGCTATTGAAGCGACGCAGTGGGCGGTTGGCGGAGGCACCGTCATGCTTGTTCGTCCTATCTGACCGCCTGAACGAGGGACGGAGGACTCAATAAGGCGGAGGGCGCCGGTTCAAGAACGCCTCGACCCCTTTGACTCTGTCCGAACTCGCTCTCACGTTCCGTGCCTCGCGCTCCTCGTCGGGAACATCCTCCGCAAGAGCTCGCGCCGAGCGCCGGGAAAGGAAGCGCTTGACGGCTGCAACAGCGGTCGGGCTGTTCCTGGCGATGCTTTCGGCGCGTTGCATTGCCGTTGCGCGAACGTCCTGCGCGACGACAACCTGGCCCACGAGCCCGATCGTATTCGCCTCATCCGCTGTGATGAGCCGACCCGTGAGAAGGAGATCGCGGGCCCACGTGTAGCCGATCTGCCCTTCGAGCTTGAGCGCGCCTCCACCGGACGGGAATATGCCCCACTGGACTTCCGGAAACCCTAGCTTCGCGCCCCGCGCAGCAATGCGGATGTCGCAGGACAGGACGAATTCGAGCCCGCCCGCGACGGCGTGGCCGTTGATGGCAGCGACCAGTGGCTTCGTGAAGGTCTGTGTCTTGAGCAGGGCGCGGTCGACAAGGTCGTCGAGGTTTGGATCTAAGGTCCAGTCGATCGACAGGCCGGCTCCTGAGCAGAAGGCTTTGCTGCCCTGTCCCGTGACAACGACGCATCTCGCCGTGGAGGCTTCGAGGCGCGGCCAGAGCAGGGCCAGTTCCTCGAACATCGCGCGCGTGAGCGCATTTCGGCGCCCCTCGTTCTCGATCGTAACGAGCACAATGTGGCGCTGCGGTTCAGTGACGCTGATGGACATGGCCGCCGTGATCTGCTCGGGGGGTTGCGGACAGAAGCGATTGCCGGACGAGATGTTTCTGAATCTTGCCGGCCGGGGTGCGTGGGAACTCAGCGACGAAGAATACCTGCTTGGGTGTCTTGAAACCGGCAATTCGTTGTCGGGTGTAGGCAATGACCTCGGGCTCGTCGGTCGCGCCGGGCGTCTCCAGCATGACGACAGCCACGACCCGCTCGCCGTAATCGGCATCCGGCAACCCAACCACGGCACAGTCCCTGATCGCGGGGTGAGCGATCAGGATCTGCTCGACCTCCTTGGCGAAGACGTTTTCGCCACCCGACCGGATCATGTCCTTCTTGCGATCGACGAGGTGAAGGTCGCCCTCTTCGTCGACGCGCCCGAGGTCGCCCGTGTGCAGCCAGCCGCCGGCGAAGGCTTCGGCCGTTGCTTCCGGGCGATTCAGATAGCCTGACATCAGGCAGGGAGCACGAAGGCAGATTTCACCCGTCTCGCCGGCGGCAACGGGTTTCATCTCCTCGTCCAGAAGACGGAGCTGCACGCCGGGGAGCGGGCGCCCGATCGAACCCGGCTTCTGCTCTGCGCGCTCTGGCGGCATGAACGAGATAAATGGCCCCGCCTCGGTCATCCCGTAGACATGCGTAATGCCGACTTCGTGCGCGCCCCGCTCGCGGAACGCGTTCAAGACTCGCACCATGACGTTCGACGGGTCGTAGCTGCCGTAGGCAATGAAGCGCATGCTGGACATGTCGGCCGTCGCAAAAGACGGAGCTTCCACGATCTGCCGCAATGTCAGCGGAACGGAGAACATCCCGTTGCAGCGATGGCGTTCGATCAGCCTGACCGCCTCCTCCGCATCGAAGCGCTCCGCCAGCACCACTGCCCCGCGCCGATAGAAGAACAGTTTGAAGTAGTCCCACGCTCCCGTGTGGAAGAGAGGCATATAGCAATAAAAGCGCTCGCCGGTCCTGATTCCGTAGGCGCCCGATGCCGCCAGAGCGTCGAGCACCGTGCGGCGATGCGAGATGACGGCGCCCTTGGGACGTCCCGTTGTCCCGCTCGTATAGAGAATGATGTGAGGATCGTCCCAACTGGCGGGAGCCGAAAGCGCGGTGGCCGGCCCGTCGGCCAGGAGGTCCCGCCAGCGGAGATGGCCCGATCTTGCCTCGCCGCAGTAAATCAGCCGCGGCGGATCTGCGAGCGCTTCAATTGCCGCCGCGGCCGTGTCAGCGAATTCGGCCCCAACCACCAGCATGCTCGGCTGAGAGCTGGCGAGGATGTAGGCAATCTCGGCGGTTCTCAGCCATATGTTGATGGGCACGAGGATCGCGCCTATGCTCGCCAAGGCGTAGTGCAGCAGAATGTAGTCGTCGCAATTCCGTTCCAGGATCGCGACACGGCTGCCGCGAACGATACCGTGTCGGCCGAGCCCGCGCCGCAGGGTGTGAACGCCATCCCGGAAATCGCGCCAAGTCCAGGTCCGATCCTTGAAGATCATGGCCGGTTCGTCGGCGGCCCAGACGGCATTGTCCTCGACGATGTCGCTGACGAGATAGGGCCGTGCGTCGTCAACAACCACCATCATCTCCCGGTTTCGAATGTACGTAGCTTGGACTTTCCGGCTGCCTTGCCGCGAGCCGCCGAGCGCCGTCTTAGTGTTCCGACGACGCCATCGGGAAAGAAATAGACGCTCATTACGAAGAGTAGGCCGAGCCAGAGAAGCCACCTGTTCGGATCCGTAACGGCGTCGAGCCCGGGAACGCCCGCGGCGTGCACGTGAAGTGCTGCGATGCCAAGGCGCAGATAGGTTTCGGCGAGCACGAATAGCGTTACGCCGACAACGGCCCCGTAGATCGTCCCGGTCCCGCCGATGACCGCCATCAATAAAACATCGAGCATGATCTGCAGGCTTACCGTCGTGTCAGGACCGACATAGCGGAGCCAAACAGCGTAGAGGCTACCGGCGAGGCAGGCGCAGCATGCTGCGATGCAGTTGATCTGGACGCGGTAAGTCAAGACGCTGAAGCCTATCGCCTCCGCCCGCATCTCATTCTCTCGGATGGCTTGAAGCACGCGGCCGAACGGCGAGTTGACGAGCCGCAGCAGGAATAGGAACACGATCCCGCAAACGATGAAGATGACGTAGTAGAGAAGCAACGTGCCATTGATCGTTCGGTCAAAGATCTTTTCTGACAGGATGATATTTGCCGGGCGGAAAAATCTTGGGATCTGGAAGACCAGACCGTCCGGACCTCCGGTCAGGTCATAGAACTGAAGGACGAACAGGCTGAAGGCCGAGGCCGCGGCCAGCGTGATCATGGCAAAGAAGACGGTACGCACGCGCATGCTGCAGAAGCCGATGAGGCCCGCTGCGAGCGCGGTCACGATTAGCGCGCCGGCGAGGCCGCCGAGCAGCACCGGAAGCTCCGCCCCAAAACGACGGAGCGAAATGCCGACGCCGTACGCGCCGATGGCGAAGAAGGCGGTGTGCGCAAAGGAAATGATTCCAGTATAGCCGATTAGCACATCGAACGAGGCTACGACGACGATCATCACGAGGATCTTGACCGCGCCGCCCACGACCGGTCCGGCAGGCGCCGCGAATGGCGCGACCGCCAGGAACACGCCGATGACGAGAAGAAGCACAGAGAGCGTGAAACTGCGCGGCAAGTCGCTGGAGAGGATGGTGGCGCTCATCGACTCTTCTCCAGCGCGTAGAGACCGCCGGGGCGCCACATCAGCACAACGACCATCAGGAGAACAGTTGATGCGAGCGCCACCTTGGGCGCCAGATAGGCCATATAGCTGCCCGTCAAGGCGACGAGCAGAGACGCCACGAAGGTCCCCGCGATCGATCCGGGGCCGCCGATCACGATGACGATCAAGACCAGGACGAGCGTCCGGCCGCCGATCGCCGAATTCAGCGACCCTTCCGACAGAGCCCAGAGAACCCCTCCGAACCCGGCCAGCGCTGCTCCGGCTACGAACACCAGGACGAAGATATGGTCAATTCTGTAGCCGAGCGCCTCGACCATCTCGCGGTCCTGGACGCCCGCCCGGACGAGCAGACCCAGCCGGGTTCGCGACAGCACGAGGTGCATCACGGCCAGCAGGGCGAGCCCGATCGCAATGACGAAGACCCGGTAGCGCTCGATGGTCGCGCCGGCGATCGAGAGCGTTCCACTGAGCCCGACAGGAAGCCCCAGAGTCTTCTCTTGCGGTCCCCAGATCATCATCACGAGTTGCTCGATGACGATGGCCCCTCCCAACGTGATCAGAATTTGCTTCAGGTGGTCCCCGTAGACCTTTCTGACCACAACCCTCTCGAACAGGAGGCCGAGCAGGCCGGCGCAGAAAATGGCCACGCCGGACGCCGCCAAGACCGACAGCAAGTTGGCGGCAAGATGCGTCGAGGCGACCGGCCCGGCCAGCAGCCCAAACACGAGCCAGCCCATATAGGCGCCGATCGTGATGAAGGCGCCGTGGCCGAAGTTGAGCACATCCATCAGCCCAAAGATCATGCTCAAGCCGGACGCCATGACGAACAGCATGATTCCGCTCGCCAGACCCGCGAAGGTCAGTGTCAACCACGTCGCCGGTGACCAGATGCAGGCAAGCGCTAGAACGGGAACCGCGAGCAGCACTCCAACCGGCCACACCCATTCGTTTGAAATCGAAGAGCGCACTACGTCCTCTCAGCTCGCCAGCCGGGCGCGGCCGGGCGTTGAGGTCCCCGCGCGGCGGCGAAGCCGAGCGCGTTTTCGCCGAGCTTCGGGTCGGAGCGGAACGCCTCCATCGCCCCCGCGAACCTCACGCTTCCGTCGTCCATGAGCACCACGTCTTGGGCCAGCGCGAGAGCGACGTCGTAGTTCTGCTCGACGAGAAGAATGGTTGTCCCCTCTCTGTTGCAGTCGCGGAATGCTTCCATGATCGCGTCGATGATCGCCGGCGCGACACCTTTCGTGGGTTCGTCCACCAGCAGAATCTTGCGAGGCTCGATGATGGCGCGGGCGATCGAGAGCATCTGTTTCTGGCCTCCCGAAAGATGCCCAGCGCTGCTGTTCCAGAATTGCTCAAGCGGAGGAAAATAGCCAAAGACGCGCGCGAGCCGCGCCCGATCCATGCGACCGCTGCGCGCGGCGAGGATCATATTCTCGCGAACGGTCAGCTGCCCGAAGATGCCCGTGTTCTCGGGCACATAGCCGACGCCGCACCGCGCGATCTCGGCTGTCCGGAATGCCGTGATCGGTCGATCCTGAAACGTGACGGCTCCGCTGCTCGCCTTCCAAAGGCCCATGATCGTGCGCAACGTCGTTGTCTTGCCGGCGCCGTTGCGGCCGAGAAGCGCCGTCACGCCGCCCGCACGGACCGCGAACGTCACGCCCTGAAGGATGTGGAACCGGCCGATATGCGTATGCACGTCGGTGAGCGCGAGAGCGGTTTCCGTCATTCAGCAATGCCCGGAGCGGGCACGCCCGAGATAGGCTTGCTGAACAAGGTCGGACGAGATGACCGTCTCGATGTCCCCGTCGGCCGCAAGGGCGCCCTGATGCAGGACGATGACGCGATCGGCGAGCTGGCCGATCACATCCATCTTGTGCTCGACCAGCAGGATCGTGTGACCGCCTTCGGCCTTCAGCCCCGCGATCAGGTCGAGGATGAGAGGCACCTCGTCGGCGCTCATGCCGGCCGTCGGCTCATCGAACAGATAGACCTTCGGAGCCAGGGCGGTCAGGACGGCGACCTCGAGCTTGCGCTGGTCCCCGTGGCTCAACGCCCCAACGAGCCCGTCGCGATGTGCTTCCAGCCCGGTGCGGACCAGGATGGAGTCTGCTTCCTCGATCAGGATGCGGTGGCGGCTCCAGGTAGAGAGGAAAGACCATCTCGCTCCCCTGCGCGATTGCACGGCGAGGCGGACATTCTCGTGAGCCGACAGACTCGGAAACAGATTTGTCAGTTGGAATCCACGTCCGAGACCACGCCGCGCGCGCTTCGAGGCCGGCCAGTTGGTCACCCGCTCCCCGAAGAGAAAGACGTCTCCCTCGGTCGCCGCCGTATGACCGGAGAGAAGATTGAAGAAGGTGGTCTTGCCGGCGCCGTTCGGTCCCACGATGGCCGTGAGCGTCCCCTCCACAAATGAGCAGGTCACGGCGTCGACGGCCTTGTGGCCACCGAAGCGGACGCCTAACCCCGTCGTCATGAGTGCCGGTTCCATGGACGCAGCTGATCCTTTCGACGAATCTGCGAGCCTCATCGCTTGTTGCGGATCGGGATTTTGAACTCGCTGGCCGAGATCTCACGCACGAGCTCCGGGACTGCTCGGTTCAAGCCGTCGACGTTCTTCAGGCGAATGTCGTACATGGGCATCATGGCCTGATGATCCTCGGCGCGGAACATCATCTTGCCGCGGGGTGAATCGAACTCCATCCCCTCCATCGCCTTGATCACGGCATCCGGCTGCGTGCTCTTTGCCTTCTCGATGCCCGTGATCGCGGCGATCGCTGCCGTGAAGCCCTCTACCGTGAAGTAGTCGGGCGGCGCGTCGTAGCGCTTTTTCATCTCCGCAACGAGCCAGTCGTTGATCGGATTCTTGGGGAGTTCGTAGTAATAGAAAGCGCCGCCCTCCATGCCCGGTGCTACCTTGAAGCTTTCGAGCGACGTCAGCGTGTTGATCACCGCACTGACTTCCAGCCCGTAGCGCTCCGGACCCCAGTTCTTGATCTTGCCCATGTAATTCGGCAGGATTGCGAAATAGGCGAACAGGATCTTGCGCCCCTTGTGGGCGGACATCTTGTTCGCCAGCCGCTCAAGCGCCGGCGTCAGGTCGGCCGCATCCATCGGAACGTATTCCTCGGCGATCACCTTTGCCCCGGAGGGCGCGACCGCCTCCTTGAGCGCGGCGGCCCCGTCATGCACAAACGCGTAATCTTCGCCGATAATTCCAATGGCGGCGTCAGGCGTGAGGTGCATCGCGATCGACTGCGCCTGGATATCGAACGAGTTATTGCGCGACGACTTGAAGATATAACGGTTCCAGTCGGCGCCCGTGATCGAATCCGCGACGGCCGGTGCGACCAGGAGGATCTTTTCGTACTCATTGGCGACGGGGAGCATCGCCTTCGTGACACCCGAGGAGGTCGAGCCGATGGCGATATCCGCGCCATTCTCGTAAGCCTGCGCAAGCAAGCTGCGTGCCCGGTCCGGTTTCACGTTTGTGTCCTGCTTCGTGACTACGATCGCTCGGCCGATCGCCTGCATCGTGCCTTTCGTCACGTATTCCAGGCCGAGGTCGAAGCCCTGGTAGAACTGGCGTGAGTAGTCCTCCAGAACCGCGCTGCCCGACGCGTCCTGAATAACGGTCATCTTGATTGGCTCCGCCGCGTTGGCAGCGGCCACGGACCAGAACAGAAGCGCCCCAATCAGAGCAGCCCTTTTCATTGATCGATCCCTTATCATCGTCGCGCCAGGTCCAAGGCCCGCAAACGGGCCGGCATATCGAGGCCAGCACGCTCCGCCGTGGGTCCGCAGGGCAATCGTTAACAGACAATAATCTGATATGACCAGTTTGATAATGTCAAGTGATCAGTTATTGTGCAGACGACGCCGAAGGTATGGTCAGTCTGTTTCGACCGATTCATGTCGAGTCGTTTCTGTTTGTTCGCGCGGCCAGCAGGTGGCGGAGGATTCGAGAGCAAGTTCGCGCGCTTCACAGGCCAGACCTCGCGTGGAGCCATATTTTCTGAAGCTAAATCCGAGGAAACTGGGACAGCATCGATGTTGAATTTACAGCAGACGAAATTCCGGTCGAAGCAAGACGACACGGCGGGCGGACTTTCCAGGGACGAGATCGTGCGCGTCCTGGAGCAGGAAATCATGACCGCCCAGTTGAAGCCCCGCGAGCGTCTGGACGAGCGGGTGCTCGCGGCACGCTTCGGCGTGTCACGAGCGCCGGTTCGCGACGCTATCGGCCGGTTGGCCTCGCTCGGTCTAATCGATGTGCGGCCGCGTTCGGGAAGCTACGTGGCCTCGCTAAACGTCAGCGAGGTCATCGAACTCCTCGAATTGTTGTCCGGTCTGGAAGGCCTGTGTGCCTGCTACGCTGCGCAGAGGGCCGATGCCACCGAGCGGAACGAGTTGAAACGCCTGGCGGATCTATGCACGCAATCTGCCTCAGCAACCACTGAGGAATACATCGGCGCCAACAACATGTTCCATGAACAAATCTACCTGTGTGCCGGGAATCGGCAACTGGCGGGTCTTGCGCGCCAAGCTCGCCGGCGCATCGATGCATATCGCCATCTTGCCCTCCGTGTCCCTGGTCGACTTCGCGAGGCCGCTGAAGAACACATCGGGATCGTTGGCGCGATTTGTGCCGGCGATGGTCTGACTGCCCAGCGCCTGATGGTTTCTCACGCCGACATACAGAAGAACGACTTCGCGCAATATATATCGATCATCGAAGCGGCGGAATCCCGCCCCGATCACTGACTGATCCGGGCGGCGGACCGGCCGCCTCGCTCGCAATCGCGTGCGGTCGTTGCGTCTGCGTCCTGACATCCTGCGTCGTCAAGAGGATGAAGCGCGCTGTTGTGTTTGGTGCAAAGACAATTTGCTCGAAGGCTTTGCGGCGGCAAAATCTTTGCCTCGCCAGGCGCCAGCCAAGGAAGTCCAGAGATCGAGAAATCACCATCAGCCATCAAAACCCGAATGACCGCCTCTGAAACGATGTGCTCGCCCGAGACCGGGCCCACGCACGAAGCCAACTCTTTCATGTAGCACTTGGTTAGACTCGACATCTTGGGCAGTGTTTTTAACCCAAGAACGGCTGGAGGCTTATGCCAGTCCTTGCCGTTGAAACAACAGAGACGCGCAAGCCTTGTCGAACCGCACGGACACGGGCCATGCAAAGCAGCTGCTCTCTTTCGCTTCGCTTCGCCCACGCTCGTTCAGGGTCCCACCCGGCTGTTGTATACGGTGATCCAGGCTTCATGCTCGGCTTTGAGATTTTCGACGAGGGCATTCACCGCCGCTTCACTGATGGCCTGTGGCTTTCCATGGCTAAATTCGTTTCTACGTTTGTGAATGTCGTTTAGTAGGTCGGCAACAGCCGCAAATCCGTGCCCGCGAAGGTCGTCAAAATAGTTTGTCCCGAAGAATATCTTATACAGATCATGGAGGCGGCTACCGACTCCGGAATAACGCCGGAGTTGGTCATCTAAAACCCGCTGTGGAAGCTTGCGCATCGCTGTGCGGTGAAGTCGCTCGATACAGGTCTCGAAGTAACCCCAGAACAGCAACACCAAGGCCGCCCGTGCGGATGGGCGTTCAGCATCGGCAAAGTGTGCAAAAGTCTGAAACTCGGCGACTGGACGCTCCCACTCGCGCTGGAGCATCTGCAGATAGATGTAGTCCTCATAGCGGCCTTCGGCACCCATGAAGGCCGCAGGCATGGTGAACTCCCGACCATCTATGATTACCGTTTGGGGTGAAGTATCTAATGGGGCCGAACCACATGCCGGGCAACACACGTCAATCTTGCGAATACCGTGGCATCCCCCCCCCGCACCTCACGTAACCAGACCAGAGGCTCGACCACGAGTTTCCTGGTAACCCGTCGTACCACATTAGATGGTCCTCTCGTCGCCCGTGGTGTAGCTCGGACATCGCCAAGCCGAGTGGTTCATGTTTGGTGCGCGCCCCCGTTCCCCCCTCTAGCGGTACCCGCGCCTTTGCTTTTCGGCCCACTTCAAGACTAAGGCGAGATCAGCCTTACCACGAGTCGGATGCGCTTCAATGCGAACGGTCCCTGCACGTCCAATCCGTCCCATTCGCGGACGGCAGCCCATTTACCAAACAGCGTTGGCTGCACGTCGATCGGCGCAAACGCATAAAGGAGCTTGTCGGCGACCTCGCCGAACACGACGCCCGCAAACAACCGGTTGTAGTTCTCGGCGCCGACGATCTGCGCCATGCGCTCCTGCATGGCCTGCTGCTGGAGTTGCGACAGGCGGAATGTACCGAGTTCAGCCCGGCTGACGGGGAATGGCGCATACCCGCCAAAAAGTTGAAGATGAGACGGCCACACCGGGTGCCGCTGGCGTCTCAAGCTCTCACCATTCTTCGCGAGCTCCAGGAAATCACTGGCGGATCGAGATATCTCTTCCCGTCGGTGAGATCCTGGCATCGCCCAATCAGTGACAACACCCTTAACGCAGCGCTGCGCCGTCTCGGATACGACCAGATCGAATTGACCATTCATCGCCTGCGATCCACCGCGTCAACGCTCCTGAACGAAAGCGGCAAGTGGCAACCGGATGCGATCGAACGTCAACTTGCGCATTAGGAGCCGAATGAAATCCGTGGCGCCTATATCCATGCCGCCGAATTTTGGCTGGAGCGCGTGCGGATGATGCGGTGGTGGGCGGACGAGCTCGACCGGCTAAGTGAGCACGGTCGTGTCATCAAAATGAGTGTCTGAGGAAAAGCGCGTTCAAAGTGGGGTTGTTCCCTTAAGTCGCACATCCATTAGTTCGACATGTTGGGGTCAAGGAGCGCCAGAAGTGAGCGCACCACTACTAATCGCCGACGTCCGATCGTTGTCGTGATGATACGGCCAGCTCCTATCAACTCGTAAAGCTTCGTGCGTCCCAAGCCGGTCACTTCGCATGCATCGTCAATCGTGCAGGTGAGCCGCTGGGCGAATGGCATCGTGCTCGGTTCTGCGGCTTTCGGAGCGGATAGACCGACTTGTGACTGTTGTCCGCCAGTTTTCTCTCGTCGATTGTATCTCACGTGGCCCTCCTATTCGCACAAAGCTCGACAGGGCAAGAGTTGTTTGTGCGACGAGCAACGTCAATGCGAACAGCGGCTCAAGCTTTGGCTTGGATCATTCGGCAACAACCACTGGAATTGGGACAGTGGACGTCCGACATGGGACCACACATAAACGAGGCACAAAAGAGTCTTGCGAAAGAGATCGCCTCTGGCGAGGTGCAAGCGTGGGGCAGACCGCGGCCTCACGGCTTGCCGGAGCAGATACCGACCAGCCAGTTTCGCATCCCTGGCCTTCCAGTTTCAGTCGGGGTCCACGGTGACATGACCTCATCAGTTCCTCAAAGACCCTACGAGGGTCCACGTTGGGAGGCGATCGAGTTTGATGAGGGCGAGATCGAACGGGCATTTCCAAAACCACCACCCATCTCCGCCAGAGAATGGATGGAAACGGAAGCCAATCGTCTGCTCGGTACCACCGGTCAGTTGGGAAAGCTTGAGGACATGGTGCGCCGCTGCATGAAGGACCTTCCTTGCAAGAAGCGCGAAGCTGAAACGGCGCATAGAATGCTACCGACGCACCTGAGACGCCAGCGCGGTAAACCACCCAAGAAATCCGGGTGACTGTTGGTCGTTGGTTTATTTTCGAGCTGAGAGGAATTTCTTGCATCTTCGCCTGCACACGTCGGGACTACCCCGACCGGCAACGGAGATACACAATGGAACCAGTATTAGCCCACAGCATCGCGGAAGCCAGCGCCCGCTCCGGCATTGGTCGCACCTCAATTTACGAGATGATTAACTCCGGTCAGCTCACCGCCCGCAAGTGCGGACGGCGCACACTAATCCTCGCCCAGGACCTGCAGAGGTGTCTGGAATCGCTACCGCGCGCCAAATCAGCGGAAGGCGCGAGGGAGTCAATGTCATGAACCGCTCAACCGAATCATCCTATGCCGAGCAGTCAGCGATAGCAGAGGATCGCGCCGTTAATCTTCTCGCCAAATTTCCCTGGCCGATTGCCCATGGGATTTTACTCAGGGTTGAGTTGTCTCTAGCGCATAAGTGGAAGCAGGAACAGGATGAGCTGCTTCGCTCGCCTGGCCCGTGCTACGGCATCCAGATATTCGACAAAGACTTCCAGGAATTGCAGAGGGCGCTCGCCAACGTTCCACCCACTGGACGGCCAACTGTCGATGAAGAGAAACAGCTAATCGCTCTGTTCGCCGCGTTGCCTTCGGACGACGCGTGGTGGACGGCCCACAGAACTGCAAAGTGGACAGCCTTCAAGGCGCGACGCTAAGGGAGGCAATGATGAACAATATTACTGCCAATAAAACCGGCCCATTGTCGCGGACCCCAGTCCTCGGTCTCGTAAGCGATTTCTGCACTGACTTAGGAAACGCCCGCCGTCTCGTAAGTCGTCACGGTGCAAATATTCGGTTCATTGCCGAATGGGGTACTTGGCTCATATGGAACGACGCGGCGGGTCGATGGGAAATCGATCGAGACGGCGCAGTCATGCGTCTTGGCGAAGAGACGATTCTGGCCATGCTTGCGCACGCGCTTACCCTCAATAATCAGGCGGATCGAGACCAGTTGCTCAAGCATTCAATGCGGAGTCAATCTGAGCCCCGGCTCAGGGCTATGGTGAGTTTAGCCCAATCCGAAGATGGCGTGACAATCTCAGCGGACAGGCTGGATGCCGACCCGTGGCTGCTTGGAGTCCAAAACGGCGTCATCGATCTGCGGCTCGGATCGTTTCGTACACCACGCCGCGACGATCTGATTACGAAGTGTACCAGCGTTCCGTTTGACGCGAGCGCGGATTGCCCCAACTGGAACGAGTTTCTCAAGACAGTCACTGGCAACGATAGCGAACTGCAAGCATACCTCCAACGCGTCGCCGGCTATCTGTTGACGGGGTCGGTCAGAGAAGAGGTAATGTTTATGCCTTACGGAACGGGCCGGAACGGAAAATCTACTTTCCGTGAAACCTTGCACTCATTGCTTGGAACCTATGCTCTCGCCGCCGATGCCACTTTATTAATCGAACGCAAAGTACCCGGGGGCGCGACGGAAGAGGTCGCTCGTCTAAAAGGTAAACGATTTGTCGCTGTCAATGAAACTGCCGAAAATGATCAGCTCAACGAAGCGCGTGTGAAGTTCATTACAAGCCAGGACATGCTCTCAGCAAGGCCTCTGTACGGCCATCTCTTTGATTTCTTCCCGACACACAAGACATTCTTGACCACCAACCACAAACCGATCATCCGCGGCACGGATGAAGGCATTTGGCGGCGCGTCCACCTGATCCCGTTCACCATCGCGATCGACGCAAATTCAGTTCAAAAGGATTTCCGTGAGCGCCTGCTATTACCCGAGCTATCGGGCATCTTGAACTGGGCGCTCGCAGGACTGGCAGCCTATCTCAAGGAGGGACTCAATCCGCCAAAGTCGGTACTCGCCTCAACGCAGGAATATCGCGAGGACATGGACGTTATAGGTCAGTGGATCGCGGACCGCTGCGATTTGGATCACCATGCGGCGACCCCGACCAATCTGGCGTATGGGGACTATACCTGGTGGGCGAACGAAGAGGTCGGTTGGTCGCTGAAGAAACCAAGATTCCGTCGGCACCTGAGCGATCGGGGCTTCACTGCTGCGAAAGGCACCGGCGGAACGAGAATGATCGTCGGCTTGCGCCTGAAATCGACGGGCACGCCAGCCGGAAGTGGATCAGGTCCGCTCGGCACCCTCGACGACGGCAGCACGATTTACGATGACGGCATTCGTCCGGCACCCGGCACTGACGGCTTATCATCGGATTCGCCCGATTTGGCTACTGGCCCATCCGACAACGGCCGGCATGCCCATGAGGATAGTGGCGGTAGTGGCGCTTAAAGGCCATTTTTGCAGACTTTTTCAGATAACTCTCATATGGGAAATTTTATGAAATCGGCACTGAACCGCCACTAGCGCCACTCGCTCCCCTTATGTGGCGTGAACCGCCCGTCAGTTTTTGCGCATTTTTAATATCTTGAGCGGAAACGTCGCGAGACGGACTTTTCCTGCTGAGCCGACGATGAACTGTTGTGATTAGAGAGGGTATCAAGGTGTCGTTCCTAGCGAAACTGAGAGCCGCCGAAGCTGAAGCCGTACCACAGGTCGCCGACCCCTGGCGCCTACGGCTGGAGCGCGTGCAAGGCAAAGTTGACTTCGACGGTCTGGAACGTGTGAGCACTCAGACAGTGTTGGACCTGCTTGAGGTGCCGCAACGCGGTCGGACGGCCGGTGTCTACCGTCGTCTCGCCCAGTTGATGTCTGAGTTCGGTTGGACCGCTGTGCGTGTCCGCGACCTAACCCGCGGGGGCTACAAGGAGCAGGTTCGTGGATACTGCCGCGATGATCGCTGCAAATCCAAGCTACCTAATCAAGAATCGGTGGCTTGATGCTGGTGTGATCGACTGGTCGCCCAGTGACGACAAAGACCCCACGAGATTGAAGCTAGTGAGCAAAGCAACACGTAGCGAAACGGTATGCCTAAAGTTTTGCCGACCATCAAATTGCCCCAGAAGCCCCAAACTACTCCCCATCTGTCCAGCAACAAGAAGCCCGCGACGGCAAGGATGATGCCGGAGGCAATAAAATACTTTGGTTCGAGCTGTTCCGTAATATCTCCACGTCGACGAATACTCTTTGCATCCGACTTGATCGGTTCGGCGGCGCAGTGCTCGCCGACTTTAAGCCAGACTTTTCGGCGGAACATTATCCAGAAATCCGCAGCGTCCTCAGCGAATTTTGAAAGAAGCTCTTGCTTAGGCGCATTCAGCTCCGGGTCCATAGCCTCGTTGTTGGCCCGTCCAGCAGGCTGGGCGGCTTCATCGCGATCAATCTTTGTTGCCAGCATAGCTGCGAACATCCGGGCGCCAAACGTAATAACCAAACAAAGAGCAAGCTGTCCAACATTAAACCAATCTGCATGCAATGCTGCGGCCAACATTCCTATCGGAACGACACCTACACCCAACATGACAATTCCGACAAAGACACCAAATGCGTCCCAATAATGGAGCGTTACCAAGAAGCCAAAAATCCACGTCGCGAGGGCCAAAACGATAGACGATACGAAGAAGCCGTATGCCGATATTCTTCGTGTCGCGCTAAATAACGCAAGCGGTAGAAGAATAACGGCACAAACTACAAATACAATTCGGGAGACGGCGGACACATAGCCGGCGACGTTTGTGGAGACCCAAGCGAGGCCCATGATCCACAAGGCCGTTAAACATACGAGCGCAGCAAAAAACACTACCCCGGCTAACACACCGCCAATGCCCTTGAGTGCGCGAATGTTAGCCCTGTTCATTTTTGCTGCCGCAGGCACAATCAAGTCGGCGTCTATGATTTGATCGTCTTTGATTTTGTCAGGCTTCATCAACTCCGTATTGAACGTCGGCAGCGGCGCATTGAGTTGACGAATGACCAGCCATATCGGAATAACGAACAAGGCACCGAGTAGCAAATAACTCGCGGCGCTAGCGACTTTATCTTCTTGAGGAGCGCGCAGTGATGGTGATTGAGGGTTCCGATCGCGCACCCGCTCTTGCGCCTCAGCGATCTGAGCAGAGGTCATGAGGTGGGCGACTGCGTCTCGATTTGCTAACGCATCTTTGTCACCTTGAGCAGCTGACAAACTGTACCACCTGTACGCCAGGACATAGTCCTTCGGCACGCCCGTTCCACTATCGTACATGAGGCCGAGATTGTACTGCGCGTAGGCACGGCCTTGCTCGGCGGCGCGCCGATACCATGTCACAGCCTCCACGTAGTCTTGCCGCACTCCCTTGCCAAGGTTGTACATCAGTCCAAGGTCATTCTGCGAATCACCGCGGCCTTCTTCGGCGGCGAGACGAAGCAACTTCAGAGCTTCAGCGTAGTTCTGCGGAACGCCCTGACCGTCGCGGTACATGACGCCCAGATTGTATTGAGCGTAGGCGCGGCCTTGTGCGGCCAGCGTGCGAAAAAGTCGCAGGGCTGTCGCGTAGTCGGCGCGTCCATAGGCCGAGTAGGCTAGGGCTTCATCCTCCGATGGTCCTGCGGCAGCAACTCCTGCCACGGTCATCAGAAAGACCGATGCCGCCAGCATCGTTAGCAATCGCCGCATCATTGCTCCGTTCCTCATGCCCAGCATCGGCATGCAATGTAACGTTGAATTGCTGCAACTATTTTGAGGTATTGTATAAAAATGTACGCAATCGGGCCTCCTTAAACAGGGCGAAGGCTCGGAACAATGAGCTGCTGACATAGGTGACGGGGCCTCACTTTCCACGTGGAGGTGCGACCGCTAAAGCTTGACCTCCGAAACCCTATGGCCACACCCGTGTCCTATGCCGCACGACGCAATTCGAATTTTCGCGCAGCGATTAACTACGATCGCAGAAGCCGACCGCGAAAGAGACCTCACGGCTTGTGAGTAATTAATTATTAAGATTAATTGAGGCCGCCGGCCGGAGTTTGCGATGATGGTGATTGTAGCAACTTGAGGCGCTCGAAATTGGGGGTCGAGATTGATCAGAACAGTTTGGCTCGCGAGCTTATGCCTCGCTGCATCCGGTGGATTTGTCGCTTCACGTGTCGTATCCGCTCCGATGCCTGAGCCCGTTGCAGCGGCGGATGAGCAAACGATGAGCGGAACTAGCCCATGGCGTGACACACTGACGAAAACGGACAAATTCGCAGCGGTCTACACTCTTCATTCTGCTGACACTTTACCCCGCATATCGATCGCGTCCAACGCGGCTCTACTACAACCGATCAAGCCCGAGCTTCGTATAGATGTCGGTAGACAGGAGCGGCAGGCCTCGATTGGAATTCTGCTTCCTAGGCCTCGCCCCAAGAACAAGCTGGCAAAGAATGGCTACGGCGTCCGTCGCTCGCAAGCTATTTCTGAAACCAAAACGTGCCGCCAACAGGATGCCATCGCGAAATTTCTAGCCTCAGGCGTCATCTCAACTCGATGCGCGACTTAATCTTCCTTTTATCAGGCGGCCAGAAATCAGGTTAAGCTGCTGCGCGCTTTATTTGCGCTTCACTGCCCGAGAGCTCACCGAAGATAAAAGGACGCTCTCCCGGCGCGTGACGATGAGTTCGTGCCGGGCCTTTAGTAACGACACCCCAGTAGGACCGCGGGGGCGGCCAACGGCGAATTTGCCGCTGTCACGGATGAACGCTTAGGTCGACCTGGCCGGCGCCGGAGAGCGGGCACAAACGCGCGTCGATTATTTCCCGTCGTTCCAGATGTCGGCCGCGAGCTTCCAGTCACTGCCGACTTTCTCCCACACAACGAGATACTTCCCCGTTACTTCCTGCGGCGTCGGTCCCTTCGTTTTGAGACTGAAGGTCCCGATCTCTCGCGCTGCGGAGGAGCCGAGCGGCTTAACGTCTAACGTTGTGAGTTTCGGATCGGTGACTTGTTCCGCCATCCCTTTCCACATTGCTCCAATCGCGGTATTCCCCCGCACCATCGGCGAGCCCGGCGGGAACGCAGTCGCGTCATCGGTATAGAGCGACGCAACGCCGGCGAAATCCCCCTTGGTGAAGAACTCGATCCATTTTGCGTTTGCTGTCTCAATCTCGGTTTTCTGGGCGAACGCTGGCGCCATCGACCAGACAGCCAACGTAATTGCTAGGACAATTCTGCGCATAGTGATCGGCTCCATTCCTTGTTCATAGGTGCACTTGGTTCACACTGTTGGACGGTCTTTGCAGGACTGCGAATTTCGCCATCCTGACTTTTTACGACCAAACCATCGCGTTGCGGTTGAGCCGCGCGTCCGCCTAAAAAGATATCTCATCAGCCCTCCGCACCCGACTGGTAAGCGTCCGGCCTGCGCCGTGTTGCGCTGATCGAACCCTATCTGATCCTGCCGACCTTGGGGCCTCCTTCTATAGCTCCAGTAGGAGTGGCGCAGGTCGAGGTACTGGCCCGTGTCGAGCGGCGCCGGAACGCGAGTGCGGGGGCCTAGAACAGGAATGCAGTCGGCTCCGAGTGTCTCACCAGCATCTGGATGGGAGCGCCATCTAGCTGGATCTCACGTTCCTGCAGAAAGCCAGCGCGTTCCAACACCCTGCGCGACGCAAGGTTTGCTGGGCGAACCAGACCGACCACGCTCTTGGCGGCCAATTGTTCGGGTCCGGTTGTTTCGGGCTTGTTTGGGCGGCACGACGGCGGATCCATCGATCGACCGAGAGCGCGCTGTCGCCGCCCAGTGCCAGCGCGACGAGTCCGGCGAGGTAGGCAAGGTCGGTCTCGATGCCGGACTCGCCGAATTTGAGGGTGGCAGAGATAGGTATAGGCCAGGATAGGCCCAAGCGTGCTGCCGCCCGTCTATGCTGGAGGTAGCACTGCCTTGAAGACGATTTCGATGAGCTGCTCAGGAAAGGCCAGCCTGGATACGCCGATCAGATTGCTGGCGCACTGAGGCCGCGCCTTGGCGTAGGCTTCTTTGCGCACCTTGCCCGCGACCGCAAATGCCTCGTCGACATCGAGGACATAGAGCGTCTCTTCCACCACGTGGTCGAGGGTGGCCCCGAAATGTGCCAGGATCTTTGCAGCGTTGGCATAGGTCACCCGCATCTGCTCTGCCATCATCGAGAAGTCGGCCGGCTTGCCGGACTCATCGAGCGCCGCGGGCGCGATCATGGTCCCCTTGTCGTCCTGGCTGAGCTGGCCGGACACATGGATCGTGTTTCCGATCTTGATCGCCTGTGCATAGCCGTAGTCGTCTTCCGCTGGTACACCGTGATAGGCGGCCTCTTTGCCATTCGCTGCGGTCGTGTTCGTCATATTCTTATCTCCTGTTGTATAGGCCGGCTCGGATATCCGAGCCATTTGTCCATCACGGGGTTCTGCGGAGCAGATGAGTCCGGGGCGGCGTGTTTGTCAATCGGCACGCAATCTTGGCTCTGACTCAGATTTGATGATGGCGGCTCGCGATAGCTGGTCGCGCCAGAAGCGGATCGCCTTGAAATGACTCTCGATTGTCAGACGGAGCGACCACTTCCAGAGTGTGGGGCGCCGGTAAGGCGGCAATCGCTGCGCTGTCGGATGCTATGTCCCTGAATTGACTCCGGGATCTGATTTCACGGCGCGATCAGGTGTCATCAAGATTGCGTCAGAGCCCAATCTTGACCCCCGATCGGCGTCCAACGCCGACTTCATGAGGGCGACCAATTCGGGGCTGAACTTGCCGGGCGAAACATTAGTCATCACAGGCTCCTCGTGTGAGGTGCCATCTAGCCGCTCACTGTGACAGCGATGCGTAGGCGACGGTAACTTTCGGTAACGTTGATGCGACCTCTTGACGATCGGTCCACAGGCAACCGTGATGCCGAAACCGTCACCCCTCTGGCACCCCAGCCATACGCATTCTGAGCGAGCGCCAACCGCTGACCAGCCCGATGATGCCAAGGTGCCAGCTTCAAGTCCGCTCAGCGACGTCACGGTTCGTTCGGTTCAAACGTTCAAGGGCGGCGCTGCATCCCACTAACACGCACGGGCGTCACCGAGGACCCATCAGGTCCGCTCAGAAAAGGCGCCTGTTGGGGGTAGAGCGGACATGCCGTGAGCCCGTCTCAACTTCCGAGTTTGACCCAGTGCAGAAGTCCGATCTGCCAATCCGGGGCTATTCAGTATTTCATTTGTTTGAAGAAGCGTAAGCCATTTGCACGTCTCTTCGTAATTTGCCGTTAAATGCTTTGGCGTAGGCGTTTGGCGTGCGGTCGTGGTGCACCTGCACGCCTTCAAGGCTAGCCCGGAGCGACGGCACCGCGCTCCGGGCGAGGGCCACAGAGTGATTTCGGAGGCTGGATCGTTGAGACGTTTTAAGAATGTGCTGTCGGCAAGTTCTCTCGTCATACCGCTTGTCTGTCTCGTCCTTTGCCTCTGGGCGGGGACACATTGGGCCGCAGATAGAGCCGACCGGCAAACCGGCTTTGGCGCATACATGCTGTTGGAAGTTGCAACGCCCGCCATACTGTTCGCGTTGGCTGTCTCAGTTGCTCTTCGATTGATGGTGTTAGAACGGCAGCAGCAGCAGTTTCTCTGTCTGCTCATCGCGGCGTTATTGGCACTTGCTTCGAATTGGTGGTTGATCTGGTTCGTTATTCGTGGCTTACCGTAGGGGCACGCTGGACAATGTCTCCGACTGACCCAGGCTGTGTGAAAACTCCGAAGTCAAACTTTCGCGGAGAATGTTTGTCTCGAATACCCTCAATTAGAAAAGAACGGCACTGGCCGGTACCGCCGAATGAAGAGACGAGAGAACACAATTCTGTTCGCTCTCCACGCGTGCACGTTTTCACACAGCCTGGGTCAAAAGCGGCCTTCGAGGCCGGGACGCGTCACGTCCGGTTCTGCTCTGACAGCGGTCTTTGCGAGAGCTCATAGGCAGTTCGGCTAGGGGCCAACGCACTAAATCGCTGCGCGATAGCCCGCTGAAGCGGGGGCTTAGCCGAGGGCGCGGTAATCTATGAGAGATCATCGGTAGCCGGCCGGTCGGCCTGTCTTGAAGATCGAGGTGTCGTCAACCTCATCCAAGACAGGAGTTGCCCATGAGTACGGTTACGGTCAGCCCGTTGCGCCAGCGCATGATCGAGGACATGAATGCACGCAAGCTCTGCGCGGGAACGCAGAGGGGCCATATTCACAGCTGCAAGCGGTTCGCTACGTTTCTCAAGCGGTCCCCGGACACGGCCACATCGGAGGATATCCGCCGGTTTCAACTGCATCTTTCCGAGAGGGGCGCGAGCATCTGCAATCGCAACCGCATCATGACCGGGCTGCGGTTCCTGTTTCGCGTGACGTTGCGGCGACTGGATCTTGCGGCCGAGATTTATCACCTCCGTGAGCCGCAGAAGCTTCCGCTGGTGATGAGCCAGGACGAGACCCGGCGCCTGCTCGCGGTCGCGAGCAGCCTTAAGGTGCGCGTGCTGCTCAGCCTCGGCTACGGCTGCGGCCTGCGCGCCGGCGAGGTGGTCAGGCTGAAGGTCAAGCACATCGACAGCGCGCAGAAGATCATTCGGGTCGAGCAGTCCAAGAGCCGCAAGGACCGCAATGTCATGCTGTCGCCCGACACGCTCGACCTGCTGCGCCAATGGTGGAAGACGCGCCGGCGGGGTTTCGATTCCACAACTCCCGTGGAGGAGCGCTGGCTGTTTCCAGGCCAAAGGCCCGGCAAGCCGATGACAACCCGCCAACTCAACCGCCTGTTTCATGAGGCGGCCGATGCGGCCGGAATCCGCAAGGGCGTAACACTCCATGCGCTTCGACACTCCTTTGCCACCCATCTACTTGAACGTGGCACCGATATTCGCGTCATCCAGGCGCTGCTGGGGCACGACAAATTGGACACGACAGCGCGCTACGCCCGCGTCGCCACCGGCATGATCGCTGGCATCAAGAGCCCGCTCGACCTGCTGTCGCAGCCTTGCAGGAAGCCCAGGAAGAACAGGAAAGACCAGCCGCCGACGTAACGGCCCGCGGTCATGTCTCGCCCGGTGCTGGAGGTCGCGGATATCTTCCGCGACCATGGAGCGGCGTGGCGGCGTGCCAATGTCGGTCACGTCAGCCTCGACCAGATGAAGGTGATGTCGGCCGCCGAGCGCTGCCGCACGGCGGCGCTCGGCGGCCATGTGGCGCGCTGCGAAGATTGCCCGCACACGGTCATCGCTTACAACAGCTGTCGTAATCGCCATTGTCCGAAGTGTCAGGGCACGGCCGCCAGGGAATGGCTCGCCGCGCGCGAGGCCGATCTGCTGCCGGTGCCGTACTTTCATGTCGTGTTCACGCTGCCGGCCGCCATCGCGGACATCGCCTATCAGAACAAGGCCGTGATCTACGACATCCTGTTCACGACTTCGGCCGAGACCATGACGACCATCGCGGCCGATCCCAAACACCTCGGCGCCCGCATCGGCATCACCTCGGTGCTTCACACCTGGGGCTCGGCGCTGACGCATCATCCCCATGTCCACATGATCGTGCCGGGCGGCGGCATCTCCATTGATGGCACGCGGTCCGCATGTCGCCTTCGGGTCACGAGCGTCGCCCCTCTGCAACATACGGCCGCCCGTCGGCGTCCGCTGTGCCCCGTTAGCGACCGAAGTCCTACGGCGGCGCAACATGTCGTGAAGGGCCAAAGGCGGAAGTGATCCCGACTCGCAGCGTCGCGAAACGGCGATTGTGCGACACATCGAGGATGGCTCTGTTGAGCCATATTCCCTACTCTGTGCTCCAGACGATTCGCGCCGCAGAAGGTACTCATGCTCGATCATCCAGAGAAAACTGCTCGGCTTTAAAGCTCATCTCTGCCAAATCGAGCGCATCAACAAATACATCGATCACGCGAACAGGGTTGCTCTCGTCAACGAAATCATCGAGGCATTCGGGCAATAGCGTCCACTGCCCACGATCCGCCTGCTCAACGAAGCGCCTCATCAGCTTCCCCCGCAGAATCACGAGAGAATCATAGAAAAGCAGCCAAGTTCTTACACAGCCAGGGTCATAACCGGACTAGGCACCGCAGCAAACAGCATCTTGCGCAGTAGGGACGCGAGCTACCTCGCGCCCCCAGATCCGTACGCCATTCCAGCACTGGCGATTCTGGCGTGGCCGGATGTCGACCGCGACAAGCAGCATCGATACCGCGGCCAACTGCCGTGAGGATCAGGCCGCAAAGAAAGCCCTAGAAATTCAGCGCTGAGCGAAGGACAATGACCCACGCGTTCGGTCGGAGCTTGCCATCGGGGTTAAGGACGCCGCCACCCGGCCGGATGATGTATTGGAGTTCGGGTTGCAGCGTCCACCATGGTTTCGGTTGCGTTTGATACATCATCTCGATCATCGTTTCGCTGCTGCGCACCGGAAAAAAGAAGTTACCGAATAGTCCGGTATCGGCATCCAGCCCGCGCGCGTTGTCGCCGATGCGCGCGTGGGCAAAGGCAACGCCGACCTTGTCGTCGGGACGCCCCGGCACCAGACCTTTGTAAAGCAGGCCGCCGTCGGCGTAGAAGTTGATCAGGTTGCGGTCGTTGGGAACGCCGCCCGCGCGAAGGAATGCGGAAAGGCCTTGGTCGTCGGTGCCGGGAACGCGATAGAGCGTCTGATCCATCACGCCGTAGACGCCGCCGTCCCCGGTGTGCTTGAGCGGAATGCCGGTGGACTGCGGATTTGCGAGCGAGAGGCCGGTATTGTCGAAGCGCTGATCGAAAAACCGCGAGCTGGTGGCGTACCACGCCCCGATGCGGTAGGTGCCGGGAAGTCCTTTGGCGTCCTTGCCCTGATTGGCCAAGTAGCTCGCCTCTGCGATGACAAAGGCGCCGCCGCGAAAGCTGAAGACCGTCCCGGTCGGAAGCGGACCCGGTAGATTGGAGCCGTCGCCGCCGCTGGGATCGCCGCTGAACACCGCGGCCTGGAACTGCAGATCGTCGCGCGGCTTCACACGCACGCGAATGCCGGGGGCGGGCAACGGATAGGCGGGCCCCGAGGCCGGCAGGTTGCCGGCGAGAAAGGTCGGCCAGCTGATGCCGTTGTTGAGGAAATTGGATGCAGTCTCGCTCTGCAAGAACTGGCTGTCTGCCAACATCAGGCCGGCGCGGACGGACCAGTGGTCGTCGGGCGCGTTGTGCTCGTACCAGAGCGCATAGAGCCGTGCGACCGGCCCCGCCTCGAGATTCGACACGGCCAGGATGTTGCCGAGATAGGTCGAACTGAAGAACGGACCATGGGTGACGAGGCCGTGGATATGGATTTTATCTCCCTCCCACCCCAAAAGCTTTTGCAAGTCGAGGTCGACATGCGGCTGGAAGATCCCGATCCCGACTGCGCCGGTCTTGATACCGCCGCTCACATTGGCCAGGAAATCGTTGGTGTAGCTAAGGGTGAAGGTAACGCCGAGGCGCTCTAGATAAGACCGTACGCCGCCCCAATCACCAGTCGCGTATGACCCGCCCGGCGTGGCCGGATTGTCCGACCGTTGCGCTTGCGCCCAGGCTTTCGTCCCTAGTTCGTTGAATGCGCCAAACAAACAAACCACGCCCGCCGCCAACGCCCATCGACGCCGGCCGATCCTCGGCATGAGAGGATTCCAGGAATTCATGCCCCGGCTCCAAGAGTTGACCCGGTTTCAAGAACTCATCTGATGCGAACGTGATCTGTCATTCAGACAATTGTGCGGCCGTAGTTGATCTGACCGGATACGACAACATCGCACGCTGGCCCGATAATAGATCAATGCCGTACGCCATGCCGCGGACAGGTCACGGCTATTGCCAGAAATTGTCGTCAATGAGCGTGACTACGGAAACGGATCGTCAAGTGGCAATGCCCTGATACCTGAACTCCGTCATCATGCCGGTGGCCTGGTGATAGAGATTGTGACAGTGGAACGGCCATCGCCCGGGATTGTCGGCGTCGAAAGCGATCCGGACACGGCCCATTGGCATGACCAGAACAGTGTCGCGGACGGCTCCCTGGATCGGCCGGCTGTCGATCGCGATCACCTGGAAAGCATGGCCATGCAGATGCATCGGATGCGCCATCATCGTGCGATTGACCAGATCGATCTCAATACGCTGCCCCTTGTCCAGCATGAGCGGTTTGACCTGAGGCCAGTACTCTCCGTTCATGGACCATGCATAAGGTTTCATTGCGCCGCCGAGAGCAATCGTATGGATGGCATCCGCGGGGCGTGACGGCAGCGGTTGCACCGCCGCAAGGCGGGCCTCCAGCGAATGATCGACCGGCGGCGCGGTTTGCGCGCTCTCCGCGATCCGCGGTATGCGCGCCCCGGTCGTGGCGAGGATGATGCCGGTCTGCCGACCGTCGCCTTCCAGCCGCGCAAGTATCGGAAACGCGCCGACTTCTGGAAGATCAATCAGGATATCGAGGCGTTGAGCCATCGCGATGGGGAAGCGGCTGCCCGCAACCGGATGTACGGGCTGGCCGTCAGTCGCCACCACGTGGCCGACGAGTTCGCCGAGATCTACCCAGAACTGGCTCGAGGACGCGCCGTTGATGACGCGGAGCCGGATCCGGCCGCCACGCTCGACGCGCACGACCTCCGGATCGGCGAGCGTTCGGTCGTTTGCCAGGATGGCGTCATATTGAACGTCATTCAGATCCATATGCATGCCGCCCGGCCCCGACATGTTCATTGCCGGCATCTCCATTCCTGACATGCCCGCGTCGGGCACGTCGGCAGCCATGCTGCTCAAGCTTGCATGCACCGCATTGGTGCCGACTGTGCGACCTGGAGCCTGCTCCATCTTTTGCAGCATGGCCTGTACCGCGGCTACGTTCGTGCCGGTGAGGCCGGCGAGCACTTCCTCCGGCGTTCGGAAGGTGAAGTCGTGCAGCATGAGAACGACTTCCTGCCGGTCTTCGCGAAGTTCCGCGGCGTCATGAACGATGAGCGGCGCGGTCATCAGGCTCTGCTCCTGCATGTCCTGATGCGAATGCATCCAATACGTGCCCGGAATCGGAGCATAGTCGTAGGCTTGAACCGCGCTGTTCGCGATCGGCGGGCTCTCCGGCCACGGAAAGCCGTCCTGCGTCCAGGGCGGAAGCTGCCCATGCCAATGCACAATGGTGCGCGCGCCAGTCTCATTCACGAGGTCAACGCGGAACCGTTCACCGGGGTCGAGGCGTAGCCCGGGACGGCCGTCCGGACCGATGAGCCCGAAGACCTTGGCCGGTCGACCATTCACTTCAATAATCCGTGTTCCGGCGACGAGCCGCTTCCCAGGAGAGGCTGCAGCGCGCCCCGCGCCCGGGAGAATGGGCAGGGTCGCGGCGGCGAGTGCCGCCTTCAGAAAGCGACGCCGAGAAAAGGGATCGACCCGCAAACGCGAGTTTTGGCCCGCGACGGCATCTGAATGATTGGGAACAGGGGCGTGCTGCACACGCATGTCATCAACTCCATCTCGCTACGATACCCCCATGGGGTATCTAGGGTGCGTAGGAGACGACAACAACGCTTCGTGCCATCACCACCGCTTGAAGGAGTGGTCGACCTCATGGAGGCGCTGCGCAAGCAGCGTCGGCGTGCTGTGCAGGATCGATGGTGGGAACGCCACCATGATGGCGCTCGTAGAATAGACCGTTCGGCGTGAGGATGCCGTCGAGATCCTGCAACGGCGTGCGTCCGGACGCCGATAGATACTGGGGCAACGTCTTCGAGATGTTCTTGATGACGTCTTTTTCGAACGGGGAAGGCGCGCCATATGGCTGGCTTCCCATGAGATCGCCGGGCGTCTTCATCCATTCCGGTACGTTGGGAGGGAGGTTGCCCGTATTTTTGGTCGCGGCGGGCGCTCTTCATGTCCAGCGAGGCCACCAGCAATGACGGCCCCGCCCAACAAGGCACCACCTTCCGTTAGAAATCGTCGGCGGGACGCAGAGGTAACATTCTTGCCGATGTCGGTTGGCGTGGTCATTGTTATCCTCTGCGCGAATCGGTGTGCCTGGAACAAATCGTTGATGCTCGGCCTGTCCCAGAGGCAAGGCATCCTGACGGTAACTACAGAACGCGGCGGTGCTTGTCGCGGATTGCTGCGCCTTATCCGCTCTTGCCGGTTCAACAGGTCAGACAGGAATCGCCTCGGTCCAAGCCGCCTCAAGATCATATGATCGCCGATCGGTGGGTTCACGGCCGGCCAGTCCGGGTTCGGCGGGCTCTGCCATTCTGAGTGCGCCGCCCAATTGTAGTTTGGTAGCCAGCCGGGACCATTAAATTCCATTTCAGTGGGGGCCCGACGCAGAATGGGGATTACTTGATGACACCCGCCACACGGTGTCTCCGACGTCATCGGCGATCAGCAGTCCGCCGGTCCGATCGACTGCCAGACCAACCGGCCTTCCGCGCGCGTGATTGTTTGCATCGAGGAAGCCGGTAACGACGTCCTGCGCCGGGCCGCTGGGTATTCCGCCGCTGAACGGCACGAACACTACCTTGTAGCCGTTGAGAGGCGTTCGATCCCAGCTTCCGTGTTCGCTGACAAACGCACCGCTGCGATAGTTTGCCGGAAGCCCGGAGCCTGTGTACATGGCTACACCCAAGGGCGCGACGTGGGAGCTCAGCGCGTAGTCCGGTACAATCGCCTTTGCCACCAGATCGGGGCGTTGAGGCTGGACCCGCGGGTCGAGGTGCTGGCCGTAATAGCTATAGGGCCAGCCATAGAAACCGCCGTCCTGCACAGAAGTCAGATAGTCCGGAACCAGATCGGGGCCGATCTCATCGCGTTCGTTGACGATGGCCCAGAGTTTGCGGGTCTCAGGCTCCCACGCGAGGCCCGTGGGATTGCGCGTGCCGCTGGCGAGTATGCGATGGGCGCCCGATGCCCGGTCGACCTCCCAGATCGCGGCTCGTTCATACTCAGCTCCAATTCCGTTTTCGGTGATGTTGCTGTTGGATCCGACACCGACATAGAGCTTGGAGCCATCCGGGCGGGCCAACAAAGCCTTGGTCCAGTGATGATCGATCGGGCCGCCAGGAAGGTCGGTCAGCTTGGTGCCAGGGGCAGTGATGCTGGTTTGCCCTTCCTGATAGGGATAACGGATGATGGCATCGGTGTTGGCAACATAAAGATCATTGCCAACCAAAGCGACGCCAAAGGGCGAGTTAAGATGATCCAGCAAGACGGTTCGTAGCTCCGGGACGCCATCGCCATTGGTATCGCGCAACAGCGTTATACGGTTTGCGCCTTTTGCCCTCGCGCCGGCGAGCCACTCTACCCAGGCGGTGACGAGGTCCTTGGGGCGGAAGATCGGCGCTGTTGGACCATTGCCCTCGACCACCAGCACATCTCCGTTCGGAAGGACGAAGAGGGATCGGGGATGCTCAAAGCCGGTGGCTAATGCATGGATTTGCAATCCCTGCGGCACCGTCGGCGCTTCATCGTTTCCCCACGCAACTGCTCTGGCAATCCGGATCGGCGGCAGCAAATATTGCTGCAGCGCGGGGAGCATGGGATGGGCGCCGATCTCGCTTTTCGGGTCACCGCCGTTGTCGTCGCAGCCCGCGAGTCCCAAACCGGCGACGGCGACACAGACGGCGACACCACGCCGTAGTTTCGCCGAACGGACAATCTTGAGGACGCGCATCATGTGTCTGCTCCAACGCGATGAGGGTCCGTCAAGCTCCAGCCGAGGCCGTCGCCAACAGAATGACTACGGCGACCCCGGAAAGCATCAGGCCGGTCGGTACGACTGCGGTATACCCGTCGCGGCTGTGGATGAAGACATTGATCAGTGAGAGCGAGACACCAACTGCGTAGCCGAGCGCGTGGAGCCGCGCCGGCCTTTGCGTACCACGTGCAAGGTCGATCACGGCAGCAATCACCGCAAAGCCGGCCACGATCAGACCAGCCACTATCAGCCAGACGGAAAACCTCTGCCACATCACCTCGGCAGTCCGCCAATAGAGCAGATCGGTCACAAAAGCGGCCGTGAAATACGCGACGGAAAACGGAAGCAAGATTCGATGAATCGCTTGTCTGTCGGCTTTGGCCGTTGACTGCGTGCTGGCATCGCGCGCGAAGGACGTCTCATTTATCGTGTCGTGCTGCATATCTCGATCCTCAGAGCCATTACCGTTTTTTCACATAGTAAAGCGCTGCGGGCTCGCCATTAAATTAGAGTTTAGTGTCTTGGGGAGTCGGATCGCTGACGGATCTTGATGGCACTAAGCGTCTTGGCGATGCGCCACGGCCAGATCGCACTGTTGTTGTGGTCAAAATAATAATGGTCGCGCGCCGCTAACGGCGAAAAGCTCGGCCGGCGTCGGTTGAACGGAACCGGTTTCGTCGATTTGCGCGGCTTTGAATGACGCCGTTTCACCGCTCCAGCGCCAGGGCAATCTCCACAGCGACCACCCTCGCAAGGTCCGCAATTGGCGGGCTTTGCACTTCGGTGTAAGCTCGCTGAACTCTCCAATTCGCGCGAACCCCTTCCAGTTTGAGTATTCGTTGGAGTTTCATATGAAAATATTCCGACAGAATTGGTCTCGCACACCCGGTATTGCCGCGGCATCGTCGATCGTTATTGGCATTTTGTTATTGGGCGAAACGATGGCGTATGCGCAAGTAACGCGGTCAGCCGACAATGACGTCATTGCCGACGACAATCGTAGCTTTGCCAATCCGTCCCAATCCCCCACTCAAACGGATCCAGTTTTCAAGCCGAGCCCATCGGGAACGACCAGGACTGCAGGTAAGCCGCGGGAAAATGTTACCTATCAAGACAAGATGACCGGCGACTGGGGTGGGCTACGTACGCAACTCCACGATCGGGGCGTAGACGTTGAGCTGAAGTACGTTTCGGAGAGCGCAGCGAACCCGATCGGCGGACAAAATAAGGGGGCCGCGTATACGCAACAGGTCTCCCTGGGAGCCAAGCTGGATCTCGATAAGCTGGCCGGGTTGCAGGGAGCGCAGGCGGTCATAACCCTGAACGACCGCGTCGGGACAGATTTGAAGCCTATTATCGGTAGCCTGCAATCGCCCCAGGAGGTTTTCGGAGCGGGGCAGAATGCGCGCATCTCCGAAATGTACTATACTCAGCAACTGTGGTCCGACCTCATCGAGCTCAAGGTGGGATTTTCTCCAGTTGGTGACGACTACAACACCAGTGAGCTCTACTGCTACTTTCAATCTGGCGTGCATTGCGGTCACACACCCGCTCTGAGCACAAACATTGTAGCGTTCAATTACCCGACCGGGGCTTGGGGCGGCCGCGTCAAGATTCAAGGCTTTTCAGAGTCCTACGTTCAAACCGGCATTTACCAGGTTAATCCTAATGCGGGCAGTCCGGGGTCCGGCTTCGACCTGGGCTTTCATGGCACCGGAGTCCTTGTGCCCATCGAATTCGGCTGGCTGCCGGCAAGCGGCCTCGGCGGCTTGCCGGGAAAGTACAAAATTGGCGCCTACTACGATTCATCCAGCTACGCCGACGTTCTCCGCGACATCAATGGCAATAATGCGGGCATCACGGGACTGCCCATGTTGACCGACCTCGGACGTTGGGGCGGATGGCTGCAAGGCGAGCAAATGGTCTACCGGGAACCCGGCTCGCACAATCGCGGTGTCACGGTTTTCGGCGTCATCGCATTTGGCGACCAGAGAACGTCCCAGTACACATGGACAGGAGCAGTTGGTCTGGTGCAAAAGGGCGTCGCCAGTCGCGACGATGACTATATCTCCGTGGCTGTCGCCCGTGTGCACCTGAACGGCAATTCCGTCTTGTATCAGCAGGGCCTGAACGTCGTGAAACCGGGAAGTGTCAACGTGGCAACCGAGGAGACGATCTATGAGATCAACTATGGTGCGCAAGTAACGCCGTGGTTTCTGCTGCGTCCTAATCTGCAATATATCCAGCGGCCGGGAGGAACCGGAGTCATTCCCAACACTTTCGTCGTCGGGTTGACGGCGACCGTCGACTTCTGAAATCCGTTGACGGGCAAGCGCGCCTCGGCAGAGGCTCGGCAAATAGAGCGGACACTCGATGAGGTTTCGCAGACCTGAGTGTGAATGCTGTCGAAAAATGGCTCTGACTCACTTTTGATACAGTTTGTGGGATGTGTGGCGCTTTGATTGGGGGAGAATCAGTGCCATGCAGCAGGCACTCCACCGCTCCAGTCTGGTGCCGCGTGGGTTTGTTGTAGAGAGTGCGTACTACGAGGGTGATAAAGCCATTATTGCGGTCCGGGCATCCGGAATCGTTGGTCTGTGCCCATCGTGCGGAACGGTTTCCCGGCGTGTCCATAGCCGGTATCGGCGACGCGTGACCGATCTGCCGCTTTCGGGGCGGATCGTACAGCTCCTTGTGATTGCCCGCCGATTCCGCGGCGACGCCGTCCTGTGCGGGCGTCAAATCTTTACTGAGCGCTTCGCCGAAGGGTGCTGGCTCCATCATCGCTGCCTCGATGTATTACGGCTGGTCCAAGGAGTTCCTGGAGGCCGGCAAGCGCCGGCTGGCGGGCGATACGGCGCGCGACGCAACCTCCGGCGAAGTAAAGGACCTTCGCCGTGAGACCTCCGCCTTGAAGGAGGTCGTGGCCGATCTCACCCTGGAGAACCCCCTGCTTAAAAAAAACATGAACGGGGATGGGGAGGACGAGGCATGAGATATCCGTCAATACGGCGCCGGAGCGCTCGTTGTCGTGGCGCGATTTGACAGCGCCGTCAATCGCTCGTCTGCAACCAACAGCTGGCCAGTCAAGAATTCGCGCTCGGCCCGGTTCAGCTCCAGCGCAAAGATCAGCTGATACTGGCGCTCCTAGCTATCCACGGAAACGAGGAGCCGCAGCGCGAGCTTCAAACCGCGACGTCGGTCGGCCCTAGCAGGTTGCTGAAGAACTTGGAAAGTTGAGTTTCTTTGTCTCAATGGGACGGTCGATCCGGGTTTCATGTGTTGTGTTGGCTGGCTTGATGCAGTTTTGTTGACCTGCACGCGGGCGCTGCTCGTTGGCGCCGCTAGGCGGCCATCAGCTTGGGGATGCGGATCAGGTTATAGGCGATCAGATTGAGCAGGAAGTTGGCGGCGACGCGACCGATGCCGCGATGTTTGGTCTTGCGCATGGTACCGTGCTGCTTGCCCCAGCCGAAGATGCACTCGATCATCGCCCGGCGCGATTGCGACATGCCGTACCCTGGATGCCGCGTGGTTCGTTCGTCGATGGCGCTGTTGCGGGTCTTGCCGGTTTTGGTGACGGCCTGGTTCTGCGTCACATGCGGTGTCACGTTGATGGCCCGAAGATTGGCCACATGATCGGTGGTATCGTACGCCTTGTCCTCACCGACCGTGATGCGGTGGCCGGCAGCTTTGCTTTTGGCCTTTAGCATGATCTCCGATGCTCGGCGCTCGGCGGTACCATTGGCGTGTGTAACCATGCCGGCTACCGCCAGCCCATGCCGGTTCTCCATGGTGGCATGGCCCATATAGCAAAGCTTCGCCTCCCGCCCGGCCGCCTTGCGGTAAAGCCGGCTGTTGGGGTCACTGGTGCTCGCGTGGGTGTCGTTCTTGCGCTTCTGGCCATGGAAGTTCGCGCCGTCATCATCGTCGCCGCTGCCGTCCTTGGGACGAAAGCTCTTCTGTGAAGCCCAGGCTTCGATCAGCGTTCCATCCACCGAGAAATGCTCGTCCGACAGCAGCGGCCTGACCTGCGGATGGTTCAGAAGTCTGGTCATGAACTTCTTAAACACCTCGCCGTTCTGCAGCCGGTCGCGGTTCTTGGTAAAGGTGGTCGGGTCCCAGACCGGGTCGTCGGGCGAAAGCCCCACAAACCAGCGGTACAAAAGATTATAGTTCAGTTGCTCCATCAACTGGCGTTCCGACCGAATGCCGTAGAACACCTGCAGCAACAATGCGCTCAGCAATTGCTCGGGAGGAATCGAGGGACGCCCATCGCTGGCGTAAAGTCTCCCAAGGCTGCGGTTTAACTCACTCAAGACATCCCGGACCAGCACCCGGATCTTCCGCAAAGGATGGTTGGGAGGCACCCGGGCCTCCGGCGAAATGTACGAAAACATCCCGCCCTGATCCGCAAACCTGCCACGCATGCTCGTCCCCAGCGATTCGAGATGATAAAGTGAATCACCAAGTTCCCACCGTGGCGAGGGGGTTCTTCAGCAAACTGCTAGGCAAAGTACGTCCTCCAGTCCATCATTAAGTGCTTTCAGTTCTTCCGTTGTTTGGTGTTGAGTGAGTAACCGCGAACCGCCGCGAGTAAAGTTCATCCACTAGCCGCCACAGCGCTTCTAGTAGACAAGCACAGGGACGTCTCGCCGCCTCGAGAGCGATTGCGGTACTCGGTTTCCGATAAGGCCGCGTCCGTAAATACAAAAAGATCCTAACGGGTTTTTCACCGTTGGGAATTCTGGCTAACCGAGTGTCGATCGATTTATTAAATGAATTTACCTCGGATGCGGAAGTCGAGGCATTTTTAGAACTTCAAATCGAGTCGTTCTTAGTCTGCGTAGAATGTCACGGTAGGATTGAGAACCTGGGAATCCCAGTCAGTTCTGCCGCGAACCGATAACCGGAATAATGTCGGCATGATTCATCAGCTCTGATGCAATTTGGAACCAATCGGTCCGCGAAGGGGGCGGCCGAGAAAAGCTTGGCTGGTTTCATTGGTGGGCTCGGCAGGAACCGAACTGCAACCAAGCCGTTATGGGCGACAGGAAAGAATACGATCGTTGATTTTCATGCATTTTCGTTGGAGATTGGTCGTGTTCACAGCGTTCCGGTGAGATCGTTTCTGGCGCAAAACCGGTACGGTAGAGACCGAACGTTGAGAGTACCATGGATTAATACATGAGGACGAATGCGAACGTTGAACTCGACGCTGGCACCAAGACATTTGCCTCGGGCCTCCTGCCGGATTTGATAGCTGCGCTGCGTCGCGGCCGTAAGGGCGATCTCGTCGCCGTGACCAGCCGCGATCCAGGCATCGGCCCCGAACTCGAGGCATGGTGTCGCTTCACCCGCAACAGCCTGGTCGACACAGCCATTGAACAAGGTCGCACCCGATGGGTGCTCCGATACGGAGAGGCTCCCGAGAATGTCGGAGGAGACCGGCCTGTCGGCTCTCGACTATGGCTTTACACCAATTTCGACTGCAACCTGAGCTGTGACTATTGCTGCGTGCGCTCATCGCCCAAGGCGCCGCGGCGGGCGCTTGGTATCGAGCGGGTGCGACGGATCGCAGTCGAGGCGGCTGAGCTCGGCGTCAGCGAAATTTTTGTGACCGGCGGCGAGCCGTTCGTGCTGCCGGATATCGGCGAGATCCTTGCCGCGTGCGCTGCGGCGGCGTCGACCACGGTGCTCACCAACGGCATGCTGTTTGCCGGAGCTCGGCTCGCAACGCTACGGGCCTTGCCGCGCGAGCGCGTAACCCTGCAGATCAGCCTCGATAGCCCGACGCCGGAACGTCACGAGAGCCATCGTGGAAAGGGGACATGGGCACGCACCTGGGAGGGAATCGAGCGAGCCCGCGCCGAAGGATTCCGCGTGCGGTTGGCGGCGACCGTGTCGACTGACGCGGAGGCCGAGGAATTCCGCAGTTTCGTTGACGCCCATCATGTGAGCGAGGAAAATCGCGTAATCAGACGAATTGCGCTGCGGGGCTCCGCTAGGCAGGGCATTGCATTGGCAAGGGCGGACCTGGTTCCCGAGGTGACGATTACGGCAGAAGGTGTCTTTTGGCATCCGGTCGGAGCCGAGGATAACGACCTGTTGGTCAGCCGCGACATCTTTCCACTCGCCGAGTCCTTCGCAGCCGTGCGCCGCGCCTTCGATCGCGAATCTGAGCATCAGCGCCGGTTGGCAATGATCTTCAATTGCGCCTGACTGCGCTCAGGGTCGCTTTAGAAAGCCCTGCTGCGCCGACGCTTCCCGCAACTCAGCATACGCCTCAAGCTGCGGCGCTATCCATTGGCGCAGGCCTTCCGCCTCGAGCACCGGACGATGCGTCGGGTTGTCGTAGCTCATCCCGAAAAGGGCTTTGGCGAACTGCTGCTCCAACGCGGGGTCCAGATCGGGCCGGGCCGTGAACATGCAGTGATTATAGGGCCGCGAGGTCCAGATCTCGGTTAGCGCTCCTTCCGGTACCAGACGCTCGGTGTGCACGGCATTCCAGAACGGGCTGCCGATTGCGCCGGCGTCGGCGCGGCCGTCGAGGACTGCGCGAACGACATCGGACTCGCTTGTCCCCGTGTCGCCGTGCTTGCCGAGGTCGGAGTTGAAGCGCAGCGATCGGTAATCCTTCCCCTCGACCAGTCCCTCCCGCTGCAGAAAATAAACCGGAAGGATTGCCGCATGGCCGCTGTCGCGGCTGCCGAGGGCCAAGGTGCGGCCTTTAAGATCGGCAAGCCTGACAACCGGTCCACCCGTGACGGCGACGATCTTGGTCATCCAGCCCACGTCGGTATCGCGCATCGCGATAGGTCGGCAGCGCTTGTCGCTCCAGGCATCGGACTGGATATAGGCGAGGTTTGTATTCCACCCGATATCAATGTGCGGCAGCGGCTCACCGGGCAAGGCCAGGAGAGCGGCGACCTGGGCCTCGTAGCTCTGAAACAACACGACTTCGACAGGCAGATGCGCTTCCTCGTGAAAATACCGTCGCATGCCCTCCCAGATGCCGACCACCTTCGGATCATATGCGACGGCACCTACCCAGATCGTCCGGCTCATGGTTGCTTCTCGCTTTCTCTGACCATTTGACCGCCATCAAACGCGAACGAACGATCCCTGGCGGCGCAGCGCTCTCGCGCTCAGAACAGCGGTATTCCCAGGACGGCTTTGCCGATGAACTCGCGCAGAACATCGCCCGTCGGCGCCATGACAGCGCCGGCATGAGCATCGCGGAACAATCGCTCGATGGCCAAATGCCTGGAAAATGCAGCGCCTCCGCACACCCGCATCGCCGCTGAGGTGACGGCGATCGCAGTGTCACCTGCCGCCGCCTTGGCCTCGAGCACACGCAGCATGGTGGTCTCTCGGGGGCGTTCGAGGTGATCGACGAGATCGTCGACACGCGCCGCGAGCCCGTCAGTGTCGATCTGCATCGTCGCAAGCTGCGCGCGGAGTGTCGGCAGGCTCTCTCCAAGGGTCTGGCCCAAATGCTCGAAGCGCGCGCTCTTGAGATGAGCCGCAGTTCCCGCCACTGCGGCCCGGCAAAGACCCAGCGCGACCGCGGAGGTCCCGAGGTTGAACAGTGGAAGCACGATCTCCAGCATCGCCTTGAAGCCGGCGCCGTCGTCGGTCAGTTGCAGACCAGGCTCGACTTCGCAATCCTCGAGGATCATCGGCGCGGACGCGTTGGCGCGCATCCCAAGACCATCCCAGGGGCCGGCAACTGACAGTCCGGGCGTACTGCTGGCCAACAGGTAAAGGGTGGAATCGGTTGGACCCGTCGCATCAGGAGCGAGGGCCGAGACAACATAGCTTTGCGCGTGACCGGCGCTCGTAACCCAGGATTTTTGGGCTGTGAGGCGGACGTTGGCTCCATTGCGCTTCGCTCGCGATACGGGCGCCCAGAAGTGGCTGCGCGATCCAGCTTCGCTGAATGCCAGCGTGGTGAGATGCCGGCCTGCCGAAATGTCCTTCAGCGTCTGCGCCACCGGGACGCCCGAACGGGCCGCCGCGATCGTCGCGGTGCCGCACATGTGCATCAAATAGACCATCGAGGCGGACGCGTCCGTTTCTGCGAGCGTCGTGACGACCGCAGCGAGGGTCCGCGGTCCCAGGGCAGAGCCGCCCACTTCGGCGGGCAGCATAATCCCCAGCAATCCGGCCGAACCGAGCGCCGCGATTGCCTCGGACGAAAATCGAGCATCCTTGTCGTTTTGCCTTGCCGCCGGCGCGAGGATCCGATCTGCGATTTCCCTGGCATTCGAAACTGCGGTCTCGTGATTCATGACAGCCCTCGAGATCCTTACGCCACAACGTCACTGCCCACGTTGAAAATATCGGACCCGCCTTCCTCAAGACAGATGCTAGGCGATCCGTTCCGTCGGATCAACACGATCAACTTCGCACATGGCCAACCCGAGCCATACCTGCAGTGGCTGCGGGCATTGGGCTTGTGATCAATTCCCAGTCATTGAGCCGTCGAAAGGCACTTGTTACATCATTCGGGTCGTTTTTTCATGATGCCGGAGGCGCTGTTGTCTCCGGCTCCAACCTGCGGAGCGGCAGCCAATTGACGGCGCTTGCCCACTGACGTGGAGAACGCTACCAATGACCGGCTACGGCGTAACGAGGTCTGTCTGGTGATGGCGGTCAATGACGGCGGAGTGCCGCCCATCCTTGCGCAAAAGCATTACACGCAGCCGTCCGCATTTACGCCGGAAAATCTGCTGCGCGAAGCCCGCAGACAAAAGCGGATTGCGGACTCCCGCGTCCCGGACATCTGCATCCTCGACCCTGACGGCGACATGGTGCGCAGTCTCATTGCCGGCAGCGAGGCCCGGCTGGAATCGGGGTGGGCCTGCTACCATACGCAGCTCTACACTTTCAGCCGCAACGGGATTGATTTCGGAATTGTCGGCTGCGCCGTCGGCGCCTCTTACGCGGTGCTGATCGCCGAGGAAATGTTCGCATCGGGCTGCAAACTGTTGATCAGCGTCACGTCCTCCGGACAGATCGTGCCGATACGCCCGCCGCCCTATTTCGTCATCATCGAACGCGCGCTGCGCGACGAAGGCACCAGCTATCATTACATGGCCGCGTCGGACTATTCGCATGCCGATCCCGGATTGATCTCGGCGCTCAATGGCGTATTCGAGAGATTTCCCGTGCCCGTTCTCACGGGCGCAACCTGGACAACAGACGCGCCGTTCCGTGAAACCCAGCCAGCGATCGACGCTATGCGCGAAAGGAACCTGGTGGCAGTCCGAAATGGAAGCCGCCGCGCTTTACGCGTTTGCGCAAGTCCGACAAAAGCCCGTCCTGTGTTTTGCCCATGTGACAAATCAAATGGGGCGCATTGATGGGGATTTTGAAAAGGGTGAAGCGGACGGCAGCCATGACGCGCTCCAGTTGATTGCGATCGCCGCCGATCGCCTGCGGTCCCGGTTCCTGCCGTGAGCGCGGCGATCGGGATCATACGCAAGGCGCCGCAGCCCGGCCGCTCAAAGACGCGGCTCGCGACCGCCATTGGCGAGGTGGCCGCATCGGAGCTCTCCGCTTGCTTTCTGCGCGATGTTGCGGCGGCAATCGAGGCGGTACCGGAGGCGCTCGGCAGGCGCGGCTACGGCGTCTACGCTCCTGCGGGAGCCGAACACATCATGCATCAGTTGCTTCCCGCGGGGTTCGGACTGTTGCTGCAAACCGGTGATGATCTGGGGTACGTGCTGCTTGGCGCGATGCGCGCGTTCCTGCATGCCGGACATGACGGTGTCCTGCTGGTCAATGGCGACAGCCCGACCTTGCCAACCCGCTTCCTGGTACAGGCCGTCGAAGCCCTGCGCGAGCCGGGGGACAGGATGGTGGTCGGGCCGGCAAGCGACGGCGGCTATTACCTCATCGGCCTGAAACGTCCACATCAGCATCTGTTCACGCAGATCGCATGGGGAACGGAAACCGTGGCTCGGGCTACATGCGAGCGCGCCGCCGAAATCGGGCTTGCCACGACACTGCTTCCCGAATGGTATGATGTCGACGACATGCAAACGTTGCGATGGTTGCAGGACGAACTGGCCGGCGATTCGACCCGCTTTCGTGCTGGTGGATTTGCTCCGGCAAGCCGGACCTTTCTCAACGCAGCCGCGCCGCAGATAAGCCCTTAAGGCCGCTAATGCCAGGGTCCATGACCAGTCAACCCGGTCGACCGATGCGCTACGCCATCGAGGTGCTCCCATTTTATCTGTTGGCGAGCGTCGGTGCTGTCCTGGTTGGTCTGACCCTGGTGACCCCTTTTGCTTTCGAGACTTATGGTGACAATGCCTTCATCGCTCTGACCGTAGCCGCAGGCCTGCTGACGATTATGGCAACGCACCTGGCCGAGCGCGTGCGAACCGGGCGTGCGCTATGGCTTATCTTCGGAATTGCGATCGTGCTGAGAGCCTATGTGCTCCTGTTCGATCCGCTTCTGTCCAGTGATATCTATCGCTATGTCTGGGATGGCAAGGTTCAAGCCGCCGGCATCAATCCATACCGTTATTTTCCGGCCAATCAGGCGCTGGCATTTCTGCGCGACGAGGCGATCTTTCCTCACATCGACCGGGTCGATTCTGCCGTCACCATCTATCCTCCGGTGGCGCAGTCTTTCTTCCTCATTGTCACGCGGTTCGGTGAAAGCGTGACCATGATGCGGTTCGCAATGCTGGGGTGCGAGGCTCTCACTGTTGTACTGATCATGCTCTTCCTGCGGCGGATAAACCGCCCGATTACGCGCGTGATCGCCTATCTCTGGCATCCGCTTCCGTTGTGGGAAATCGCCAACAGCGGTCACGTCGACGCGCTGATGGTTGCGCTGATGCTGCTGGGCCTGTGGATTGCCCTGACCGGCCACGCTCTCCGCGGATCCGTTCTGATCGCATTTTCGCTGCTGGTAAAACCTTACGTGGCGCCGGTGCTGGCTGCGATCTGGCGCCCATGGGACCTCAAGATGCCGCTGGTCGTGATCGCCGTCGTGGTGCTTTGTTATCTCCCTTATCTATCGATCGGTTGGGGCGTTCTCGGATACCTGGCGAAAGGCTATCTGACGGAAGAGGGGATCAGTGCCGGCTATGATCTCTGGCCGTTGTCGCTCTGGCGGCTTGTGTTTGGCACGCATCAAGGTGATGTTGCTGCTTATTTCGTACTGGCTGCGCTGGTCCTCCTGTTCAAGGGATTCTTGCCGACATCAACATGCTGTTACTCCTCACGCTTTTGTTGTTGTCGCCGAATTACCCCTGGTATTTTCTCGTCGTGACGCCGTTCGTTGCCCTGTGTGGCACCGCGCCGACCTGGGTCGTTTCGATCGGTGCGCTCTTGCTGTCCGAACAACTCGATTGGGACCTCTACATTCCGAGAATCGTGACCAAGTCAATTCTGTTCGGAGGTCTCTTGCTGGCTTGGGCCTTGGTGAGCTGGAGAAGCCGCAATTCGCAGACCGCAGACGCGGAGTTGGTGCAATGAGTATTTCAGGCGAAGCGCCAGGCACTCGCGCGGCCTTCGATCCGCGCCGCTATCACGAGCAGGTCTCGGGCGAGCGCACGGAGGTCGCCCGGCGTCCGCCGGTCTGCCTTTATCTGGAGGTGACCAACCGCTGCAATCTGCTGTGCACCACCTGTCCTCGCACCTACGAGGAGCTCGAGCCGCCGGCAGACATGAGCTGGGATCTGTTCGCGTCGATTGTCGACCAGGTTCCTGATCTCGCACGGGCGGTTCTGCACGGCGTCGGCGAGCCCATGCTAGTCGCGAACCTGCCCCGGATGGTCAGATATCTGAAGGACCGCGGCGTTTACGTCCTGTTCAACACCAATGGAACGGTGCTAGGTGAGCGCAACGGCCGCGCGCTGATCGACGCCGGGCTTGATGAGCTGCGTGTGTCGCTCGACGCGTCAAACCGCGAGAGCTTCAAGGCGATCCGCGGCAAGGATTATTTCAGTCGCATCATCCGCAACGTGCGTGCGTTTCGCGAGCTGCAGGAGCGGGAGGGACTCACCACTCCCAAGGTTTCCGTTTGGCTCACAGGCCTGAAAGAGACTGTAGAGGAGCTTCCGACATTTGTGAAAATTGCCGCCGAGATCGGTGTCAAGGAGGTCTATCTGCAACGGCTCGTTTTTTTCGACGAAGCAGCCATTGGCAAAGCACAGCCGGATCAGGCGTTGTTCGAACGGCTGACGGAGGGCGAAGCGATCTATCTGAAACAGGCCGAGAATCTGGCGCGCTCCCTCGGTGTCACCTTCAGCGCGTCGGGCGCGGCGACCGAGCCGGGGTTAAGTCTGAAGGGCAGTGGCGACGGTTCGCCGTGGTCGCTCTGTCGGCGGCCCTGGTCGTTGATGTACTTTACGGCCAATGGCCGCGCCTTGCCCTGCTGTATCGCGCCGTTTTCGCAGCATGGCTACGACAACTACACGCTGGGCCATGCAGGGCGGCAGTCCTTGCATGACATCTGGAACGGGACCGCGTACCGGGACTTTCGTGCGGCGCTCCTGTCGGACAAGCCGCCCAGGAGCTGCGCCAATTGTGGCCTGCGCTGGAGCCTATGAACGCGGTGAATGACGAGACCGGCTCGAGGCGGCCTGCATGGCTCCGTACGCCCGTTATTTCCGCGATCATTCCCTGCCCCGACGAGGAAACGGCGATAGGGCAGGTCGTAACTGCGGTGCTGGCGCAGAATGTGGGCGAGGTCGTCGTTGTTGACGGCGGTTCGCGAGACCGTACGGCCGAGTTCGCAGAAGCCGCCGGGGCCCGCGTGATTGTCGAGCCGCGGCGTGGCTACGGTCGCGCCATCCAGGCGGGCATCGCCGCCCTGCGCGATGACGCCGACATTCTCCTCTTCCTCGACGGCGACGGCAGCGATCCTGCGGAATTCATCCCTGATCTGGTGTCGCCGATCGTTGCTGGGCGGGCCATCTTCGTTCTCGGCTCGCGCGTTCGCGGTCGGCGCGAGCCCGGTAGCCCGGCGCCGCAGCAGATTCTCGCGGCCCATGTCGGCCGGCTGCTCCTGCGCCTCGTCTATGGCGCGAGCTTTACCGACCTGTCGCCGTTTCGCGCCATCCGACGGGACGTCCTCATACGTCTCGGCATGAAGGAGGAGACCTATGGCTGGAACCTGGAAATGCTGATGCGGGTAGCGGCCGCCCGCTTGCCGGCACTGGAGATCGCTGTCGGGCAGCGGAGCCGGATCGGCGGCGTATCGAAGGTCTCTGGCAATCCCGTCGCCGGCTTCAAGGCGGCCTGGTCCATGTCGATGACGTTTGTCAGGGATCAGCGAGTGCCGGCACGATCCCCACACGCAACGATGTCCCGGGGAGATTTTCGGCCCGCTTCCTCCGGCGGAGAGAACACGGCGAGGTACCCGCCATCGCCCGCGAGCTGATACGTGGCGATCTCACGATAGCCCACGGCGGTCAGTTCGCAACGCAAGAGCTTTATTGGCGTGCCGTGCTCCGGCGTCGGACGCTCGAGGTCGACGATTCCGACCCGCGCACCCCGCTTCAAGGCGGGCGCAAGATTGTAGAGAAAGGCATAGGGTTGGGCGACCTCGTGATACATGTGCACGAGGATGGCGGCATCCAGCGAGGAGGCGGGCAGGCTGTCGCCGCGTTGAAAGCAGCTGCGCCGTTCGAAGTCGAATTGATGCCGGCGCTGATCCACTATCTCCAGGAGCAGAATGTGACTGCGGTGAGCGGCATTCGCCAAACCGTGTGGGACGTATCATATGCCGGTGACGAGGGCGGTATCGTGTGTCATCTGTCGCGCTCCGATGAAACCGGACAAGCGCTTGTCGTCTCATTGACCCACGTTCGGGTGGCTCGCGCGATGCCACTTGTGCCTGCTGTTCTCGGGTATCAGAAGCATCGGGTTAAGAAACTAAAGAAGCAGGGCCAGAGGCAGAACTGAAATGGCGCACGCGATTATGCGGGGAAAGAATGGTCGCCGATACGAAGTGGATTTGGGCGACTCGCCTATACGCGTCGAAATTCATGCCAGCGAGGAAACCGTCGAGATTTTTGTGGAGGCAGATTTTGAAACGCACGCTGAAGAACGGCGACGTTTTGCGCTGATCAACATCCCACGCCACCTCTTCAGCGAGGCCACCGGCCAAGCGGCACGCCGAAGAGCACGGGAGGATCGTTGACCCGGCCTCGGCCCCCGCTTCCCTATTCGAACGGTTGCTGCATGCTCCCTACCGCGCAGCGGTTTAGTGGAATATATGTTTTGCGACCCCAATATTTTGCGACATGACAGCGGAGGTTCATCGGAAGGGGCGACTTCCGGAGTGGGTCATTCGCGTCTATTCGACCCTGTCGTTGTCGCTTCCGCTTTCCCCGAATTAGCAGACGTTCGCAAAGCCGGCATCCGAAAACCTGCACAACTCCGGACGTCTATGGGAGCAGCAGTCGTCGCCTCCGCACGGGACGCCAGTAGGTCGTGGCCGCGCACTTACCGCGACCAGCCGCAGGACCAGTCAGTGACGCTGACTTGCATATTCAGTTGGCCGGAGTGCGAAGTTGCTGACACCGGGGTCCGATCTTCAGGCTCTAAGCAAACTGAGACATTATGCCTCTTGGGCGAAACACCCATTTCTAAGGCGCGTCCGGTCTCGTAGAATGTAATTGCGGGATGTGCCGAAGTCACCGTTCGGGACGAACGAGCAGTACTAGTGCTGTCGGCAGGTACGCTACCCTAAGAGACCGCCCCCTTTTCGGTTTCACACCACGATTTCACATTCCACGAAACGCACGCAGCTTTGCGGCGGCTCGTTGCAGTAACCTAAGGAGAAAGCGATGAGCAAGATCGATCGAAGGTCTGCATTGGGAATCGGGTTGGCAGCGGCTTCGGCGGCCATGATAAAGCCAACCGCCGCTCAAACCACGGGCTACAAGGACACGACGCCGTGGCCAGGTGTCGTGGTGCGCGCTTACGATGGCGAGACAGCATCCATCATCCCCGGTTTTAAGACCGTCTCAATGCGCGATGTCATTATGCAGCCGGGATCGAAGACAGCCGGCCCCCCGATGATGAATGCCATGATCTGCCATATCCCCGAGGGGGAGCTTCGGATCGAGCAGGAGGGAAAGACCTTTACAGCCAAGAAGAACTTTGTCTGGACCTGCAACAAGGACACAAAAGAGCAGGCGTACAATGACGGGAACGCGGTCGCAATTATGAGGATCACGGACCTGAAGGCCTAGGCCTCGTTTCTTCGCAAGAGACCGATTGCAGGTGCGGATGGCGTACTCGACGAGGCGCCATCCGCGGAATGTCGAACGCCAAAGATAGCCGTGGAGCACATAAGCTGCTCTGAAGGCTGCGAGAAGGCGCTGCCGCCGAGAGTCTTCCTTGGGTCAAACTCCGGCCCTTCGGCCGTCCCGGTCACATGACTGCTCTTGGGGGCGATCAGTAAACGGCCGAGCCTTGTCTCGGTAGTCGAGGCAACTTGAACAAATCTTCTCTTCCTCAGGAATGAGGTCGAGACCGAGAAATTGTATATTTTTTGGAATAAGCCCCGCGATGGTCGAGTCTCCTGTCTGGCGGCGCAATTCAGCGCTGTTCAGAGCCGCTTGGCTCCATTGGGAGATGTGACATGGCCAAAAACGGCTTTGAGGACCGTGGACAGGGATTAGGTCGCCGCGAAGTGCTTGAATGCATGGTCTGGGCGGGGACCGGGGTACTTTGGACCGTGACCGGTGGCGTTCCCCATTCGCTGGGGTTGATCGGCGACGCTCTTGCCGCAGAAGCCACCGGCTTCACGTTTCTACAGATGAGCGATAGCCACATCGGCTTCAACAAGGCGGCGAACCCGGATGCGCTCGGCACGCTGCGCGAAGCCGTCGCCAAGGTAAAGGCGATGCCGATCAAACCGTCCTTCATCATTCACACCGGCGATATTACGCATCTTTCCAAACCTGCCGAATTCGACAATGCCGACAAGGTGTTCGGCGAAACTGGCGTGCAGATTCATTATGTGCCCGGCGAGCATGATATTATCGATGAAGAACGCGGCAAAGCCTATTTGGAACGCTATGGTAAGGGTTCGAAGGGCGCGGGCTGGTACAGTTACGACGACCACGGCGTTCACTTCGTCGGTCTCGTCAACGTCGTCGATCTGAAGGGCGGCGGACTCGGCAACCTCGGCGCCGAGCAGCTCGCATGGCTCGAGGCCGACCTAAAGGACAAATCCAACAGCACGCCGATCGTCGTGTTTGCGCACATCCCGCTGCAGGTGATCTACAGGGAATGGGGCTGGGGTACCGAGGATGGTACGCAGGCGCTTGCTCTGCTCAAGCGCTTTGGTTCAGTCACCGTTCTAAATGGACACATCCACCAGTTGGCCCAGAAGGTCGAGGGCAACATCACCTTCCACACCGCCTTGTCGACGGCTTTTCCGCAGCCGGCCCCCGGTAGCGCACCGTCGCCAGGCCCGATGCTGGTCCCCGCCGACAAGCTTCGCACCTTTCTAGGATTGTCCACCGTCACGGTCGCGCACGGCAATAAGCCGCTCGCGATCATCGACAAGACCTTGGCCGGTTAATCGAGGATTTCACATGCGAATTCTGATCGACCATATCCGTCGCGCGGCGACCCGCTTTAGTCCCAGCCGGACGTTAGTCATTGCAATGCTTTTGGGTCCAACCTTTGGAGCGATGCTGGCGCTTGCTGCGGTAGCGCAGGACGCGACGAACGTGATCACCATCGACAACTTCACGTTCTCCCCCAAGGAATTGACGGTCGCTGTAGGAACGACCGTGAAGTGGGTCAATCACGACGACATTCCGCACCTGGTGGTGGAGAACAACAAGACCTTCCGCTCGAAGGCGCTCGATACTGACGACTCGTATTCCTATACATTCACCAGCGCCGGCACCTTCGACTATTTCTGTGGCCTGCATCCACATATGGTCGGACAGGTCATCGTCAAATGACCGCGAACCATTTGAGCCTTAGCGTGTCAAACATGGCAACACCCTTATCGGTACGTCGTTCGGGTTTCCGGCGTACCGAGCCTAACGAAGTCGTGTTAAAAGAGCGGTTGGAAGGCTCAGATCGTTTGTCTGGCCAGCAGCAGGCGTCGGGCCCAATTGTGCCGAACCAGGATGAACGCGCACTGTTCGATGAAGTGTTTCTGCCCCATATGGCCGAAGCCTATCGTCTCGCGCGATGGCTTACCGGCAATTCATACGACGCCGAAGACGTTGTCCAGGACGCGGCGTTGCGCGCGTTTCGCGGCATCAAGAGCTTTGGTGCCATCAATGCTCGCGCGTGGTCACTGACGATCGTGCGCAACACCGCCTATAGCTGGCTGATGAAGAACAGGTCAAAGGCGGTGGTTTTCACGAACGATCTAAGTGTCGCCGAGCAGCAGGAGCTTGAGCATGAAGGTCTCCAGGGAACGAGGGTAGAGACGCCGGAAGAGATCGCACTTTTCAAGGCGGATGCAGAAGATCTTCAGCGCGCCCTGGCCCAGCTGCCGGCGCACTTTCGCGAAGTTATTGTTCTGCGGGAAATGAACCAGCTGAACTATCGCGATATCGCAGAGATCACCAATGTCCCGATCGGCACCGTTATGTCCCGTCTGTCCCGTGGCAGGCAACTTCTGATCGCGCTTTTAGGAGATCGAAAGTAATTATGATTGCATCGATGAAAGACAACGACGAACTGCAGCTGAACGCCTATTGCGACGGCGAGCTCGATCCGGCTTCTGCGATCGAGTTCGAGCGGCGGTTGGCTAGCGATGACACGTTGAAGGCCAGATATGACCGGCTGCTGTCATTGCGTCGCGCCGTTCGTTCGCTTCCGCAGTATGACCTGCCGCCCGGCCTGCAGGTTCGCATCAAATCGACGGTGGATGCGGATCGTCTGAGCCGGGCGGGAGGTCTGGGCCCGGTGACACGTCTGGCTCAGGTCAACCGTCTGCGTCAGCGCAACTGGTCGTTGCAGGCGCTGGCCGCGGCCGCGGTGTTTGGTGCGGTGATCTCGAGCTCTGTCATGATGACGATGGAGCGCTACGATATGCGTGAGGACGTCGCCCGCCAGGTCGTCGCAGGCCATATCCGGGGTCAGCTGGCCTCGCAGCCTTTTGACGTTGCATCTTCTGACCGCCATACGGTCAAGCCGTGGTTCACGTCGCGCCTGCCGGAATCGCCTCAGGTCCCGGACCTCGCGGCGCAGGGCTTTGTGCTGGTAGGCGGGCGCGTCGATGTCGTTGGCCACGATCCGGTTGCAACGATTGTCTACAAGCATGCCGCGCATACAGTCAGCCTGACGACCTTGCCGCCCGGCCAATCTGTCTCTGACCAAGCGATTGCTGGCTACAACGTCCGAAGCTGGAGTGATGGGGAGTTCACGTATATTGCAGTTTCGGACTTGCCCAGCGCAGATCTTGCATCATTCGAGCGCGCATTTTCGGGAGGAAGTCCGGCGCCGGAAATCAAAAAATAGACGAGCGAGATCGTGTAGTCCTCCGCCAGGACGTAATCACTCGTGAGCCACGACACGGCTGTCTGGCAGGCGCATCGCTAATGCCAACAAAATCTTGAAAAGCTAGGCAAACGAACTCTGCGCGAACGGATCTATGGCCTGATCGTCTCCGGCTAATTGCCAAGTGGCGGCCGGCTCGCCGCTTAGAAACTCTTGTAACTAACATCGGCTGAACTGCACCCTATTCGACTGGATTGCATGGCCTCTATTTCTCAAAAGCAGCTTATCCGCAGCATCGGCGTCCGGCAGATCCGCCTCGCCTGCGGGCTGGTGTTGTTCGCCTATCTAATCAGCCATTTTCTCAACCACGCGCTCGGCAATATTTCGATGGATGCCCTTGCCGCCGGTGTCTGGTACCACACCGCATTCTGGCAATTTTTCCCGGTCGCGATCGTGTTTTATACCGCAGCACTGGTCCACGCCGGTCTCGGAATCTGGGCGCTTTACGAGCGTCGGCAATTTCGCTGGAGGGCCATCGAGCCACTCCAGCTCGTCCTTGGCTTGAGCGTTCCGGCGCTCATTATCAGCCACCTAACCGGTGTGCGGCTCGGCCATACGCTTTTCGGATACGAAAAGCTCTATCCGCAGGTGCTTTATGCCTACTGGATCGTAAGGCCGTACAAAATGTGGCTGATGTTCGGGGTCCTGACCATCGCCTGGACTCACGGCTGCATCGGTCTTTATTTTTGGCTCCGGATGAAAGCGTTCTACAAAAGCGCGTCGCCATTTCTCCTCTCCGTGGCGGTGCTGGTTCCGACGCTGGCCATGCTGGGTCTCTATCAGGGCGGACGAAGCGTCGTGGCAGATAGCGCCCGCGCCGAATGGCGCGCGGACAATCTTTCGCAGCGCCAGGTCGGTATACCAGCCGAGCAAGACGTATTGGACAGCATCGCGGATTATTTCCTGATCTTCTATTTCGGCCTGCTCGGATTTGTCTTGCTGGCAAGGTGCGCGCGCGCCCTCAACGAGCGCCGTGGCGGCATGATCAGCCTGTCATATGGCCATGGCAGAACGATTCGCGTGCCGAAGGGCTTGAGCGTGCTTGAGGCAAGCCTGCGCTATAACATCCCACATGCAAGTGTCTGCGGCGGCCGCGCCCGCTGCTCCACCTGCCGCATTCGCGTGATCGGGGACTGCACGTCGCTGCCGGAGCCGTCCAAGCGGGAGGCCTTTGTGCTGAGCCGGGTGGGTGCGGAAGATCCGTCCATTCGATTGGCTTGCCAGTTGCGGCCGACGGCTGATCTCTCGTTCTTCCAGCTCTTTATGCCGCACACCACGTCGGCAAGTGCGCACGCTTCAAACCCGACCCGAATCGGCCAGGAGCGTTATCTCGTCAGCATGTTCGTGGACATGCGAGGTTCGACCAGGCTCGCTGAAAACCGATTGCCGTTCGATACCGTTTTCATCGTCAATCGCTTCCTTGGCGCGGTGTCGCAGGCTGTGATCGAATGCGGCGGCAGGCCCAACCAATTCATCGGTGACGGAGAACTGGCGCTGTTTGGGCTCGCTACCAGCCCGCAAACCGCCTGCCGCCAGGCGCTCAAGGCGGCGGCGAGGATCGCCGCCAATGTCGATGAGCTCAATCAATTCCTCAGCCATGATCTGCGCGAGCCGATCCGCTTCGGCATCGGCATTCATGGCGGCGAAGTGATCATCGGAGACATCGGCTACCGCGATCACATGGTGTTCACCGCACTCGGAGACGCGGTCAATGTCGCAGCTAGGCTGCAGGAGATGACAAAGACCCTCGCATGTGAGGTGATCCTTTCGGAGGAAGTTCGCATAACCGCCGGCTTGCCGCCCGACGGGTTACCGCGGCAGGAAGTTGCGATCCGCGGACGCGCCGAACCGATGATCCTCCGCTCCGTCGGTGACGCGAAGGCGTTGACCGCGCTGGTTGACGACGTGGATGTTGCCGCAGCGTGAGAGCGCACCCTGACAACCGTTCAGAAAATTCTCCTGAACCAACCGCAATTTTCTCGAACCCCGTTCGTCGGCCACAACCAAGGCGTTGGCTCCTTGCATCGCGACGAAGATTCCTTCGAGAAAGGAAGTAACCTAACGAATTTGATTTGACAGCCTTGTCACGCGCCAAGCCTAGTCAGCTTAGGTTTGAAGAAGCAAAAAGATGGCCAGGGATCTGGAATCGAAGAGAGATCAGAACCCCTCGGCCGAGGCAAATATCGCCATAATCTATGTAGGACTCGGCAATCCGGACCAGGCCATGGTTTGGCTCAACAAGGCCTACGATGCGCGATTCAACCCGTCGATCCTGCTGCGGCCTGCCTTTGATCCCATTCGCTCTGATTCCCAATTCAAGGATCTCTTGCGCCGTATAGGGCTACCGAACTGACGGTAGAAAGCGTCTCGTCCCGCGGACGCGACTTCAGCTTTCCTTGAATAGCGACAACAGCCCGCTTGAACAGAAGTGGCTGACAGCTCGATCGGCTGTCATCGAGACCGTTTGAAGACTTTGAAGATTTTGCTTTCGGGAATACCCGCCCCGTGCGCCAGAGAACAAATCAGTTGCGCCCACGGCTGCAAAACCTCTGGCTTCACTAAAGGTAACTGGCCAACGTCCCCGCCTGCGGTTGCTTTTGAGGCCATGCGGATGAGTAAATGCCCGCCAAAGGGCGCGCGCCCTCAGCGTCAAAAAGACCGCCGAAACGTCTAGTTCTCAACGGACGGGTAACGCCTCTCCGCCGCCAAACTGGGACGGATCGTTGTAGCTAGAGCAGATTCCGACTGATGTAGGTCATCGTCTATATCCCGCATGGCGAAAATAGTTGGCGCACTGGTCGGGGACAAACGATTTTACGAGTTTGCCGATCAGCCGCCAGAGTTCCTTCACGGTGCGCTTGGCGCCTTTGCGCAGCGCGGCTTTGAGTTTCGAGAATGCCATCTCGATTGGGTTGAGGTCTGGCGAATAGGCGGGCAGATAGCGAACTGTTGCGCCAACAGCCGCGATTGCTTCGCGCATCCCGTCGATTTTGTGGGTCCGCAGATTGTCCATGAATACGATGTCGCCTTTTGTCAGCGTCGGCACGAGCACCTGCTCGACATAGGCCATGAATGTGGCTCCATCCATCGCACCATCGATGACATAAGGTGCGGTCAGGCCGCTGACGCGCAACGCCGCGATGAACGTCAGGGTTTTCCAGTGGCCGTGCGGTACACTCGCGACGAGTCGCTCGCCACGCGGCGAACGACCAGAATGACGAACCATTTTGGTTGTCACCGACGTCTCATCAATAAAGACGAGCCGTCGCGCGCGTAAAGACGATTGCTCGGCTTTCAGCGCGGCGCGTGCAGCGGCGACATCAGGCCGATCCTGTTCGGCGGCGTGCAGTGTTTTTTTTGAACGTGATGCGGTGCCGCTCGTAAAATCGCCAAATCGAGGTTCTGCCGACCTTCAGTCTTTTGGCCGATGCGAGCCGTGTGCCGATCTCATCGAGTGTCAGATCGGGTTCAGCGGCCACCAGATCGAGCAGCCACTGCTCATGCAGCTCGAGCGGCGAGCGACAGTGGCCGGTGCCGGGCTTCGCTGCGACGCTACCGGTTGTATGCCAGCGATCCATCCAGCGGATGGTGGTCGAGGCCGCAAGATCAAGCAGGCGCGCGGCTTCCCGGCAGCTCTCGCCGCCCTCGACCAAAGCCACCACACGATCTCTCAAGTCTGTCGAATAACCCTTTGCCATGATCGTCCTCGCCCCTAATGGTAGCGAAGACCGAATCTGATTTGCTGCAGTTAGGGAATCCCCCTGTGCACAAAGAGATTCACATCAGGCGGAAACCGCTCTAGGGGTGTCGTTGTAGTGGATCGGCGGCCGCGGCGGTTCGTATGCCCAACCGGGAACGGCGGCGAAGCTTGATGCCACGTCGCGACGAATGAAGACGTGATGGCGCGAGCGGAAGTGATGTATCGTTGCAGCTTCGGCGGAAGCACTTAGGGCGATCAATAGTCCTAGAGCCAAAACAGAACGCATCGCATTTGCTCCAATAGGCCAAGAGGCCAACGGTCCCATTTCAGCGACGTTGAAAGATGTTTTCATGTGGATCACTTCTTTGCTTGATCGAGATTGATTTCGACTGACGAGCGCGAAGCTGGAGAGCGCGAACGCATAGGCTATTGCTATTGTCGTGAGTTTTACGTTTTCTTCCTCGTGTGGCTTCACGCACGGGTCACTGTGAGAATGCATTCTTAAATTGCGCGAGATAGTCGAGGCTCCCATAGACCCACATGGGCTCGTCGCGTTGTTGTGGGCCTTGGTCGTTCATGCAGGCAAAGCTCCAGGGCGGAGCTGCGATCTCACGGCCTTCGATCCTGTATCCCTGCAGTCGACTGCCAACTGTCGGTCGAGCGCCGACATGCGCTCGATTGCTGCTTTTGTTGGTTCGCACATGAGCCGTGGCTTGAGTCGCGAAAAATGGCACAAGCAGTAGCGTCGCCAGAAGATATGTAGTCTTCATCGTTCAGCTTCCTTGATTGAGCCTCGCGCGAACGGAGGCATGTGCGTTTCTGAAAGGAAGACCGAGATTGGAGTCTGGATATTTCCCGATCACGCAAATGTTTGGCAGTGTTGCAATCTGTCTCGATGAGGCAGACATCGCGTGGGTTCATGACGAGGCCGGGCCACTTCTGTATCGGCGAGACGGCGGCGGATAGCAGCGATGCCATCGCCGCCTGCCAGCGCCGTTGCTCAGCCTCGATGCAGCACGTGAGGTGTGATCGGCGCGCCGCGCAGCGTGCGCAGAAGCTCGCGCTTCGTTGAAAGTGCGTGATGAAATATTTCCCAAGGCTGGCTGCTCTTTACGATAAGAGGCCGAGCGCTTCCATGGCTTCTATCACCATATGGAGAAACAAATGACCAAAGTGACTCTCGTGTCGACCGCGCTGATCGCAGCAGCCGTATTCACAACTCAGGCCATGGCTACCCGCAACGATGTCGCGGCACGGCACGCCAAGGCCCATACGAGCGTTACGGACTGTGTGCGGGCTCCGGACGTGGGTGCGTTTGCCTCGGATCCCTATACTGTACCCCCCTGCATGCCCAATACCGCTACTGATACGTTCCAATAGCGACAACGGGTCGGGCTGGCAGACCTCGCCAGCCCGACTGCGCGGGACTCCACGCCTGTCGACGCTCAAATTTTGTCGGCCGCAGCGCGGCGGTGTACGCCGCTCTCGTGCGTCGGCGGCTGTGAGCCACCGTTGCGCGATCAGGAGTTTTGAGATCGAATTTCGATTTGTGGATTCAATCTTGGCGATGAAGGTCCGTTCGGCTTCCTCTAGGCTTGCCGAAGAGGCGCACGAAGCAAAGCCCCACGCGAGTTGGAAGAATTCGGTTTCAGCAACAGCGCGATCAATGTTTGGGTGCGGGATGCCCATGGCGAACTTGTTCACTGCTTGCCAGGAGCTGATCGTACCATCGATCGATCTCGCGTGCCTGATCGGGCGTGACATCCTCTAGATGCAAGGTTCTCAGCTCGTGCTCGGTTGGCTGGTAATTGCGACCATCGCGAATCGGCCATGGTCCCTTGTGAAGTGGCGGGGCGTCGTCTGCAGATCCAGTGTTTGCGAACAAAAGCGACGCCAGAGCCAATGCGACCCCCAGGACAAACTTGCTTGACATAGTTCGCTCTCAATCAGCTATTGAGCTCAGACGTAAGCTCAAATGGGAAACCACCTAGAGAACAAATGAATCAGCTTGCTCGCCACATTGCTTGGGGGCTTGTCACCCCAGGAACATGGATGCGAAAGGATCATGCACATGTTTATGAGGTTGCGCGGGTTGCTGCACAGACCTGCAATCTACCTGGCGAACTTGAGCGCCCGAGAGAACCATATGCTTGTCAAGGAAATGTACTGCGTTAGCTGCGAGCGCAGTGGGAGTACCAAGCGCAATGGTCCTCACCGCCAACAGTGCGTAGACGAGAATAGTACGTCGTGATTTATCAGCTATCATGGCGATTCTCCGTGGCGAAGGCTACGGCGAACGACGGAGTGGACTCCGACAGGCTCGCTCTTCTTCTTTCGAGATCGATTTGTCGCCGTCTTAATCCAACAACATTGTGTGATGAAGATAACCCAGACGGTATGCGCGGATGCTCAATCGTCGTGGCCGCACGATGGCGTCGACTTCACCGCCAAGCGCGTCGGCGTCATCGGCACAGGTGCCACCGCGGTTCAGACGATCCCGGAGATCGCGCAGCAGGCCAAGCACCTGACGGTGTTCCAGCGCACGCCGACCTTCTGCGTGCCTGCGCGCAACGGCTGTGTCGATCCCGAGGTGACCAAGGCGCGCAAGGCCGATTACGACGGAATCCGCCAGCGCATCAAGGATTCGTTTTTCGGCTTCGATCTGAACTTCATACCGAAGTCGGTGCTCGAGACAACGCCCGAGGAGCGCGAGCAGGAGTTCGACAAGATGTGGGACACCGGCGGCTTCGCCTTCTGGCTGGCCAACTACCAGGACATGTTTTTCTCCAAGGAGGCGAACGATGTCATTGCCGACTACCTCAGGCGCAAGATCCGCTCGGTCGTTAACGACCCGGCGATCGCCGAGAAGTTGACCCCCAAGACTTACCCCTACGGCACCAAGCGCCAGCCACTGGACACCAACTACTTCGAGACCTTCAACAAGAAGAACGTGGTGCTGGTGGATGCGACCGCCGACGGCCCAATCGAGGAGATCACGCCGAACGGCATTCGCGCAGGCGGCAGGGAATACCCGCTCGACATTATCGTTATCGCCACCGGCTTCGACGCGCTGACCGGCTCGCTGAAGAAACTCGGCATCAAGGGGCGCGGCGGCAGGGCGCTAGCGCAGGAGTGGGAGGACGGCCCGCAGACCTACCTCGGCCTGGCTATAGCCGGCTACCCGAACCTGTTCACGATCACCGGCCCGCAGAGCCCCTCGGTGCTGTCGAACGTAACGGTGTCGATCGAGCAGCACGTCGAGTGGATCTCCGAATGCATCGCCCACATGCGAAGAAGCAAGCTTGCAACGATCGAGGCGACCCCGCAGGCGCAAGACGCGTGGGGTGCCCATGTCGCCGAGGTCGTGAACTCGACCCTGATGCCTAGCGCCAATTCCTGGTACATGGGAGCCAACATCGACGGCAAGCCGCGCCGCTTCTTGCCCTACCTCGGCCCGGAAGGCGTCGGCGGATACCGCAGGAAGTGCAACGATGTCGCTGAGAACGGCTACGAGGGCTTCGTGTTCGCGAGCCGAGGTCAGGGCGGGACCGTGCACCCGATTGCGGCCGAATAAACTTAATGATCCTCGACCGGGAGCTGTCGCGGCTCCCGGCATGGCGGTCGCCGAAAAGCTCGATATGACCGCTTGGGGTCAAAATCGGAAAAGCTCAAGGCGAGCATATGTTTTCCGCTTTGCCCCCAACGCACTAAATCGCTGCGCGATAGTTCGCCCGTTGAGGCGGTGCGGCTTGCCTGCGAGCATGGTGGCCGCGGGTAGAAACGTAGAACGTCCGCAAATTCCGCGTCCGAGATGCGGAAGACCACATCTGCATCGTCAAGAATTTGAATGACGAACACCGTGCAATCGGAGAAGCAGTGATCATCTTGACGAGTAGGTTGAAACAGTTTCGGTTGGACAAAATTGAGGTTTGTTGCAGTCTTCAAAAATTGGTTCGCCCTATGATGCTCCATGGCTGTCGCAAGGCTGATCGCGCAGAAGTTGTCGAACGTGACCTTTTTACAACGCCTAACTCTTTGAAATCACATAAGAGGCAAAAGGAGCTTTCCCCACTTGTGCAACACTCGTGCCATAACGCCAAAGTTGTGCATCCCTTCGAGGCCAGTACACCCTTCGAAAAATTACCCGGCACTCAAATCACGTACCGCGGTTAAATCTCCATAGCGCCCGCGGCACCGCCGGTGCCCCACTTCCCGCGATTTCGTGCCTTGGCGCTTTTCGGACGCCGGTCGTCGGAGCGCGTCGATAGCCTCGTCAAGCCGGCATCCGAAAACCTGCACACCAGGCGACATCACATTCTTGCCGTTACAATCACCCATTGGGCGATCCGACGCTGTCGCAGGCTGGCGGCCCAGATGACGAAGGCGATTATCGACATCGCCGGCCCGCTCGGCATCTTCGTGCCCGATTACATCATCGTCCGCAGGAACGGCACGCCGGCAAGAAGGGCTGAAGTCGCAGCATGAAGGCGCGCCGCCTCAGCAGGTCTTGTTCGCGCCTGTTGTCTCGCTCCGCAGGGGATTTACGAAGAGCGCAGCGCTGTACCTCGATACCTCTGGCAGATTTGGACTCCCGCAGTCGGAAAAAATGTTCGGGCACGACGGAGGGTGGCTCCAAAAAAAATCGGGACAGCTGGGAATTTTTGCGCCCTTCCGGTGTTTTTGTTGGCAGCGATCGAGCCCCACCGCCTGGACGGCGATGGTCAATGCGCAAGTAAGAGCGTTGGCCAATGCGCTCTACGTTATGTCTCCAAACAACTGTCTCCAATGCGCAACATAGTCTTGAAAGGGAGTGCAGAGATGAAACACGTGTTAGCCTCTCTCACTATCGGCGTTTGTCTGGTGCTTCCGTCGGCGGGCGTAGTGTTGGGCGCCGGTCCGCCCACCAAACCTGCCCAAAATCCCACGACAGGTCAGCACGGCTCCAATCACGGTTTTAGCTGTACCGCAGGTACTAACACTCCGGGGGCTGCTGTTGCAGCGCCAGGGTCGCCGTTCAACCCAAGTGGGCAGGCAGGCACCGTCTATGCGGGAAATCCAGGCACAGAATCGGTAGCGCACGCAAATTCCACGGCCGCCGTTTCCCAATACGACGTCGCTTGCTTGTCACAGGTGCCATAGCCCGGGGTGTCCGGCATTGAGCGTCGGGTCTCGTTCGCTTCCAGCGGCCGTCGCGGTTTGCCGTCCAACTGCGAGCAGTAGCTGCTGCTGTTTGCGAATGGCGGCGGCAGCGTTTTACGCGCGCTCGTCGGACACGTTCGGCTTGAATTGACCAACCCGTTCTGGCGTCGAGGCGTGCGTTGACGCCTCGAGGAGAACGGCAAAAGGTTGAGACAGGGTGATAGCCACATGCGTTTCGTAGTTGTGGCAGGTCTGTTTTGCACGCTGATAGTCGGGCTGGGCTACACCTATGGCCAGGAAAGCTCGGTCCCCACCTTCCTCACCGCACCGGTCGAACGCGGCAGCATCTCTACTTTGGTGAAGGCCAGCGGCACGATCGAGGCGGTTGTCAGCGTCGATGTCAGTTCGCAACTGTCGGGGCGAATTGCGCAAGTGTTCGTCAATTTCAACGATACCGTAAAGGCCGGGCAGCCGATCGCGCAGATCGATCCGGAGATCTTTGCCGCCCGCGTCAGTGAAGCCAAAGCCGCACTGAGGGTGGCGAGGGCGACTGCCGAAGTGGAAAAGGCTGCGCTGGAACGAGCGACAGTCGCGGTGACGAATGCGCAGACCGCCAGGAAACTGGCGGAGGCACAGTCGGCGGCAAGCAAGGCCAGGCAAGATGAAGTGGAGAGAGACCTCCTGCGAAAGCGCGAGCTGGCGCGCACCGGAAGCGGAACAGAGCGAGACTTGAGTCAGGCGCAAGCTCAGCGCGATGCCGGGGCTGCCGACCTGCGCGGTTCCCTCGAGCAGATCCGGATGAAGGAGGAGGCCATTGCGATTGCGGCGGCAGAAAAGCACATGGCCGAGGCCAATCTCGAGAATGCCGAGGCTGTCGTCGAGCAGAGGCAGGCGGCGCTCGATCAGGCGGGGCTTGATCTCGAACGTACCGTCCTCCGCGCGCCGATTGACGGGATCGTCATCAAGCGGGATGTCAATCCGGGACAAACCGTCGCCGTCAGCCTCGAAGCCAAAACATTGTTCAAGATCGCGAACGATCTGCGTGAGATGGAGGTCCACGGCAAAATCGACGAGGCCGATGTCGGGCAGTTGAAGCCGGGCCAGGCGACCCGGTTCACAGTGGACGCTTATCCGGATCGAACCTTCAGCGGACGGGTTCTACAGATCCGCAAGGCTCCCGAGGTCGTGCAAAACGTCGTCACCTATACGACCGTCGTGTCCGCGCCGAATCCGGACCTCTTGCTGTTGCCGGGAATGACTGCGCAGCTGCGGATCGTGGTGAGCAATACCGGCGAGATTCTCAAAATTCCGAGCCAGGCCCTGCGCTTCCGGCCAAACGGCGCCGGTCCTGCGTCGGCTCACCAGAGTGCGAACCAGGCTGCCTCCTCCAAGGCGTCCGCGACGGTGTGGCTGGTGGGCGAGGACGGGCGACCGGACCCGGTTGTCGTGAGGCTCGGCGCGAGCGACGACAGCAGCGCAGCGCTGCTGGAGGGCGCGCTCAACGAGGGCCAGCAAGTGATCGTCGGGATTGCGAACTCGCAGAAGCAGAGGGGCTATTTCGGCGTTCGTCTTGGATTCTAAGGTTGGATTCCAAGGTCGGATTTTGAAACTGGATTTTAGGATGCCGCCGCTGGTCCGGACCATTGGAATTTCAAAACATTATCCCTCCGGGGGGACGATCATCCATGCGGTATCAAACGTGTCGCTCTCGATCGAGCACGGCGAGTTCGTTGCAATCCGCGGCCGCTCGGGTTCGGGGAAGTCGACCTTGATGAGCCTTTTGGGTCTCCTGGAGCGGCCGGATTCCGGCGAATATGCGCTAAGGGGCCGGGAAGCTGCAAGGCTGAGCGAGGACACGCGCGCAGCCATCAGGAGAAAAGACATCGGCTTCATATTCCAACTGCCAGCCCTCCTGCCGCGGGCAACCGCGCTGGAAAACGTCGAACTTCCTCTTGTTTACGCCAGCGTTCCTCGCGCCAAACGACGTCGCACAGCCAAAGATGCGCTTGACCGCGTAGGCCTGGCTGGCCGCAGTCATCATTGGCCGAATCAACTTTCGGGAGGAGAGCAGCAGCGGGTTGTTATTGCCCGTGCGATGGTGAACGATCCTGCCCTCATCCTGGCCGACGAACCGACCGGCTCACTGGATAGCAGCACCAGCGACGAGATTCTGTCGGTGTTCGAGGGCCTTCATCGCGATGGTCATACGATCATCATGGTTACGCATGCCGCCGAAGTCGCCGATCGCGCGCGGCGACAGATCACCCTGCACGATGGGCGAATCATCGAGGACGCCGTGACATCCGGCAAGCGTTCGCTCCTGAACGCCATCCCGTTGGATTCTTCCCAATGAGTCCCCTGGAGAGTTTACGAATCGCCACCCGAGCGCTTCGCGTCAACAAACTGCGGAGCGCCTTGACCATGCTTGGGATCGTCGTTGGCGTCGCAGCCGTGGTCTGCATGGTATCGGTGGGAGCCGGCGCACAAGCGGAAGTTTCGGAGAAGATCCGCACACTTGGAGCCAACCTCCTGCTGGTCATGCCCGGAGCCCGAAACGCCGGGGGAGCGAGGCTCGAATCCGGAACACAGCCGACGCTGACCGAAGAGGACGCCGCGGCCATCCGCCGCGAACTGGTGGATGCGCAGGTCGCGGCCCCGCTGCTGTCTCGTTCCATGCCCCTCGTGGCCGCAAACAGGAACTGGGTGACGCTGGTGGCTGGAATTAATGCCGACTATCTGGTGGCGCGCGAATGGCAAGTTACCAACGGCCGATCCTTCACGGGCGAGGAGATCGCATCCGGAGCCAAAGTTGCCATCGTGGGGTCGGTGATCATCGAGGAGCTCTTCGATGGGCGTGCGGGAATAGGAGAGACATTTCGGATTGGCAACGTCCCATTCACCGTGATTGGTGTGCTGGACAACAAGGGGTTGGGCGCAGCTGGCCGCAGCCAGGACGATGTCGTGTTCATTCCGCTGTCGACTGCGCAGAGCCGCGTGCTCGGCGCCGTGCGCGGCACGACCCGCCAAGCACTGGATTTCATCTCGATCAAGGTGTCGGATGCGACCGCGATGTCGGAGATGGAACGCGAGATCGAGGCGTTGCTTCGGCAGCGGCATCGCATTCGCGGGGATGCCCCCAGCGATTTCAGGATCGAGAATCCGGCGGATGTCCTGATTGCACGCGGGGCCGCCGTGCGGACCCTCGGAATTCTGTTAATCGCGGTGGCCGCGGTTTCGCTGGTCGTTGGCGGCATCAGCATCATGAACATCATGCTGGTTTCGGTGTCCGAACGCACCCGCGAAATCGGTTTGCGCATGGCCGTCGGAGCCAGCCGCCGCGATATCCGATGGCAATTCCTGATCGAAGCCTTGATCCTGGCGCTGATCGGGGGGCTGGTGGGTGCGGCGTTGGGAGCCGCCGCAGCGGTCGCAATCGCATGGAAAGCTGGCTGGCCTATCCTGATCAGCCCCTGGGCAGTCATCCTGGCTTGTGGATTTGCAGGGTTCGTCGGAATTTCGTTTGGCCTCTATCCGGCCCATCGGGCCGCGCGGCTTGATCCGATTGTGGCATTACGGTTCGAATAGACGAAAGACTTGAACGGTCATTTTCATCCCTCCGTTAAGATGATTTCGCGGCGACCGAAGACCTGGGACCGCAAGCCTACGCCCAAATCTCGTTGGTCCACTCCAGTGCCGGGCACCTCCGCGACTTCTGGTTTTGACCCCAAAGGAGACCTCGGCACAGTCGTTTCCGCAGCGAAACGGTTTCCCGCGTGCGGAGGTGCGATATCCCTTCGGTTCGAAGCGAGGAGCGCCCCTACCGTTGCTGGGTAAGTCACACATCGTGGGCCCGGAAAATGACGCATGGGTAAGCCGCGCTGGCTTTTTTTTCCCCGGCTGTCAGCGCTCAACTAGGACTATTGAGACCGCCGACTGACCTCAGACGGCCTCACGGCGCTCGGCGCTGAGACGCGGCAAGCCAGGCAATGCGACCTTGGAGGCTTGTCTGGCGAGCGGGGTCTTCCGCGAGCGGACGTTCACCGCTGCTCGTCGCCAGCGAAGTTTTTGGTTCTGCAGGCTCGTCGGCCACCCAAAAGGACAAACCATGAGCGTAGTCCACGGCACGAGAACAAATGCCTCATCGGGCGCCACCCGCCATGGCCGATTATTCGTTCTCGAACTGAGCGGCGACCGAATTCACTCGATGAATATCGACGGATCAGACCGCAAAACCATTGTTACCGACTGCCATTTCCCGGACGGCATCGTCGTGGATGCGCAGGCGGGTCATATTTATTGGACCAACATGGGCGTCCCCAACCTGGACGATGGCTCAATCGAGCGAGCCGACCTCGATGGCGGGAATCGCAGAGTCATTGTCCCGCAAGGCATCACGCACACGCCGAAACAAATCCACCTCGATAAGGACAGCAGCAAACTCTATTGGTGCGACCGCGAGGGCATGCGGGTAATGCGTGCGAGCCTCGACGGCTCGCAGGTCGAAACGCTGGTCGAGACCGGCCGCGGCGACAAAAACAGTCGCGATCAGACCCTGTGGTGCGTCGGAATAACCATCGATTCAAAGTTTGGGAAAATCTATTGGACGCAAAAAGGCCCGACGAAGGGCGGGCTGGGCCGTCTGTGCCGCGCAAACATAGATATTCCCAACGGCCAGGACCCAGCGAACCGCTCTGACATCGAGGTGCTGTTCGATCAGCTGCCGGAGCCGATCGATCTCGAGCTCGATCTCAAAAATCGCGTGCTGTATTGGACCGATCGCGGCGATCCTCCGCGCGGCAACACCGTCAATCGTGCGCCGATCGACAAAAAGTCAGCGCCGGAGATCCTGATCACGCACCTGATGGAAGGGATCGGCATCGCCCTTGACGTTCCCGGCAACCGGATGTTCGTCACCGACTTCGCCGGTTCGGTCTATTCCGCCGATCTCGATGGAAAGAACGAGCACAACTTCCTTTACGCCCAGGGCAATCTCACCGGCATCGCCTATGCCGAAGTCTAACCAAACGCATCGGAGAGATGACCATGTCCTACGACAAGCCAATTCGGCGAATAGCGATTGTTGGCACCGGAGTCATCGGCGCTAGTTGGGCCGCTGAATTTCTGGCCCGCGGATTGGATGTCGTCGCCACCGATCCTGCGCCAAAGGCGGAAGCTAATCTGCGCGAATACATTGACGAGGCATGGCGGGACCTAACAAGCATTGGCCTTTCGAAGGGCGCGTCGCGGGACCGTTTGCGCTTCACGACTAACATGAAGGAAGCACTCTCAGAGGCCGATCTCGTCCAGGAAAACGGGCCTGAACGTCCGGATTTCAAGATCAAGCTGTACGCGGAGATGGAGGAGGTTGCGCCGGTTGATTCTCTTTTCGCTTCGAGTTCGTCGGGGATAACGCCAAGTGTGATTCAATCGCAATGCAAACACCCGGAGCGTGTCGTCATCGGACACCCATTCAATCCACCGCATATCATCCCGTTAGTCGAAGTCGTCGGTGGTAGTAAGACGTCGCCGGACGCGATTCAGCAAGCGATCAGCTTCTATGCTTCGATCGGCAAGAAGCCTATCCATTTAAAGAAAGAGCTTCCCGGACACGTGGCGAACCGGTTCCAGGCGGCGCTCTACCGCGAGATGCTTTACATGATCGAGCAAGGCGTTCTGAGCGTGGAAGACACTGATGCTGCCGTCTGTTTTGGGCCCGGCCTTCGCTGGGGCGTGATGGGCCAAAGCTTGCAATGGCACTTGGGCGGTGGCGCAGGTGGGATCCAACATTTCATGGATCATCTCATGCCTCCACTGGAGGGCATGATGAAGGCCCTTGGAACTCCAAACATTACGCCTGAGCTAAAGCAAAACGTCATTAACGGAGTCATGCGGGAAGCTGCCGGGCGCCCGGTCGATCAGCTCGCTCAAGAGGAAAACCGAGTTTTAATCGGGCTTCTCAAGCTACGAGAAGAAATCGGCCTCAACAAAGCGAGTGCCGAACCAATGGCTGCGGCCTAAGTCGCTCAACGAAAGAAAGGTGGAATAAATCAATCTTGCAAGGCTTGAAATAGAAGGGAAACCGGCAATGAGCACCGCGACAATAACTAACCGAACGGTTGAAACGAACGGTGAGAGCAATCGGTTAACTGAGGCGCTGGAAGACAGTTTGAGTCATCCGGCAACATCGCCAGACTTCGATCTGAAGAAGGGCGTGAATGAAGTCCTCGCGGATGTCGGCATGACGAGCGACGACTGTGGCGGAGAACTCAGTTTCTACGGACAAGATCCAATTCTTCCAAGTCCGCTGCGGTTCGGGACAATGGCTGCAGTCGGTCTGGCAGCGAGAAGCGTAGCGGCGGCCGCTCTTTGGAGACAAGCCACCGACGAAGGACAGAACATCTCCGTAGACGTGCGCAAGGCGCTGCGGCGGTTCTGCGGATTTTTCGAAGGCAAATGGGAAACCGTCAACGGCCGACCGCCCACGCCCGGTGGCTATGCGGTTAGCCCATTCCTAAAGACGGGGGATGCGTTTTTTCGCGAGACACGCGACGGACGATACGTGGTGGCGCTCGACTTTTATCCTCAGCTCTTCGTGCGAACCCTCGATTTTCTCCGCTGCAGCCCGAGTACCGAGTCAATTAACAACGCCATACTCCAATGGGACCCCGTGGAACTAGAGCAGGCTGCGGCGGCCGAAGGGCTCGTTCTAGCGATGGTGCGGACGAACGAGGAAATTCGTCGCGAACCCCAATATACACAAGTCCTCTCCAAAATGCCGCTGATCACGGTGGAGAAAATTGGGGAGAGCGAGCCCGTGCCGCTCAAGGCGAGGGGCAATCTTCCTCTCTCTGGCATCCGCGCATTGGGAATGGGTCATGTCATCGCGGGGGCCGCGATGGGAAGAGACATGGCTCTGTACGGCGCGGACGTGCTCAACATCTGGAGGCCCCGCGATTCGGAGATCGAAGCCTTCGCGTGGGATGTCCAGGTGGGAATGCGTTCCACCATCCTCGACGACTCGAAGGAAGATCGCGCACGGTTCAATCAGCTTCTTCGGGATGCCGATGTATTCTTTGCCAACAAGCGGCCAGGGTTCTTGAAAAGGCACGACCTCGATGCCGAGGCGCTTTGCGCGCAGAAGCCCGGATTGATTCACGCGACCGTCGTTCTCCACGGTGAGAAGGGACCGTGGTCGAACCGGCCGGGGTTCGATGAAATCGGTGCCACGGTGTCTGGCCTCTTCACGATTGAAGGTTCCCCGACTCGGCCGAAGCAACCGCCGATTATACCGATTTGCGACAACGTGGTCGCCTGGTTAGGCACGACGGGAATCCTTGCAGCCCTGCGCCGGCGCGCGATCGAGGGAGGCAGCTATCGCGTTGTGGTTTCCCTCACAAGGATTGTGCTTTGGTTCCTCTCGTTAGGCATCTTCGACAAGGCGTACGCAAAATCGACTGCGGGCTCGACCGACGAGCACACCTACGTCGCTCCGGATCTGTTTACCGCGGAAACGCCGCTTGGAACCTATCAGGGAATGACAGATCAGATCGTAATGTCGCGCACACCCGGCTCCTTCCAGACGGTCCTTGTGCCGAGAGGCGCCAGCAAACCCGAATGGCTCGCGCATTGAGAGCACTGTCCCCGAAAGGAAGTTGCTGAAACCGAAGGACAGACAGCACGAACAATGGTGCTCAAATGGAGCACGATGGCAGCCGACACTCGGCCTGATGAGGCGCCGCCGGTCGTGGAGGTGCTGCGTCCGGAGCGGCTTCGAGGATCAGCAGGACACTTGCGGTAATCGCGCTAAGCTGTGCCAATGTTTGGTCATGCGGATGCCGCTTACAATTTTGCCACGCACCTCATGCTGCAGTTTAGTGAGGGGCAAGGCACCCTAGCGAGATTATTGAGTTGGAGACTGCGATGTCGCTTATTGGGCGGTGGTCTCAACCGGTCGCCGCAACACTTTATCTTAGAGGGAAAAGATGGAGTGTGGGATGGAACGGAGATTTCATAGAGGTTTTACTGCGGCAGAGAAGACGGAGTTATGGGATCGCTGGAAGCGTGGGGAGTCGCTGAAGGCGATTGGACGAGCTTTTGGTAAGCAGTCATCGTCGATCTATTTTTTGGTAGCTCCGCATGGTGGGATTCGTCCTGCGGAGCGGCGTCGCTCCAGGCTGGCGTTGACGCTCGCGGAACGCGAGGAGATTTCCAGAGGCGTTACGGCACATCAATCGGCACGGTCGATCGCCAAACGGCTTGGCCGCTCACCCTCGACGGTGAGCCGGGAAATGAGTCGCAATGGCGGCTATGATCGCTACCGAGCGACACTTGCGGACGAGAATGCCTGGGCGCGATCTCGTCGTCCAAAATGTTGTAAGTTAGCGACCAATCCGCGGCTGCGGCAGGCGGTGGCAGGGAAGCTCAGATTGGATTGGTCCCCCGAGCAGATAGCCGGTTGGCTGAAGAGAACGCACCCTGAAGACGAGTGTAATCAGGTGTCACACGAGACCATCTATCGCAGCCTGTTTGTCCAAGCGCGCGGCGTGCTGAAGAAAGAGCTGCTTAGCCATCTTCGATCGAAGCGCTCGATGCGTCGCTCCAGGCCGGTTGACCCGAATGGCGATAAACGGGGGCATATCAAGGATATCGTCTCAATCCGTCAGCGACCGGCGGCGGTTGAAGATCGGGCGGTGCCTGGTCATTGGGAGGGCGATCTCCTGTCCGGGCCGAACAACACCTACATCGCGACCTTGGTCGAGCGTCATACCCGTTACGTGATGTTGGCCAAGGTGGCAGGCAAGGACACCCGGACGGTTGTCACCGCGCTCATCAAGCAGGCGAAGAAGCTACCAAAGGAGCTATATAAATCCCTGACCTGGGACCGGGGCAAGGAACTTACGGATCATCGTCGCTTTACGTTGGCGACCAAAATCGACGTCTATTTTTGCGATCCGCAAAGCCCGTGGCAACGCGGGTCGAATGAGAATACCAATGGCCTGCTGAGACAGTACTTTCCTAAGGGCACCGACTTGTCGATGCATTCGCAAGCCCATCTGAACAAAGTAGCTCGTCAGCTAAATGAACGACCACGTGAGACCTTGCAATTTGAAACACCAGCAGAGAGATTTAACGCCTGTGTTGCGTCGACCGGTTGAGCCGGCAGGCACAAAGCGGACATGGCCACCGCGGCGTCTCATGTCTGCTTCTGCGAGAAAAGCAGACATCATTGCCAAATAAACTGAACTATGTCGCAACTCGAACGTCACGTCACCGCAGCTTTGCTTCCCACCGTCTGAATAGTCTCGAACCCCTCGAATTGCCGGTGCCCAAGATAGAGCGGCTTGTTATCGCCGGCCTTATGGTGCGCGGCGCGGAACGCCTCTGATTGGTCCATGCTTCAAAGGTGGCACGGTTCTTCCACACCGTGCGTAAAGCATAGAGCGTGTAATCCTCAGTTCCGGAGCCCTTGAGAAGGTGCAACTCTACTAAGCCCGGCACCTTGTCGAGATGACTGTCGCGCGACAACCTGTCTTGCTCGAAGGCGGCTTCGCCATCATCGAAGTAATAGTAACCGCGGAACGGCATCTGGGCCCGCCCAGACCACGGCATCCTGATGAAAGCGACTGCCCAACTGGCGAGCTGCAGCGTTGTCGATCCCTAGTGCGAAGAAGCTTATCTCTTCAGGCCACGCCCCGCTCGGATCAGCGCCGGCCCCCTCAATGACATAGGGACCCAAGGCTCGGAGACAATCTCGCAATCGCGAATGCGCGGCCTTGTTAACCTCAGCGCTTTGAACCTGCCCAAACGGATTGAACGCGGTGATGAAGAGGCCGCAGGTTTGTCCGCTCATCTTATAAAGCCGCCGGAGGGGGTCGGACTTGACATCGATGCCGAGGGTAAAGGCGTCTGACCCAGTGCCGACGCGGTATTTGGTGTTACGGTAGGCGGCGATTTTGTCAGAAGCGATTTTCGTGGCGGCCAAAAGAAAACCTTTGCAATACCTTCGGTGTGATCAGACTGGGCCTCGTCTGAGCGCAATGATGCTCAGCAGCTCATCGTCGGGAGCGACGAACTCCTGTTCGCGTGCCTCTTGGAAGGAAATCCAACGGAAGCCGTCTTTTTCCACGCGATTGAACACGTAGAAGCTAGTCTCCTGAGGCTGCTGTGGTGCCCCGAGACGAAAGAAAGGCATCGCGCGGCACATCGTGCGTGCCCCGTCCATCCAGAAAGCCAGAGTGTTGGACTTTGTGGGCCTGACCAACTCGACGATCTCCGTCACGAAGGTGGGATCACTGCCAGATAGTTTTTCAATCTTGTACCTCATGCCGGAGTCAAGCACCTCGGCCATCCCCGGTCGCACGAGCTGAAGCCGGCGAAGCGTGGAGGCCGTCGCCTCGTAAAAATCGCGAATCTGCTGCTGCAGTTCATTATCCAGGCGGGCCGCATCGCTGGCCTTCATATGACCGCCATGGCCTTTCCAGGAGTTGCGGTAGCGTCTAGCGACGTCCAGAATGGTGGTCGACTTACCAAGTGCTCCGATGGAGCTTGCCGACTCGACAAGCTCGGCACCTGCCACGTCAGTCGCAACCGCACGCAAATCCTTGTCGCTGGTGATGCGGCTTACATCCTTTAGGCTTGCTCCAGCGAGACCAATCCAGAAGCCGAAATCGGCACGCTCAATCCCGGCAGAGCCAGTGGGATGAAGCCACCCCGCCATTACTTCCTGCCAATCCTGTCGCATGGCTTTCACGTGGCTTGCGCCAACCGCCGCGAGGTAAACCGCGCACATCTCGAAGAAGTGCAGCAGAGTTTCCAGGCGCTCTTTCGGCTCGATGGAAACCTGGTAGCGGCGATAAATGGTTGCGATTGGGTATGGCAATTCGCGCCACCAATCCGCAATCTGCCGCTCGATATTGAGTACTCCTTTCAGGGCATCGATCTTATCTGCAGCGTCCGCAAGTGCCGTCCAGTCGTGTTCGAGAGCCGTCTGCATATCGCGGAACTCTGCCTGCAGCAGCGCGATATCGCTGTTGATGCGCGCAATTCGTTCCTGTGTCGCAATTGCCGGGATCGGTAGTTCCAGTGAAAGCAAACCGGGTACCTGAACGCGTTGTATGGTAGAACCACTTGCCGCCGCATCGCGCAACTCTCTGCCAAACGGACTATTGAGCAACTGCGCCAAGAAACGTGGATTAGCCCGCGCGGTATCGATTGCAAGGCGATACACCGCGGTCGGCTTCACCGTCTGCTCCTGCAGGTCGGCGGTGACGCGGCTGCCGGCGTATTCTGGAACAAAAAGAAAAGCCGTTGTCTGGTCGTTCTCCGGGAGAGGCTTGTCTGCGCGCTCAATCCGGTCATGCGCTAGAAGTGAGCGCAGCGACTCTTTCTTATGCCGTCCCTTGGGTGTGAGCTTCTTGATCAGCTCGCCGTGCTCAATGTCAGCGAAAGTTCGCTCGTCCTTCGCGTCAAGCCACATCCATCCGGGGCCGCTCTTCTTGGATGGGCCGGCCACAAGCGCCGAAGCCAGGAGCTCAGCGCTTTCGGTGTCCCGGAGGATGCCGACGAATTTCGGCAGGTCGTCCTTGCGCTGAAACGCGACGAGCGCACCTTCGATGGCAGTGCCTGCCAATGCTCCGGGCGCCAGATCAATGATTGCCGATACGTGTAATCCGACCTCAGCGAGGGAAGCGAAAGTCTTGGCGGAGGCGCGATTGAAGAGAACGCCCCGGCCTGTCACCCAGCAAAGAATGCCGTTCGTCGCCAACAGAGGCGCCAGCGCGCGGACAACATCGCTGCCGAATCCATCACCGTCCTCGCCGGGAGGCCGATAGCCGATCGGCGGCGCGCAAATGATTGCGTCGCATTTAGCACTCCCGACAACGCTTGCGATATCCGCAGAAATGAAAGCGGTCTTCCCTGCAAGAAGGAGTCGCAGAGCTGCCGCGAAATCCGCGTTGCGCGCGACATACGTGAGATGGGCCTCGGGATGGCTATGAAGAAACCGCACTGTGAGCAGCGTGTCGCCGGCGGTGTATTCCAGCACGCGCTCGCAGCGTGACTGAATGCAAAGTGAGGATACGAAATCGGCAATAGCGTCAGGCAACGAGCCAGAAGGCGCCTTAGACCGAATTCGCGAATATTCGCTGATAAGCCGGAGGGCGTCGCTGATTTCCAGATTTGCCTTGCATGCGTGCCCGGCAATTTCCTGGGATGAAAGATGGCGGGCATCCCGACGCAAAACGTCGAGTTCCCGCTGTAGTCTTTCTTTATCAACTCCTTGCGTCATTAAGCCCTATCCTGCGGTCTGGAACCATGGGATTCGCGAAGCGCTCGGTTGAAGAAGTGCCGTGTCGCCTGTTCGCGGGCTTTCGCATCCGTCAGCACGATATTGCGCATTTCGTTGTCACGCTGAAACATGCGGATTGCGCCTTGGAAAAACGCATCCCGGAAGACGGCATAGACAACGTCGGGAGGATTGTTTCGGAGCATTTCAGTCATGTCGTCGTTGAGCACCTCACGGTTTACCTGCTCAAAGCGAACCATGTCGGCTTCCGTGAACTCTGTTCCGTGACGATCGTTGAAGGTCTTTACGATCTCGGAAAGTTCTTTCTTCTCATCCTCAGTATACGGTTTCGCACCGAACTCTTTGATGGCCTGAAGCGGATCGGCCTCGCCGGCGGAAAGAGACGCGCTGCCTTCCTCCTTCTGAACAACTTTGAAGGCCTGAAGACGAAGCATATCCTCGGTTATCTCAATCTCTGGCGGCAGCTGGCGGTTCGGAAGCAATCGGGCAAGCCAAGAGGCGTAGGAATACAGCTTCTCAAGGCCCGTGTCCTCAAGGCGTATCACTTGCGCGACAAAGCTGTAGAAGCGCATGTAGCTTCGAAGGAGCTGACGAAATTCTTCCTGTCTGCCTTCATCATCCTCGGCTTCAAATCGGGCGACGGCATGCCTTACCAGGCCTTCGAGGCGAGCGCGGTCTGCTCCATCGAGTGGCCCTTTGTAAAAGGTCTGCGAGAATCTCTCGATCTCGGCACGGTTGAGAAATCCGAACTTGAAGAGGCGGCCTTCCAACTCGTAGATTTGGTTGGGATCGGACATCGCCTCCAGGCTCGTTACCTCATAGTAGGGCCGGAAAGCGGCTTGCACGTCTTCAACCGTATTCTGGAAGTCAAGAATGTAGGTTTGCTCCTTCCCTGCTTTTGTGCGGTTCAGCCGGGAGAGGGTCTGTACAGCCTGCAAACCCGCGAGCTTCCGATCGACATACATCGCACAGAGCTTCGGTTGGTCAAAACCTGTCTGGTATTTCTCGGCGACGATAAGAATCTGGTACTGATCCGGATACGGCGTGCCGTCAGGCCTGAACCCGTCAAGGCGGCTAGGTAACTCGGTTTCAGAGAAGCCATTCAGCTCAGCTTCGGTATATGTTTGTCCGTCCAGATTAAGCTCGCCCGAAAATGCCACGAGAGCTTTAAGATCCGCGTATCCTTTGGCTTTGAAGTAGTCGCGAACGCCGAAGAAATAGCGGAGAGCATGTTCGCGGCTCTGCGTGACTATCATCGCCTTCGCTTGCCCGCCTATTTCACTCATCACATGGCGGCGGAAATGTTCGATGATAATCTCGACCTTCTGGCCGATGGCGGTTGGATGCAGCGATGCGAAGCGCGCGACGCTGCGCTGCCCCCTCCGCCCACTGAGTTCGGGATCGTCCTCAATGGCCTTCTCTAGCTGGTAGTAGGCTTTGTAGGTCATGTAGTTCTGCAGCACGTCGAGGATGAAGCCTTCCTCGATGGCTTGGCGCATGGAATAGAGGTGAAATGGGTGTGGGAGTCCATCGGCTCCCTTTATCCCGAACCGCTCCAGCGTCACGTTCCGTGGCGTTGCTGTGAAAGCGAGAAAACTGATGTTGGGCTGAGGCCCGCGCTGCTTCTGATATTCTGCGATCAAATCTTCGATGTCGTCACTTGATGAAGCCTCGCGGGTAAGGGCCTCGGTCATCGCCTGGGCAGACTTACCGGACTGGCTTCCATGAGCTTCATCAACGATTACCGCGAATTTTCGCTTTCCCTGCCCCGAAATCTCCTTGAGGTGCTCGGTCGAGAACTTCTGAATCGTCGTGACTATGATGCGCGCGCCTTTGGCAATAGCGTCCTTCAGTTGGCGCGACGTACCGTCGATCTTTTTGACCACGCCCTGTGTCTGCTCGAACTGCGAGACCGTACTTTGCAGCTGACGGTCAAGCACAATGCGGTCGGTGACAATGATCGCCGTATTGAATATCGGCTGATCAGCTTCGTCGTGCAGATTGATCGCTTGATGGGCAACCCAACCTATCGTGTTCGATTTGCCCGATCCTGCCGAATGCTGAATGAGATAGTTCTGACCCGCACCACGGGAGCGCGCATGCGCTATTATTCTGCGCACGGCGTCTAACTGCTGAAACCGCGGAAAGATCATTGTCTCTTCCCGCTCGCTGCTCTCCAGGTGCATAAAGCGTCCGATTACGTCGAGCAGCACGTCCCGCGAGAAAACCGCTTTTCCCCAACCGCCATCTTGGTAAAGATAGGCAACCCGGAACTCGTCCTCGATATCCTCGTTGCCGGCACCGCCTGCGCGCCCGCGGTTGAATGGCAGGAAGCGCGTCTTGCCGTTTGAAAGCCGGGTGGTCATCGAGACGTTGTCTTCGTCCAGCGCGAAGTGGACGAGCGCCCCGCGTTTGAAGGTAAGGAGCGGCTCGCCTGCAGGCGAGCGGTCCGCGCGGTACTGCCGCTCGGCATGCCTGAACGTCGAGCCCGTCAAGAGATTCTTGATTTCCAGCGTAACGACGGGGATACCGTTCACAAACAGCACCGTGTCTATCGCGTTCTCGGACTTGAGGCTGTACCCGACCTGCCGGATAACTGACAGTATGTTCGCTTCGTATTCCTGCACGCGTTTCGGCTCAAGCGCGCTGGCCGGCTTGAAGTAGCAAAGAATAAACCTGATCCCGGGGATCATTTTGATCCCGGCCCGCAGCACATCGAGCGTCGATCGCGATTTCAGCGCTTTCTCAAGATTTTTGAAAAGCTCAGCCTCCGCTGAGCCCGAGTAATGCGCCTCCAGCTTCGCCCATTCTTCGGGTTGCGTTCCCTTCAAGAAGCGGATCAGCAATTCTCGGTCGAGAGCACTGGCGCGATCGTAATTGTCCGGCCCGCGCAAAACGTAGCCGTGCTTTGATATCAGCTGCCCGACTAGGTGCTCTTCGAGTACGATTTCCTTGTGTATCGATGAGGCGCTTCGTGGAACAGTTTGATCGTTCATTGCGGCACCTCACGCAGCAACGCTTCAGGGTCCCAGACTTGCTCTGCCAGCATTCGGTAAAGCTGCCCGCGTTCTTCAATATCGGCCGTCTTGAAGGTTTCGCGCGCTTTGAACGGCAGCTTGGAATCGTTTACGAATCGTAGAAAGCCGGGATTATGTGAGTAGCAGTCTGCATGCAGCGAGTGGGCCAGCAGGTTTTGGGTGCGGTAGTGCTTCAGCTTCTCGTCATACGGCAGGTCGCCATAGCTCGCATTAAAAGACTTGGGCAAGAGTAGAAGGCCTCCGATACGGTTACGGTGCTCCGCAAAGTCCGACGGGTGGTTAAATTCGTCAGCATGGCGTTCCGGATGGTCGGCCCAAATATGCTCCACCTCGTAACGAGCCCCGCCTTCGCCGATGTATTCTGCATATCGAGAGCTTTGACCTGACTGCGTCTCAACGTAGTCGGTAAGCCGCGCGAGAAGCCGGTGGATGGCATAGCGGTTCTGCTGGTGTACGCGAAGCCGGTCGTTGCTCGCGAAAGTCTCGGTTTCCTTGAGCAGCTGCTCATGCAATCGCGCCGCAAGGGGCCCCGCATCAAGGCCTCGAATATCGCGCATGACCAAGAACATTGCGTATTGCATCGTGGAGTATGCGATGCTGCGGAAATTCCAAAGACGCCAGGCAAGGAGCACCTCAACGAAACGCGCAACAATCCTGATCTTCGCATCCACTACATGCGGATCGTCATCCGGCTTCAGCGGCGCGAGAATCAGCATGTACTGCAGCGTGAAGCCGTGCTGCGCATTGTACTGGACGAGTTCAAGCCCCTCCACTCGACGGCGAGAGGCCTCCATAAGGCGCAGATACTGCTTAGCGTAAAAATCAAAATCGCGGTCGATGAACCGGAAGAAATCATCCGAACCTGTGAGGCCTACCGACGCACTGGCATCGCGCAGCCAGCGATGGAACTCGGTGCCGATTCGGTCGAAATCTTCGGGCTTCGCTCCCTTCTTGCGTTCGCGAATTTTTGTAGCATATTGGCTTCGCAGCCAAGCTTTGAAACAATCGGCTTCGACCTCTTTCCCTGCTTCGTTGAGCTCCATGATGCGTTCTCGCCACCGATGGTTCGCGGACAGCCGCTTACGCTCATCGATGTTAGCGAGCAGGTAACCTTTGAGCATGTCCGTTGGGCTCAGCGAGAGCCCGCGGTCATTCATGGTCTCGAAGATCGTGTATGCGTCATCGTCCGAATAGGCTGTGATTTCTACGAGATGCACATTTTCCAACATCCAATCGATAAAGTAGGGAAGCGCATCCGCCCGTAACTCTTCCGGCCAAGCTGCTTCCATGTCGCGATACCGCGCAAACAGGTTCTGCACCGACTCTGACCGGTCGGAAGGATCGAATGCCGTATCCTCGAAAAGCGCTTCCATGCAGGGATTGCGCTCATCGACATCGAGGTTGAATGATTTTTCGCCGAACTTCTCCGAGACGATGAGCTCATCAATATTGACCTGGTCTGGCCGTCCGCCCTGCAGGTTGCGAAGCAGGATCAGGAGCAGCGTCAGACTCGTAAGCCGTTGCTGGCCGTCAACAATGTAGCTCGCGCTGTCTTTCTTGCTGATGATGATCGAGCCGAGAAAATAGTGCGGGTATTCCGAGACCTGCTTGCGCGCATGACTTGGCTGATAATCCTCCAAGAATTTCCCAGTGAGGTCGTCGATCAGCTCGGCCGCCTGCTTCTCTCCCCATTTGTATTCCCGTTGATAATAGTCAATCGAGTACTTCACTCCCTTGAGGAGTTCCCGGACGGTTTTCGCCTTTCCAAGAATCTCCCTCATGCCCTCATTGCCTCTTCGATCTGCTCCGGATAGTTATTTTTTGCGACTTGCGTCGTCCAAGTAGCCACGTCGATCTGCCCGGTGACAGCGGCCGTAATCAATGAGGACCGGTACTCGCGCAGGCGCTCAACTGAGGCTTCAATGCTTTTTCTGACTTTATCGATAGGTATCAAAGAGCTATTCAGTCGATCTACGATAGTACACTGCTCTCGTAAAGTTGGTAGCGGCAGACAGATGTTTGCCATGCGATTGAGACCGAGGTCGTTATTGGTCGCCCCACGTGTGAACAATTGCGACTGCGCATAGCATCCAGAACTGTTTAGGGTATGCGCGACGTATGCGGGGCACGCAACTGACCGTCGAATCTTTAAAAGTGCCACATGAACCCATATGTGGAATTCGAATTCCAAATCAACTAAACGTGCAATTCCGGTAGTGCCGCCCTTGGTGTAGAGCACGTCATCCCTTACGGGCTTCGACTTCTTTGTGATCTCTCGATAAAGTTCGTGAGAGATGTACTTAGCGTCATCGAGGGACCAGCGATCGACTTTGACATTTCTAGCGGAGATGAAGGGAATTCCTTCATCTACATATTCTGGTGAGATGTGCGGGCCGTCAGAGATGCTGGTCACAACATTTTTTATGCGTGCCAGTTTCCAGCCGTCTGGAAGAATAGGAAACCATGCATTGCCGGTCTTTTTTGAAAGAACATCCTTAGACGCTCTTCCGGTGACAGTTTCATAAATGTGCGATGCGCGCTTTACGGTCAGTAGATTGATCAACTGTTGCTTCTTGTCGATCAACTGTTCAATTTTGGCTATCTCGCGATCTAGAAAATCAGAAGTCGCTCGTTGAACTTCCAAAGAGGGCGTCGCGATCCAGTCGTTTGGGAAATCAGAGAACTTGATCGATTGACGGACGCCGCCACCAAGTGAGTAGTAATATTTGGCAATATCCAATGCCAGTAGCGCGTAAGCCCAGAAGCGGGGGTCTTGATCCGCCCCCACTTCCAAAGCGTCATATGCCGAGGTGATTATTCCGCGCTCATGAACCAGTGCTTGGCGCAAACTACGTTTATCGTTCTGCAGATCAGTTAATCGCATAACAATATTGCCAGGCTCAACGAGCTGATAGGTCTCAAAGCTTTCTGGTAAAAGCCCCTCTGAGCTATCAATGTCCTTGTTGACGATCTTGCCATAGCTAAGTGAAAGCAGATTGCTTTCGCGCATCCCGGTATTCTTGTGCCCTTTGCGCACCCGCAAAACTCGATGAAGCTTATTCAGCTGCCAGGTCTTTGGCGGACACGCGCCGTGAACACGTTCCTGCAAAGTGGTCACGCTGCCACCTCTTTCAGCAACCCAGCAATCTCAGCCTCCAGCACCTTGAGCTCAGTGTCGATTTCCTCAAGCGGGCGCGGAGCCACAAACCGGTAGAAATAGCGGTTGAAATTTATCTCGTAGCCTACTCGACCGATTTCCCCATCACGAGCGTCACGATAGCTTTCGTCGACCCACGCGTCCGCTGCGAACGGCGTGACCTCGCGGGTGACGTATTCCCGCCAATCCTCTTTGAGCGGCACCAACTCGTGATCGCGAAGTTCGGCATCACATTCTGATTGTCCATGCGTATCAGTGCAAATAGCTGCGCTTTCATCACGCTCAGACAAACCAGTGATGATCAATTTGCGGACTGCCGTACCGACCGTTAGGTCGGTGGACTTAAGCGCCTTAGTTAGGGCCTTCTCAAATTTGTCGCGGTCGGTGAATAGGGTGTTCGGCAGACGCCCTAAAGCATCGATGATCTGCTCCTGTTGGGCGATGTTAAGTTTGAGAAACGCCTTCTCGGCTTTTACCCTCTCGATACGGTTTTCACTTGCCTGATAGTTTAGCCTGAGCGGACGTTCAATGCGAATCTCGCGATGGCCGAAATCCGTTACGTCGAAAATCTTCGAGACGTCGTTCTCACCGCTCTCGCCGTTCAGAAATCCGGCGTAGATGCGGACAATCTCTGCACGCCCCTCACCAGAAATTTCGCGGCGCTTGGAGCCGAGCGATTTGCGCAGGGATCGCCAAAACCGCTCACCGGAAGCATCAATTAGCTGCACCTTGCCACGGCGATTTACGGGTTTGCGGTTAGTGAGCAGCCAAACATAGGTTTGGATACCAGTGTTGTAGAAAAGGTCAGTGGGCAAGGCGACAACCGCTTCAACCCAGTCATTCTCCAGCATCCATCGGCGAATTTCACTTTCACCCGAACCGACTCCGCCAGTGAAAAGCGGAGAGCCGTTCATGACAATGCCAATTCGAGAGCCCACCTCGTCATCGCGCATCTTCGAGATCATATGCTGCAGAAAGAGCAACTGGCCGTCCGAAATCCGCGGCGTACCTGCGCCGAATCGGCCATCGAAACCTTGCGTGTCCGCTTCCGCTTTGATCGGGTCCTGATACTTTTTCCAGTCGACGCCGTAAGGAGGATTGGAAAGCATGTAGTGGAAGCGCTTTCCCTTGTGGGCGTCCTGCGTCAGCGTATTGCCGAATGTGATCTGTTCCGGATCATGACCCGTGACCAGCATATCGGATTTGCAAATACCGAACGACTCACCATTCAGCTCCTGCCCGAACAGCTCGACGCGGATCGACGGATTAAAATCTTTAAGCGCCTCTTCCGTCAGCGCGAGCATGCCGCCCGTGCCGCATGCCGGGTCGTAAACCTGACGTATGATCCCGCGCCCGGTGAGCTTGGCGTCATCGTTGGCGATGAGAAGATCGACAATTAGGCGAATGACCTCGCGTGGGGTGAAGTGCTCACCAGCGGTCTCGTTCGAGATTTCCGAGAAGCGCCTGATCAACTCCTCGAACAGATAGCCCATCTCGATATTGGAAACGGTGTCGGGATGCAGGTCGATCTCGCAGAACCGCTCGAACACATTCCAGAGAATGCCACCTTCCTTGAGACGTTTGAGCTGGTCAGTGAAGAGGAACTTGTCGAGGAATATGTCGCGTACATTGGCGGAGAAGCTGGTGATGTAGTCCACCAGGTTCGCATGCAATTGGGCTGGTTCTTGCCCCCGGAGACTCTCGAATGTGAACCGGGAAAGATTGTAGACCTTGACGTTGCCGCCGACGGCTCCGAATAGGATCATGTCGCGTGTGGCTTCGTCGACGCCAGCCGGCAGAGTAGCCGAGGCTTCCAGAACGGCCTTTTTTGATTCTCTGAGAAGGCAGTCAAGCCGGCGAAGAACGACGAATGGTAGAATCACCTTGCCATATTCGGATTGCTTTAAGTCGCCTCTCAGGATGTCGGCGATTGACGAGCTATCGCTGAAAGTTGGTGACGGCGGGAATCGGAAAGGCGGCATATCGTGGGGGTGCTTGACGCCTCCACTTCTCCACCGAAGGAGCGATATGCCGTGTCCAAAGATAACATCATCAAGCTGATTCAGCCAGCAAACGTCGACGATCAACTCACGGAAATCTTGCGTACTGGGGCACGTGTTCTGTTGGCCCAGGCGGTCGAGGCCGAGGTCGCGGACTTTCTCGGCAAGCATGCCGATTTGAAGACCGCAGACGGCCACCAGCGGGTCGTGCGCCACGGTCACCTGCCGGAGCGCGAGGTGATGACCGGTATCGGTCCGGTCGCCGTCCGCCAGCCGCGTGTGCGCGATCGCGAGGCGGACGCTACCGACCCCGACCGCATCCGGTTCTCGCCCTCGATCCTGCCGCCCTATATGCGCCGCTCTAAATCGATCGAGACGCTGCTGCCGATCCTTTACCTGAAGGGTATCTCGACCGGCGACTTCTCCGAGGCGCTGGCAGCACTGCTCGGCAAGGATGCTGCCGGATTGTCGGCATCCGCCATCGGCCGCCTGAAGGACGGCTGGCTTGACGAACACACCGCGTGGCAGAGGCGCGATCTGTCGGCGAAACGTTACGTCTACATCTGGGCCGATGGCATCCATCTCCAGGCACGCCTCGAAGACGAAAAGCAGTGCATCCTGGTGCTGATCGGCGCGACGCCGGAAGGCCGCAAGGAACTGGTCGGCTTCACCGATGGCGCCCGCGAGAGCGCGCAGGACTGGCGCGATCTGCTGCTCGATCTGAAGCGGCGCGGGCTCGACGTGCCGCCGCGGCTTACCATCGCCGATGGCGCGCTCGGGTTCTGGAAGGCCGCCGGTGAGGTCTGGCCGAAAACGCGCGAGCAGCGCTGCTGGGTGCACAAGACCGCGAACGTACTCGCCAAGTTGCCGAAGAGCCAGCAGCCGAAGGCCAAACGCGCGTTGCAGGAGATCTGGATGGCCGAAACCAAGGCCGCCGCCGAGCTGGCGTTCGACGCCTTCATCGCGAGCTACACGCCCAAATACGAGAAGGCGGCCGACTGCCTGGGCAAGGATCGGGACACGCTACTGGCGTTCTACGACTTCCCGGCCGAGCACTGGAAACACCTGCGAACGACCAATCCCATTGAAAGCACCTTCGCTACCGTGCGCCACCGCACGATCCGATCGAAGGGATGCCTGTCCAACAGGACGGCGCTCGCGATGGTCTTCAAGCTGCTCGAGGCCGCGCAGAAAAGCTGGCGTCGTCTCGATGGCCACAACCAGTTGCCAAAACTCGTTCTCGGTGTGACATTCAACAACGGGATCGAGGTCATCGCTAAACCCGCTGACCGTCAGCCCATAACCGCCGCCGCCTGACCGGCCCGGCCGTCACCAAAAATTGGCGATAGCTCGCGATTGACCATGCAAACGCACTGAGGCTCTGAACTTTCGCACTCTGCTTGGCCACTTTATTCCCCTTGGTGTTCTTCAATCGACTCTTGGGGGCTGGCCTTGGCCGCCGTCAGACGCTCGTAGTCCTCGATGCTGATCACGACGACCACAGCGCGGCCGTGTTTCTCGATCTTCACCGGTTCCTGACGCGCGATGTCAATCAATTGGCCAAAGCCGTTTTTGGCTTCAGCCGCTGACATGGATTTCATCTGGCTCTGGAGCCCCCGTTTGGGACATAATGTCCAAATTAGCCAAGCACTTCAATCACGGATTAGCTGCCCCTCTATGCATATTCGTGTATATCTCCCTTATACACGAATGCGCGGTCGGCCGTGTCCATGCTCCACGGGGTCAGGTTGCGTCCAGTCAGGCGCCCGGCCGGAGCCGTCGCTAGCCCTATAGGCATCATGAGCACCGGCGCCCCTCACGGCCCCTCCTGCACGACCGGCATTTCAATGCGGCTTCTAGTTTCCATATCGGTGTATCGCGCGGCCGCCGGATCATCGAGCGGGATGCTTTGCGCGGGTCTCGTCTACGGCTTCCTGACGACGGCGCCAAATGCTGTGGTCGCGCCGATCCATCCCAAAGCGATGCCGGTGATCCTGACCACGGACGAAGAACGCGACGTCTGGATGCGCGCGCCGTGGGATGAGGCGAAGGCGTTACAGCCGTTGCCCGACGATGGCCTGAATATCGTCGCGCGCGGCGCAAACAAAGAAGATACCTTAGCGCCACATTGGCCGAGCTGCCAGGCACTGTCTGACCGAGCCTTGGGAGACGAGGGCACGCTACAGGGCGGCCGACCCCGCCTCCTACAAAAATGCGCTTCGAGGCTCGCTACGGTGAACGCCCGTTAACCAGTTTTGTCGCCTAATCGGAAACGAATCGGTCCACAGGGCGATTGTCCTGGCCGGGCCGGTAATTTGACCGGCGAATCAGCTCGTGCTACGCGAAGGTGATTGAGCCTACTATTGGAGCAAGCCATGAATGGCCGCGAGGGAGCACTGCGAGAAGCTGGTGTAGCCATGGGCGTGTCGTCAGTCGCTTACGATTCATCTTTATCCATTGAAACCGCAGAGTTTTCTGGCGGATTTTCGGGCTACGGCGAATTTACCCCGATAACCGTTCGCTCATATACTGTGCAGGACGATGCCCACTTGGAACGAAATAAACGTCGAGATTGATGGTATCGGTCAGCCGAACGCCGCGGACCAAGTCAGGCAGAAATACATCCAAGCACTTGAACAGCGCGTCGATCGCGCTGTTATAGCTTATTATTCGGGTTTTCTTCAGTCGAAGTCGCCCAATGGGCTGCCACACCCAGAGACTGCGATTACCGACTTGGATATGAACGGCCTGATGGCCGTCGTTCACGGTGTCGATCGAGACCGTGGGCTTGACCTCGTTCTTCATACGCCGGGCGGAGGCATCGAAGCGGCCAGAGCGCTTGTCGAATATCTGTACAAGATGTTTGGCAAAAATATCCGGGTGATCGTGCCGCATATGGCGATGTCGGCGGGCACCATGATCGCTTGCGCTAGTCGCGACATACTACTCGGCAAGCATTCCTGTCTTGGTCCGACCGATCCTCAGGTGAGAGGCCACCCTGCAATGGGTGTTCTAGCTGAAGTCGATCGAGCGATAAATGAAATGAAAGCTGAGCCGCTCAAGCAAATCTTATGGCAGCAAGTCTTCAGCAAGTATCCACCAGCGTTCATCGCTGATTGTGAGCGGTCAGTTGAGGGCACACGGCGCATGGTGGCTGCGTGGCTTGAACAGAATATGTTCGCGACAGCCCCCGATCCGGGCGACAAAGCGAAGTGCGTCACTGAATTGTTGATGGACTACGAAGGCACTACTGAGCACTCTCATCACTTTCTGATCGATAAATGCCGCGAGATTGGTTTGAACGTCACGGCCATCGAAGACGATCAACCGCTTCAGGAAGACATTTTGAGCGTGCATCACGCATTCGTTGCCACGTTCGCGCGGACGACCGCCATCAAAGTAATTCAGAATGCCAAAGGTGCAAACTGGACTGTAGGAGCCTAGCTAAGCGAAGACCACCTGGCCTGGTTTCATCGCCGCTATACCCTGCATTTCCATCGTTGTTTTTGACGCAGAATTGTGAACCTTCAAATAAGCGTTCGGCTTCAGCGTCGCTGCGATTCCCTGCAATTCTAAAGCCGTGTAGCGGCTCCCGTCGACCTCTAGACTACCGCCCAGAGCTGCGACGCCTTGTAGCTCAAGTGCCGTCTTGCTGTTGATCACCTAGACGCTCTTTCTAATCAATCGGCTAACCTCCTATATACCCGCTAGCGCTTCGGTCGACTATGATTTTTGGCTGGCGTCGCGCGGTGCTTGGAACGAAATCTCAGCCCCTCCGCTTGAATCCCGGTTCTCTTGCGTGGAGTTTTGGAGTGGCGTTCCAGCGTAAAAAACCGGCCGCGATTGGCGCCAAGGCGCCCTTCCCTGGATTCATCGAGCCGGCGCTGGCGACGTCAATGGCCGGGGGGTGCGGGAGGACCTATGAACTGGACTGATCTTGCCCGACACACAGCTATTGCGATCGGTGAACTTGGCTGCACGGCTGTTGATGTTTGAGCTGTAGGTGCGTGGCGAGAAGGGTCAAACACGGGCAGCGCCTCGACGACCCAAAAGCTTGGCTTTCAAAGGGCAGAAATGATGAAGACCATTTTCGCTGCGGCCATCTCGCTCTTGTCGATCGGGTCATCCTGCTTTGCCGCCGGTGATGTAACACGACCTTGCGTCCTAAAGGCCACCGAGGCGCTGCCAAAGATTGCAGCGTTAGAGGTTAAAAAATCGCACACGAGACCTATGCCGCCGGAACAGCTTGCAAACTGGAAAGGCTAATCGAAGCCAATCATCGTTGACATCGATACGGTCGCTGCCGGCGTCGTTGAACAATACTCATATACTTGCGCGACCAGTCCAACCGGACAAGCATTCGTACAGCGCATAATGAACCGCTAGGGCTTGGGCTTCGAGGATCGACAAGAACCTGATCCGGCGCGATCTGACGCCGGCGCACCGGGCAAAGCAGATAGCGAAGCGGAAAGCCGGCCTATGAAGCGGTGCATCCGGAGACGCAGCACGGCGGCGCCTCGGGCAGAGCCGGTGGCGGCAAGAGGAAAGCGGCCAACTTGGCCTCTTCCGAAAGAGACACGGCAGCCAAAAGCGGAAAATCGACACGCGCTGTTCGCCGCGACGCAACCCGCGCCAAGGCGCTAGGTCCCGGCCTGGACCGTGTCACCAGGGACGTCGCTGGATAAGGGCTTCAAACTGGAACGCGTCCTCTACGGAGGCTCCGCTCTTTGTCGCACCGCGGCAATTCACAGGACGGGTGGGTAACGATGATCTCGCAGCACTTCGGAACCCATGGCTAGTGTAGGCTCGGCCCAAGAAGCTACAGGGGGAAACGAAAAAATGCGTCGCGCCGCGCTCATCAATCCGTTCAATCTAATTCCCGAGACACCCCGAACCATCGATGGCCGGACGGGGCGAGCACCGCGGTCGACGCCTGTGTGCTCGAATTGTAGTTCAGACGATGTAGTCTGTCATGCCACGATCCAGTGGAGTAACGAGGCCCAAGAATGGCAGCTTACCGGCACATTCGGGCAGCCTGCTCGATGCAACAATTGCAACACCTCATGTAACATCGTGTGGCTCATGCTGAACTAGGCTGCTCTCTGCCCGCGGCAACGGCCGCGTTGACGGTTCGGCGGACGATGCCCGGGGCGCGCTTCTCCTCCCAGACTCGAAAAGCTGCGTTCGCCGTTCTTGCGAATTTCGCCCTTCCTGCGCCGCCCCGACTGCGCTTCTCTCAAGGGGCTGCCAGGGCCGCGCATGCGGCCAAGCTGGAGGTTCAGCAATCTGTTAGATGTGCGATTTGTTAGTTGTGGTGTCGGCACACGGGCTGCTAACAGCACGGTCCTTACAAAACTAAGGAGTCGTAAAGTTGAGAACTGCCAGCACCAAAAAGAAGAAGTCGTCGCGTCGTGAATGGACGCCTGCGGATATCCGAGACCTCAGGAAGCACTCGAAGGCACGGACGCCTGTAGACAAAATTTCTAAGGCGACCAAGCGCACAATAGGCGCGTTGCGCGTCAAGGCTTCGCAAATGGGCATCGGTCTCGGACATCAACGCTGAGATGCGTTAGCAGTCAGCGGCGAGAACCAATCCGAGCTTGGCGCTGCTTGGGTTTTAACAGAGTGCCGCCCGATCAGGGCTTTGGCGCCCCTGCACTGACGACGTGGCGACGGGCTGTACTCGCATTATTGGCAAGCTTGCGTTTTACGGAAGCTTGAGCAGCCTGCGCATCCCGCTTGTCCAACGGATCGTGCCAATGCCTGCTCACGATCTTCGTCTTGTCAGGACGCTTCGGCTCCGTTTCAGCCGGCGCAACCAGATCAGGTTTTACCGAGATAGGGTCGGCAGAACCTTCAACGGTGTATGACGCCTCAAGCTTGTCACCCTTTGCCGAAGTATTTTGAATGTTAGTTGAGATCGCCTTGTTGTCCGGTGACGAGGCAATCTCAGCGGGCCGGGCGATTTTCTGCAAAACGTCTGCTTTAGGAAAAGACCTACCAAGCCGCGGATAGTCTGCGCTCGTGTAAGGCGACAAGCCAAATTTGATTACAGCCGCGATTGCGAGGCCGATCAGACAAAAGAACGCAAGCCAAACCGTTCTCATCGCAGTTGGAGCATGTTCAGTCCCTTACGGTTCCGGCTGTATTAGCGATGCGAACAAGGACTAAGCGGGTGTTGATCGTGCAAATGCGGCGCTTCAGAGGCTTATCCACACGAAATTACCCCTCAAAGCTCGCTTATCCAACGCTGCTTAAGAGTGCCGCACGCGACTAGCTCAGCGCTTCAAATCAAATTCAGCTTTCAGTCGGGCAGCGATCCGCTCTAGCATCTCGCGACGCTCGGCATCGTCGACGTTTCCCTCTTGTAGAACTTGGACCTTCCAACTGTCGCCGTCGGGCTGAACCGAAAACGACATATCGGTCGGCTCATCGCAGATGTCCTCCATTTCCACCTTGATGGAGGCCTCGAGTTCGGCCGCGGTCTTACTTGGTTTTTTCATAGGCTATTATCTCCAACCGCTGCTGGGATACAACGCGCCGGAAGCGGCACACAGTCCCTGCGTTAGTACTTTTTTAACGATTTACTTTTGGGACCTTCTATCTGCGCGGCACACCTCTTCGCGCGCGCGAGGGGGCCCGCCTGTCCATGCCCCCCGGGGGGTGAAATTGCCCCATTAGCCTCTCTCCCCACGGCGAACTCGGAAGCCTTGCCCGACGCGGCAATAGCATGCGGCCCGCAACACGGCCGCGCTAACCGCAGTAGCGAGGCAAGTATCATGAAGCGTGATCTCTATGAAACGGTGTCGGCCCGGATTATTGCGGAGCTAGAAGCCGGCGCCGCGCCATGGATTAAGCCATGGTCGGCAAGCCCAGGCGCCAACACGCCATGCAATGCCGCGACCAATCGGCCGTACTCAGGATGCAACGTTATCCTTCTGTGGATGGCTCAAACGGCCGGCTATCGCACGCCGCGGTTTCTGACGTTCAAGCAGGCCTTGGAGTTGGGCGGCAACGTGCGCAAGGGCGAGCACGGTACAAGAGTCTATTTCGTCAAGCAGCTTCAGGTTCGCGACAAGGGCGCGGAGGATGACACCGCAACGCGGCTTGTGCCGATGATGCGCGAGTACACGGTGTTTAACGTCGATCAATGCGAAAATCTTCCTGAGCGGGTCGTGACGCTAGGGGATGTGAAGCCACGTAATTCGGACGAACGTGACGCCACGATTGACGAATTCTTGGCCAGCAGCGGCGCCACCATCCGCGAAGGGTTCGGCGAAGCCTACTTCCGGCCCAGCGACGACGTGATCAGCCTGCCACGGTTCGAGGCGTTCAAGAACGCTGCTCAGTTCTATTCGACCGCGTTTCACGAGCTTGGCCACTGGTCAGGTCACAAATCGCGGCTCGCACGTGATCTGCGCCACCGCTTCGGCGAGAGGGCTTACGCTGCCGAGGAGCTGGTCGCCGAACTCTGTTCAGCCTTTCTTTGCGCTGAGTTTTCGATTGACGGCGATCTGCGCCACGCCGGCTATATTCAAAATTGGATTGGGCTGTTGAAGGCCGATAGCCGCGCATTCTTTACGGCGTGCAGCAAGGCGCAAGCAGCCGCTGACTATCTGCGTGGGTTGGCGCTGTCTGACCAGCAAAGCGACGCCGCTTAGGGCGTCGCCAACACGACCGAGCCGGGCTCAGCGCGCTCCGCGACGTGGCTAGGCATCCCGAGCGGAGTGGCTGCAACGACTGGCGTGCGCCTGCCCTGCTGTCGACTTCGCGAGCAACCTTCCAACCTTCAAAGGAGGCTTCTGTGGCACCATCAGGAAATAGCGACCCCAAGCGGCGCGCGTCGTATGAACCGCTCTACGACATCCACCCGCGAACCGGTGCTACCATCGAGGTGTTCTACGCCGACCGGGCGCTGGAAACTTTTGGCAGGGGCGGCGCTGGCTGGTTTTGGTGGTACCGCCGACGCGGGTCTTCGCCCGATGGGTCGGCTACCGGCCCGTTCGCCACAAGCTACTCAGCATATCGGGACGCTGTGAATAGTGGCGAGCCGGCGGTGTCGTTCGGCCGGCGAAGCGGGCGCCACTGAGGCCGCTTAGGAACCGTGTTGCCGATTGCAGATGGCACTGAAAAAGGGCGATCGAGCGATCAACTTTTCCGGTTAAACTCAGCCCACAGAGTTAATGCGGACATAGCGCGGACACAGTAAATTCGCGATACGCCCAACAGTAGCTAAGCTATTGAAATGATGGTGCCCAGGGGCGGGATCGAACCACCGACACTGCGATTTTCAGTCGCATGCTCTACCAACTGAGCTACCTGGGCATTTCCCTGCGGCCATGGCCCGGGAGCGCCGGTTTATAGTCAGGCTGGGCGGCTGTGTCCACCCGCCTTCGCCGTCGGCTTCGGCGCGGCAGGCCCCGCTTCGATTTCGCCCACAAACGATTGGCAAACAACAGCTTTTCGGCGTCCGCCGCGCCGTGTGCCGAACGCTCACGAGATCAAATTGAGCCGGTGCGGCATCGGCGCTTCACCTCTCCCCCCTTAATTCTCCACCCTGATCTTGGCCTCCTGGATCACCGGGCCCCATTTGTCGATTTCCGATTTCAGGAAGGCCGCCAGCTCGGCCCGGGTCGAGCCTTTCGGGTTGGCGCCGAGTTCCTCGAACCGGGTCTTGACCGCGGGATGGACCAGCGCCGCGTTGGTGTCGGAGTTGATTTTGGCGACGACGTCCGGCGGCGTCTTGATCGGCACGAAGAAGCCGAACCACGAAAACACGTCGAAGCCGGGCACGCCGGATTCGGCGATGGTCGGGATGTCAGGCACGACGGACACGCGTTCCTTCGTGGTCACCGCGAGCGCGCGCACCTGGCCGCCCTTCGCGTGCTGCAGGATCGAGGGCATGTTGTCGAAGATGACGTCGACGCGGCCGGGAATGAGGTCGTTGATCGCCGGCGCACCGCCGCGATAGGGGATGTGCGTCATCTCGACCTTGGCGAGCCGCTTGAACAGCTCGCCGCTCAGATGCAGCGTGGTGCCGTTGCCGGACGAGGCGTAGGTGACCTTGCCGCGGTTGGCGTTGCAATAGGCGATGAATTCCTGGACCGATTTCGCGGGCGAGGAATTCGGCACGCACATCAGATTGGGCTGGGTGATCAGCATCGTCACCGGCGCAAAGTCGGCGACGGAATCGTAGGTCAATGACGGATAGAGAAACTGGTTGGTCGCCATCCCCGGCCCGGCGATGAAGATGGTGTAACCGTCGGCGTCGGAATGGGCGACCATGTCGGCGGCGATGTTGCCGCCGGCGCCCGGCTTGTTCTCGATCACCACCGACTGGCCCCAGACCTCCTGCAGGCGGTTGCCGACCAGGCGCGCGGTGATGTCGGTCGAGCCGCCCGGCGTGAACGGCACCACGATGCGCACCGGCTTGGCCGGCCAGTCTGCGGCCAGGGCGCGCGAGGCGAGAATCGTAGGCGCGGCCACGGCAGCAGCCGTGAGGCCAGCAAAATTGCGGCGATTCAGCATGGGACGATCCCTCCGGCAGGAACCGCCTGATTGCCTCAGGTCGTGCTGTTGTCCGGAGTGTGGAGACAGGCTCCGATTAAATCAATGCGCCTAAAGCGGGATGGGTCTGGCTTGATCTCCCTCGCCCCGCTTGCGGGGAGAGGGCGTAGGCGGCCTTTTGGCCGCCGTTCTTGGTAGAAGAACGCCGATGCGAAGCATCGGCTATGGTGAGGGGGACTCTCCACAAGTTCTGTGCGCGGAGAGTCCCCCTCACCCGAATTGCTTCGCAATTCGACCTCTCCCCGCAAGCGGGGCGAGGTGACCCGAACGCCGGCACCGATTCAACCTAGAGGCCTATTCCGCGTCTTCCTCGTCGTCCTTGCCGGGAATGACGTAGGAGCCGGACAGCCAGCGGTTGAGATCGACATCGCGGCAGCGCGGCGAACAGAATGGCAGCGTCGGGCCGGAGGCCGGCTTGCCGCAGGTCGGGCACTTCTTTGCGGCCGCCTTGCCGGAGCCGGTATCGTTGGCTGGCTTAGCTGGCATTCAACCAGCCGAAGCGGATCGGAAAGCCCTCGCCGCCGAGCAGCGTCACCGTCTCGTAGAGCGGCAGGCCGACGATGTTGCTGTAGGAGCCGACCATCTTGACCACGAAGGATCCGGCGATGCCCTGCACCGCATAGCCGCCGGCTTTGCCGCGCCATTCGCCGGAGCCGATATAGGCCTGGATGTCGTCCTCGCTGAGCCGCTTGAAGCGCACCCGGGTCTCGATCAGGCGCTGGCGAAAGGCTTCTTTCGGCGTCACCAAACAGATCGCGGTGTAGACGCGGTGATTGCGGC